>JAEZMB010000263.1 GCA_023435825.1 Pseudomonadota bacterium | reverse complement strand
CCACGGCACCACCCCGCCGGCGGCGGGGGCCCGGCGCCCCCCAGACCCCCCACCCGGGAAAAAGGGTTAAAGGGGGAAGCGTAGGGGTTGCCTGACCGGTTGAAGGGTCGGATCTCCTTGTTTTCCGCAGGGGAACCGCCTACCCCTGTGCACCGTTAGGGAAGGCGTCTTGGATCGGCTGCGGCACGGTGGCGGCAGCTCCCCAGGGCCATGAAAAAGCCCCCCGAAGCAGCGCTCCGGGGGGCGAAAACATTTCCTGGCTGTCTTGTTAGCGCCAGGCCTTGGTCTTGCCCGAATAGCTGAAGATCTCGCGGATGGCCTCGTCCTTCTCGGTCCAGGGACCGCGCAAGGCGGCTTCCTTGGTCGGTCCGACGCTGGTGTAGACCCGCTGCATGTAGGTGATGTGGCCGACGTAGGGCGTGTGGTCGTACTCCACGCGCTTGACCTCGGCGCCCAGGGATTCGCGGATGATGATCCGGTAGGTGGCCTCCCACTGGCTGCCAACCTGCTTGATCTTCTTGTTGGCGGCCGTGCCGACGCCCAGGCGGTCGAGCTCGTCCACCCACTTCTGGGCATAGCGCCAGAATTCGTCGCGAATGGGCTGGGGCACATCCGTGGCGTTGCCGATGACGCCGGTCTTGCCAAAGGAAGACCGCATCTTTTCGGTGACTTCCACCGTCGGGGCCGCGACAGGGGCCGGTTCCGCGCCCTTCTTGCCTTTCTTGCCCTTGACGGGCTTTTCCTCGACCACGCCGGGATCCAGGGCTTCCTTGCCGCCGGCCTTGCGGGCCGTGGCGTCGGGCTTTTCCGCCACCACCGGAGCCGGGGCGGCAGCAACAGGAGCCGGAGCCGCGACCTTGGCCTCGGCCTTGGCCGGCACGGCGGCCACAGGGGCCGGCGCGGCGGTCTTGCCGGGGATGTTCAGCGTTTGTCCGGCCTTGAGCTTCTTGGCGTCGGCCAGATTGTTGGCGGCGAGCAGCGCCTTGCCGTCCACGCCGAATTTCTTGGCGATGACGGCCAGGGTGTCGCCCTTTTCGACCTTGTAGGTCAGGGGCTTTGGCGTGTCGACGGCAACGGACGGAGCCGGGCCGTCGGCGGGATACACATGCAGGCCGGCAAAGGCGGCGGAGGCGGCAAAAATCAGGAGAGCGAGGGCGGCGAGGGTGCTTCGAACGGTGGGCATGGGGTTTTCTCCGATCAAAAAGCCAGACGCCCCTGGCGGGGCGTCTGGCCGGCGAGACTTGGAAGTCTCACTACATGGACTTGAACTTGATCACGCAACGACGGTTCAGAGCGCGGCCCTGAGCGGTCTTGTTGGTGGCCACCGGATCGGACTCGCCGAAGCTGATGGTCTCGATGCGGGAGGCGTCGATGCCCTTCTTCACGAAGAAGGCCTTGACGGAGTCAGCGCGGCGCTGGCCGAGCTTCATGTTGTACTGCTCGGAGCCGATGGAGTCGGTGTGGCCCTCGAGGATGACCTTCATGCCAGTCTTGGACTTGATGATGGCGGTGCCTTCTTCAAGGACGGGCACGAATTCGGGCTTGATGTTGTACTTGTCGAAGTCGAAGTAGATGCTGCGGAAGACGACGATTTCGTCTTCGATCCACTCGTACAGGGCGCACTCGAGGAACTTCTCGCGGGCGGCCTCGTTGCGGAGCAGCTCTTCGCCGAGCTCGATGCAGTTGCACTTGCCCAGGGCGGCGATGGCCTTGAGGACCTGCTGGCCGTGCTTGTTGTCGGACAGATCGACAATGTAGAAGCACAGGTTGTCGCCGTACTTGGCCTTCAGGGACTGCGCGACGGCCACGGGGTCGACGCCGCAGTTGGAGTCGCCGTCGGAGAAGATGAACACGCCGGTCTTGCCGCTAAGGGTGGAGACGGGCAGCTTGTCCAGATCTTCCAGGCCCTTGCCCATGGGGGTCATGCGGCCGTAGACGGAGTAGTCGGTGTTGATCTTTTCGATGGCGGCAGCCATGGTGGCCTGCTTGTACGGAGCCATCGCAGCGTACTCCTTGTACGGAGCGAAGGTGTACAGACCGGCCTTGTAGCCCAGTTCGGGGGTCATCTTGTTCAGTTCACGGGCCAGGGACTTGGCCATCATGATCTTGGAGACGCCGCCAAACTGCACATAACGCTGTCCCTTGTAGGAAAACGCCATGGAGCTGGAATGGTCGATGAAGTAAATGAAGTTGTCGACCTTCGGGACCTGCTTCTTGGCCATGGCCGGACCGCTGAATCCCAGCAGCAGGGCGACCAGAGCCACCAAAATGACTTGCAGCTTCTTGTTCATAACTCCCTCCTCGGAGTTGAGTGAATGAGATTCACCCTTGCCTAAAAAAAACCACCCTCATTAGCCTGAAACGGGATTTTCCCGCCCGCGGGCGGAAGAACCCCAAGCCCCCTGTCGTGTCGTAACCTCTTGAAAAGACGACTCTCCAGGGTGCTTCCCTCTGTTCTCCGGTTTAACATATAGTTCTTTTTGCCAGGCAGCGCAAGTGGATGCGCCCCTATTCCTCAGCCTCGGGCCGCCTTGCGCCGGACCCTTGGGCTGCTTATAGCATATTTCTTCTGAATGTGTACAAAAAACCTGGCCGGACATGCCCGCCGGCCAAACGACAACGCAGGAGCGCTGATGTCCCACAACCACGGTTTTTCCGTCCTTCGCGACGAAATCCTTGAAGAATATGCCGCCCGGGCCGTCCTCTACCGCCACGACCGCACCGGAGCCGAACTTCTTTCCCTTATTTCCGACGACGAAAACAAGGTTTTCGGCGCGGCCTTCCGCACCCCCCCCTCCTGCTCCACCGGCGTGCCCCATATCCTGGAACACTCGGTCCTGTGCGGATCGCAAAAATATCCCGTCAAGGAACCCTTTGTCGAACTCCTCAAAGGGTCGCTCAACACCTTTCTCAACGCCTTCACCTACCCCGACAAGACCTGCTACCCGGTGGCCTCCACCAACCTGCGCGACTTCTACAATCTGGTCGACGTCTACCTCGACGCCGTGTTCTTCCCCCGCATCCCCCGGGCCGTCTTCCTTCAGGAAGGCTGGCATTTCGAGTACAACGACGGCGGCGAACTCATCCGCAGCGGCGTGGTCTTCAATGAAATGAAGGGCGTTTACTCCTCGCCCGATTCCGTGCTCGGCGAATTCTCCCAGCGCACGCTGTTTCCCGACACCACCTACGGCGTGGACTCCGGCGGCGATCCCAAGGTGATCCCCACCCTCACCTACGAGGTCTTCAAAAGTTTCCACGAGACCTACTACCATCCCGGCAACGGCCGCTTCTTCTTTGCCGGCAACGACGACCCGGGCGAGCGCCTGCGCCTGCTCGGGGCCTACCTCGACCGCTTCGAGGCCCGGCCGGCCGCCTCGTCCGTGGCCCGGCAGCAGCCCTTTGCCGCGCCCAAGAAGATCGACATGCCTTATGCCGCCGCCCCGGGCCAGGCCGGGCGGGCCTTTGTCACCTGCAACTGGCTGTTGCCCGACGTGGCCGACCAGGATCTGGTCATGGTTTTCGACGTGCTGGAGCATGTGCTCATCGGCCTGCCCACCTCGCCCCTGCGCAAGACGCTCCTCGACAGCGGCCTGGGCGAGGAGCTGGCCGGCGGCGGGCTGGAAAGCGAACTGCGCCAGATGTTTTTCTCGGTGGGCTTAAAGGGCGTGGCTCCCGAGGCCGCCGCCCGGGTGGAGACGCTGATCATCGACACCCTGGCCCGGCTGGCCGCCGAGGGCCTGCCGGCCGACGCCGTGGAAGCCGGGGTCAACGCCCTGGAATTTTCCCTGCGCGAAAACAACACCGGCTCGTTCCCGCGCGGGCTGTCCCTGTGGCTGCGGTCCCTGACCACCTGGCTCCACGACGGCGACCCCTTGGCCCCCCTGCGCTTTTCCGGTCCCCTGGGCCGTCTCAAGGCCCGGCTGGCTGCCGGCGAGCGCGTGCTGGAAGATGCCATGAAGCTGTGGCTGCTGGACAATCCCCACCGCGTGACCCTGACGCTGACCCCGGACACCGAGCTCGACGCCCGGCGCGCCGCCGAGGAAAAGGCCGAATTGGCCGCCGTGGCCGCCTCCCTGGATGATGAAGCCAAGGCGGCCATCGCCGCGGATCTCGAAATCCTGCGCCAGTTCCAGGACACCCCGGACGCGCCCGAGGATCTGGCCCGCATCCCGTCCCTGGCCCTGGCCGACCTGCCGCGCGACGAAACGCCCATTCCCGAACGCGTCGCTCCGGCCGACCAGGCCGAGTTGCTGCTGCACCCCATCGAAACCGCCGGCATCGCCTATGTCGATCTGGCCTTCCCCCTGGCCGGCCTGCCCGACCGCCTCGTTCCCCTGGTGCCGCTGTTTGGCCGGGCGCTTTTGGAACTGGGCACGCCGCGTTTCGACGCCGTGACCCTGACCCGGCGCATCGCGGCCAAGACCGGCGGCATCGCCCGCGAGGCCCTGGTGGCCGGAGTGGCGGACGCCGGCCCGGACGCCGTGGCGGCCAGGCTTGTGCTGCGGGCCAAGGCGACCCTGGACAAGATGCCCGATCTCTATGAAATCCTGGGTGAAATTCTCACCAAGACCGATTTCGGCAACCGCGAACGGTTTGTCCAGATGGCCACCGAGGCCCGCTCGCGCCTGGAGCGCCGGCTGGCCCCGGCCGGCCATGCCACGGCCGGTTCGCGGCTTCGCGCCCGCTACACCCTGGCCGGGGCCACGGCCGAACGCCTGCGCGGCGTGTCCCAGCTGCTTTTCCTGCGCCAACTCGGGGAGCGCCTGGAGGCCGACTACGACGGCGTGCGGGCCGACCTCGAAACCCTGCGGGATCTCGTCCTGACCCGGGCCGGAACCCTGGCCGGGCTGACCGTGTCCGAGGCGGCCATGGCCTCCCAGGAAGCGGCCCTGGCCGGCTTCCTGGCCGGACTGCCCGGGGCCGCCCCCGCGCCACAGGCCTGGTCCCGCCCCGGCCTGCCGGCGGCCGAGGGCCTGGCCATCCCGGCCCAGGTCCACTACGTCGGCCTGGGGCTTGATCTGACCAAGACCGGCTGGAGCTTTGACGGCGCGGATCTGGTGGCCAGCCGCTACCTGCGCATGGCCTATCTCTGGGACCGGGTGCGGGTGCGCGGCGGCGCTTACGGCGCGTTTTGCTCCCTGGACCGCATCGCCGGCCAGGCCGTCTTCGTCTCCTACCGCGACCCCAACACCGAGGCCACCATCGAGGCCTTCCGCAAGGCCGGCCGCTATCTGATGGACACCAACTTCTCCGACGAGGAGATGACCCGGGCCGTCATCGGGGCCATCGGCGACATCGACGCCCACATGCTGCCCGACGCCAAGGGCCATGTCGCCCTGGCCAGACGCCTCACCGGCGATACGGCCGCGCGTCGGGCCAAGCTTCGCGCCGAGGTGCTGGCCGCCGGCCCGGCCCGGTTCCGGGCCTACGGCGAGGCCCTGGACGCGGCCGCCGCCGACGCGGCCGTGGTGGTCCTGGGCCCCTCGGCCTCCCTGGACGCCCTGGCCGCGTCCGTGCCCGGACTGGCCCGCCTCGACGTGCTGTAACGACGCCTTCCGGGAACAACACGAGAGCGTTGTTCCCGGAACGTCCCGGCATCTGGCTGTTGCTCCCGAAAGGCGACTAGCCCTTGTCGTGGACGCGGCCCAAACCGCTTGAAGCGGCCACGCCGCCAGACAACGCAAAGCGGCCGGGCGGGCCCCCCCCCCGGGCGGG
>JAEZMB010000255.1 GCA_023435825.1 Pseudomonadota bacterium | reverse complement strand
ATTATGAGCTGGCGCAAGAAATAGCTGCAGTAACGGCCGGCCCCGCGGGGGCCGGCCGCTTTTCAAGGAGACGACATGCCCAATCCCCATGGGACCTCCCGGCCGGGCCGTCGCGGTCTGCGACTATGGGGCGTCCTGGCCCTGTTCGGCCTGCTTTGGGGCGCCCCAGCCTGTCCGGTCCTGGCCGCCGCAGCCGCTGATTTTCAGGACAATCCCCTCGAACTCGCCGCCGACCCGGTGCCCGGCCAGATGGAACGGGCTGAAAACGGCGATCCCAAGGCCCAGTGCGATATCGGCATCGCCTATTTGAACGGCCGTCACGTGGCCCAGGACTACCGTCTGGGGCTCCACTGGCTGACCAAATCCTCGGACGCCGGTTTTGCCTACGCCCGCTTCGTCCTGGCCGACGTCTACAACCGGGGTTACGCCGGCGTGCCGGTCAACGAGGAACTGGCCTATTATTACGCCTCCCTGGCCGCCGCCTCCTCGACCCTGCCGGACCGGGTCCGCGACCGGGCCGTCAAATTGCGCGACACCGCGGCCAAGCGCTTGAGCGCCGGCCAGATCACCGGGATGCAGGCCAAGGCCGCCCTGGCCCCTCTTGACGCGGCCGTCGGCAATTGACGTCTGCCACAAGCGCGGACTCTCCGGCCAACGAGAGCAGCATCGTGCCTGACCACAAGACCACAAAGCCCCGCGTTTCGACGGTACTTCCGGCCAGCCGGGCTGCTTTGCGCGATCTGGCCCCTGGCCGCTGCGGTCATGCGGCTCGCCGTCAATCCCGGTCCCGGGTCTTTATCGTGGTCGCGGCGGTTCTGGCGACGCTGCTATTGACCGCGTCCCAGGCCTTTTGCGCCGCCAAGGCCGACACCAAGGCGTTCAACGCCTACTACGCCAGCCAAAGCGCCCGTATCTACGACCATCTGCTCAAGGTCACGGACTACTACGCCTCCCTGGTCAAGGACGGCAACGATGACCGCGTCAAGGACGTCCTAGCCCTTCGCGCCTCGCTTTCGGCTTGCTGGGAACTCATTTTAAACGCCGGGGACATGGTCTATGTCTACGACATGCTTGATCCCGGCTGTTCCTCGGCGGTCAACCAACTGGGCGGTATGATCAAGACGGGGCTGGTGACCGTCGGCGGCAAGCTCGACAAGGAACTGCAGTGGATGCGGCTGGTGGAAAAAAATGTTTCCGACCTGCCCATTGCCGTGCAACTCGGCCAGGCTTTTCGCGACATTGAAGCCATGGCCGCTTATTTTCGCACCGCCGCCCCGACCTTCGAGCCGGGAGCGGCCGGCGAAACGCGGCAGTCGGTGAAAAAGTAGGGCGCCGCCATGGCCGGATCGTTTGAATGGGTGGGCTACGTCGCCGGACTGTGCACCACGCTGGCTTTCGCGCCGCAGGTGGTCAAGACCCTGCGCCGTCGTTCCGCTGGCGATATTTCGACCAGCATGTATGCGCTCATGGCCACCGGTACCGTCTTGTGGCTGGTGCATGGCATCGACATCGGTTCCTGGCCCGTGATAACGGCTAATGCGGTAACCCTCGGGTTGGTGGTCGCCATGCTGGTCATGGCGCTGCGATACAAATAGCGCCGCGATAATCGCGGCCAGGAGGATGTCATGCGCCGCCTGACGCTTCTCTTCTGCCTCATGTTGGCCGCCGTGTCGTTTGGCTGCGCCCACACCTACTTGGTCGAAACCATGGACCACAAGACCTTCTACGCTTCGCCGCCGCTGGTGATGAACGCGGAGCAGGGCATCTACTACATGTGGATCAACGGTAAACGCCAGATCATCCCCATGGACCAAATTTACCGCATCGATTCCAGCACCGACATCTGTTATCAAAACGGCACGACAGATACCTACACCTGTTACGACAACCTCTACTACTTCTAGCGGACCAGCCGATGGCCGGCGACGATCTGTCCGCGCTGGCGCTGCGCCTGCTGGAGCGCCAGCCGCCGCCCGGGCCGGTGATCGCCCCGGAACTGCTGGTGCCGGGTACGCTGGCCGAGCTCATCGCCGTCCTGTCCCGGCCGGAGACCCCGGTCCATCCCGCCCTTTTGGGGAGCCTTGTCCTCAAGTACGCCCATGCCTATGTGCATCCCGAACGATTGGGCGAGGATGTTTCGTTGGCCGACCTGACCGCTCTGGCCGGCCGTTTCGTTCGACGTCGCGGCGGTTCAGCCCTGCTTGCCGGACAAACCGATTTGCGCCGGTTGCTGTTGCACCACGGCTTTGCCTTGCAGATGCTTCTTGACCTGCCCAAGACCGTGCACCTGCTCAGCGCGCTTCTCGTCGCCAAACCCCACGTATCTGGGAACTTTCTCGGTCTCGACTGCGGTGCGGGCACGGGTATCTTGCTGCTTGGCGCGTATCTGCTGGCTCGCCGCGGCGGCGTGGACGCGCCGACGCTGATCGGCTTCGAGGTGCAGCCCCAGGTGGCGGCCCGGGCCGACGCGTTGCTGGCCAGCCTGGGCGTCGGGCGAGTGCGCCAGGCCGACGCCACCCGGCCGGAGACCTTTGCCGCGCTGCCCGAAGGCCCTGTGTCCTGCCTGGCCAACGAGACCCTGCCCTCGGCCGGCCGCCGGCTCTACAAGGAACCGTTTCCGGCCATCAACGCAGCGCTTTTCGCGGCGCTTGGGCCACGCTTATCGCACACGGTCTTTTTGCCGGAAGCGGTCTGGGCTTCGGACCGATCCGGCCGGGACTGGCGGCGGCTGGCCCCGGAAAATGCCTTTGCCGGCGATGCGGACGACCAGGCCAAGCCCTTGCGTCTGGCTTTCATGCGCGACGTGGAGCTGGCCGGACAGCGCGTGCCGGTGGAGCGTGTCGGGGAGGGGCTGTTCTGGCTGGTGGCCGAACCGTGGCGCGAGGCGCTTTGTCGCCGCTGGTAGCGTCTGAGGCAGGGCCGGCCGTTCTTCGGAAACAAACGCGGAGGCCTTGCCAGCGGGACAGGGACGTTGCCGGCGTTGGCCGACCGCTTGGTAGTCTGCGTCGCCGACGAACGGTCGCGCAGCGCCGAGGAACAATCGCCGCCCAAAGGCTGCAACGGGCAGGGCTAAAGCTTCAGTTCGTAGTACCGCGCTTCCTCGAAGGGGTTGTCGCAGTAGGGGCCGATCTGCGCGAAGCCGAGCTTGCGGTAGAGCGCGTTGGCGGCGGTCATGGACGTGAGGGTGTCCAGGCGCATGATGCGGTAGCCGCGCTCCCGTGCTCCGGCCAGGGCCGCTTCCGCCAACCCCCGCCCCAGGCCATGGCCGGCATGGTCGGGCCGGACGTAGAGCCGCTTCATTTCGCACACGCCGTCTTCCAGGGGACGAAGCCCCACGCAGCCGGCCGGCAGGCCGTTCACCCAGGCCAGCCACAGACCGCCGCCAGGCAGGCCGTAGCGTCCGGGCAGACCGGCCAGTTCCTCGTCAAAATTCTGGAAACACAGGGAAAAGCCCAGCCCCTTGGCGTATTCCTCGAAAAGGATGCGTACCACGGCCATGTCCGTGGCTGGCGCGATGCCCGAGGCCTGCCGCAAGGATTCCAGTGAGTGACGAGACTGCATAGTGTTTCCCTAGGTGGGGGGTGCGGGGGGCGCAGGCCCCCCGCCCCCGGGGGGGCGCGT
>JAEZMB010000242.1 GCA_023435825.1 Pseudomonadota bacterium | reverse complement strand
CTGAAGGAAAAAGCGCCCCCCAGTCAGGGAGGGTCCGGGAGGGGGTTACCCCCTCCCGGCCGCCGGAGGCATCTTCATCCAGTCTCAAATATCGTTTAAATCGATGGTCTTGGGCGCGGGTTTGGTGGGCTTGGCCGGGTCTTTGGCTCCGGCCGGCGCGCTGGGCTGGCCGGGCGCGGACAGGTTGGAGCCGCTGTAGGACGGGCTGGACGCGGCGGCGGGAGCGGAGGACGTGGCCGGGGCGGCGCGTTTGGCTCCGCACACGAGACGTACGCCTTCCAGGCGCGAGCGGGCCTGGACGTTGCCGGCCTCGCGGCGCAACGCGTCCTGGTAGGCGGCCTGGGCCTTGTCGCACTGGCCTGTCAGCAGCGAGGCGTCGCCCAGGGCCACGGCGGCCCGTGGGTCCTTGCCGCCGGCCTTGGCGGCGGCTTCGAGCATGTCGCGGGCGCGGGCGGCGTCGCCGCCGGCCAAAAGCGTCATGCCGAGCCCTTCCATGGCCGGCGCGGAATTGGGACTGGCGGCCAGGGCGGCGCGGAAGGCCGCCTCGGCCTTGTCCTGACCGTCCTTGGCGCAGGCCGTGCCGCCCCGGGCCAGGGTTTCGGCTCCGGCCGAGGGGCCGGCCTTGGACAGTTCGCGGCAGGCCGTGGCGTAATCCTTTTTGTCAAAAGCGGCGTTGCCGGCGGCGGCGGGATCGGCTGCCGGCTCGGACGAGCCGAATTTCATGGCGCCGCAGCCGGGCAGCACGGCGAGCAAGGCGGCCAGGGCCACGGGCGCGGCAAGGCTGCGTATCGACATGAGGGAACCTCCGAAACAAGCGGTCTTGGATGGCATGGCTATCCCAAAGCCCGGCCGGATTGTCAAATTGCCGGCCGCCTGATAGGCGGGAGATGTCCCTCCCCTTAAACCGGAGGCCTGCCATGCCCTGGCGTATCCTCTTGGCGCTTTGCCTTCTGGTTCAGGCTCTGCCGGCCCTGGCCGGCGAAACCGTCCATCAGGCCCGGCCCGGCGACCATCCTGCCGCCCTGGCCAAACGCTACCATGTCACCCTGGCCGCCATCCTGGCCCGCAATCCCGGACTCGATCCCTGCCGCATTATGGTTGGCGACGCCATCGTTATTCCCGAAGCGGCGGCTGCGGCCACGCCGTCTCCGGCCGCTGCCGCGCCTTCGGCCAAGGCCGCTGCCGGACCGGGCGCGCCCGCCAAAACCGAAGCCCCGACCGGGGCCAAGGCCGGCGCGGCCCTGCTGCCCGACGAGGAGGCGGCCGGACGCAAGTACGTGGTCGCCCCGGGCGACTGCCCGGCGGTCATCGCCGAGCGCTTCGGCATTCCGCTGGAGGTGTTGGAGAAGGCCAATCCCGGTCTGGACGCCAAGCGGCTGCCGGTGGGCTGCGTCCTGGCCGTGCCGGACGCGGCGGCCTGCGCGCCGCCGCCCGTGGTCGTGGCCCGGCCCGGGGAACCGGTTTCCACCGCGCCGCTGGTCATGGATTTGAAATAACCCCCCTTGCCGGGCGCGCCCGGGGCGGGCATACCGCTTGGCGGAGGGGTTGCCATGCTGACTGCCGAGGAAACGGCCGGGGCGGCGCGCGTCGCCCAGGCCCTGCGCACGGAGATGGGAAAGGTTCTCGTCGGCCGCGAGGCGCTCGTTGAGCGGCTCCTGGTCGGCCTTTTGTGTCGGGGCCATGTGCTTATCGAGGGCGTGCCGGGGCTGGCCAAGACCCTGGCCGTGACGACCCTGGCCCGGGTGGTCACGGCCGCGTGCAGCCGGGTGCAGTTCACGCCCGATCTGTTGCCCGCCGACATCCGGGGGGCCGAGGTCTACCAGCCGGCCACCGGAACCTTTGCCGTACGCAAGGGGCCGATATTCGCCAACATCGTGCTGGCCGACGAGATCAACCGCGCCCCGGCCAAGGTGCAGTCGGCGCTGCTGGACGCCATGGCCGAGGGCAAGGTGACCATTGGCGGCGAAACCTTTGACCTGCCGCGTCCGTTTCTGGTTTTGGCCACCCAAAATCCCATCGAGCAGGAAGGGACGTATCCCTTGCCCGAGGCCATGGCCGACCGGTTCTTGCTGCATCTGACCCTGGGCTATCCCGGGGCCGGGGATGAGGCAGAGATCGTGCGCCGGGCCTGTCTGGAGGATGAGCCCGAGCCGCGCGCGGTCCTGGACGGGGCCGGGGTGCTGGCCTTGTCGCGGCTGTGCGGCCGGGTGCGGCTCGATGCCCGGCTGATGGAGTACATCGTGGCCGTGGTCGCGGCCACGCGCGATCCGGCCGGGGCCGGGCTGGCCGCGTTCGCCGACAAGGTGGCGTACGGCGCGTCGCCCCGGGCGTCCATTGCCCTGGCCCGCACGGCCCGGGCGCTGGCGCTGTTGTCCGGCCGGGATTTCGCCGGTCCGGCCGACGTCAAGGCCATGGCGGCCGACGTCATGCGCCACCGCATCCTGCTCACCTACGAGGGCCTGGCCGAAGGCCTCACGCCCGACGCGGTCATCGCCGCCGTGCTCAATACCGTCCCCGTCCCCTAACCCCCGTCCAACAATTGGGGGGTCCGGGGGCCTCAGGCCCCCGGCCGCCGGAGGCATCTTCCGCCTTTCTCTCTTAAAACAACGCCTTGGGATCAGCCGGCGTCAGCTGCGGCGGCGGCGTGCCGGTGGGGCCGGCCTGGGCCGTGGCCGTGGGGTAGCCCGGGCCTCGGGCGCTGGGGGGCAGGAACTTGATGGCCGCCAGGACGTCTTTTTCCGCTTCGGGATCAAAGGGAGCCGGCTTGTAGGCGGCAAGCCGAGACGACACGCGTTCGAGCTGGTCCGGGGTGAGGCGTTTTTCGAGCACGGCCTTGGCCCGGGCCGCCCGCTGGAGCAGGGCGTCGCCGCCCGGGGCGCGGCTGGCCAGCGTCAGCCAGAAAAGCGCGCTTTCGAAATCGCGCGGCACCACCCGGCCTTCGTAATAAAATCCGGCCAGCATGGCCTGGGCCTGGGCGTAGCCCTGGCCGGCGGCCAGACGGTACCAGCGGAAGGCTTCCTTGGGGTCCGACGGCGTGCCCCGGCCGGTCAGGGTCATGGTGGCCACGTTGCTGCGGGCGTGGGCGTCGCCGCCCTTGGCCGCTTCGAGCATCCAGCGCAGGGCTTCGGCGTCGTTGACCGGTCCGCCCTTGCCCGTCAGGTACATGAGCCCCAGGTTGAACTGGGCCCGGGCGTCGCCGTGGGCGGCGGCCTGTTCGTACCATTTGCGCGCCTCGGCGAAATCCGGCTCTCCGGCCAGTCCTTTGGATAAAAGCGACCCCAGGGCGAAGCCGGCCTCCAGATCGCCGGCGTTGGCCGCCTCACGGTAATAGGTCACGGCCTTGGCCAGATTGGCGGCGCTGGGAAATTCCTCTTCGGACAGGGCGGCGAGCAGGCCCTTGGCTTCGGGCACGCCGGCCTCGGCCGCCTTGGCGCACCAGCGGAAGGCTTCGGCCGGGTTGCCGGACACGCCCTGGCCGGACAGGTGGAGCAGGGCCATGGCGTACATGGCCTGGGGCTGGCCGGCCCAGGCGGCCTGGGAGAGCAGCGCCGCCCCGGCGGAGGGATCGCCCGGCAGCCGGCCGCGCACCATGCCCAGGCCAAGCAGGGTGGCCGACGCGCCGTCGCCGGCCGAGGCCGCCTTGGCGCAGAAACGGGC
>JAEZMB010000065.1 GCA_023435825.1 Pseudomonadota bacterium | reverse complement strand
CGAGTACGACCTCCAATCCGACGGCGACGATGCCGCCGGCGGCCGGGCGGGGGTAACCCCCTCCCGGACCCTCCCTATACGGGGGGGGAGGGCTTTCTGGGGGCCGTCGGGTGCCTGTTGTTTATGGCATCAAGCGCTCAGGAGGGGTTTATGTTCGCACGGTGTCTTTTGGCGTTGGCGTTGACGTTGGCGGCCCCGGCTCTGCCGGCTCTGGCCCAGTCCCAGGCGGCCTATAACGCCGCCGCCTGCGCGGCCCTCAAAAAAGCCGACGCCGAACTCAACGCCGTGTACACGGCCGTTCTCAAGAAAAACGCCGACGACAAGAATTTCATCGACAAGCTCAAGGTCGCCCAGCGGGCCTGGGTGGCCTTCCGCGACGCCGAAATGGCCGCCCGCTACCCGGCCCGGGACAAAGGGGAGTACGGCTCGGCCTTTGACCTGTGCTGGTGCAACGGCCTGGCCGCGCTGACCCAACAGCGTACGGAGCAATTAAAACCCTGGCGCGACGGCATCCCCGAAGGCGACGTCTGCGTGGGCAGCTATCCGGTGCGATAGGTGTTTGGCGGTGGGCGTCTGGCCGCCGCTTGGCGGCTTGGGGCAAGTCCGGGCGCAGATAGCGTGAGAGCCCATGCCGCTCCCGGAGCCGTGCGCGGCGAGGGCCGGCAGTCGGGACGTGCGTCGGAACGGTGGGGGGATGGGGCGGCTTGCGCGCGGGGGAAACCTGCAGCCGAGCCGCTCGTCTGCGGCCCTGCGGCGTCATGGAGAGAAGCGTCAGGCCCGGGCCGTGAACATGGCCCCCGGGGCCGCCGTGGCGCTGGTGGACGCGCCGGCCCGGTCATAGGCCCGAAGCGTTCGGGCGCTGGCGGCGGCGTTGCCGGCCGAAGTCCCGTCGGGCGTTCCCGCCCCGGTCGCCGAGGCGGTCGACACCGCGCCGGCCAGCGAAGTCAGCACCGCCGTCTGGCGGGACTGGGCAAAACCGCTGTCGCCGAATTCGCGGCCTGAAGTGGCCGAACCGTCCGCGCCGGACTGCGCCCCGGGCAACGGCCCGCTTCCCTGGCCCTGGATCGGCGGGGCTGCCTGGGAGGCGCGGACGGGTTCGGCATCTGGACTGGTCACTCGCGGCGGCGGCGTCGGATCAGGCACGGCGGGAGCCTGGGCCGCGTACAGCCCAAGGGTCCCGTATCCGCCGCTGTCCACCGCATCGATCATGGCTCTCTCCTGTCCTGGGACTCATCCCATTCGCAATGCTTATCGGCCGCCGGTTCCGTTGTCTTTAGTCCCGGGACGAAATGGCCTATGCTTTTTTCATGAACGCATCCACGCCCGGCGACGTCGCCGTTTATGCCGTCACGGCCAAGGGCCTGGCCCTGGGCCGCGCCCTGGCCCGGGAACTGCCGGCAACGCTTTTCGCCCCGGCCCGGCTGGCCGATGGCGGGGCCGTGCCCTTTGCTTCCTTGTCCGAGCTTGTGGCCGAAACCTTCCACCAGCGCCGCGCCCATGTTTTCCTGTGCGCCTGCGGCATCGCCGTGCGGGCCGTCGCGCCGCACCTGCGTGGCAAGGCCGTCGATCCGGCCGTGGTCTGCCTGGACGATGCCGCGACCTTTGCCGTAAGCCTGCTGTCCGGCCACCTGGGCGGGGCCAACGACCTGGCCCGGCGTCTGGCTGGCCTGACCGGGGCCGTGCCCGTGGTCACCACCGCCACCGACGCGGCCGGCGCGCCGGCCATCGAACTGCTCGCCCGGGACGCCGGCCTGTCCCTGGACAACCCGGTTGCCACGCGCCGCGTCAACGCCGCC
Organism: Pseudomonadota bacterium; assembly: GCA_023435825.1. Lineage (GTDB taxonomy): Bacteria > Desulfobacterota > Desulfovibrionia > Desulfovibrionales > Desulfovibrionaceae > Solidesulfovibrio. The sequence continues at coordinate 1,852 of JAEZMB010000065.1, read as the reverse complement.
CTGGCCGCCGGGGAGAAGGTTGCCGTGTTCGATCCCCTGGGCGCGTTCACCCCTCCCGAGGCCGCTGCCCGGTATTTCGTCTGGCTGGCCGATCCGGCCGGCGCGGGTCCGGACGAACCCCTGGTGGTGGTGGATTGGCGGGCCGGGCCGGAAACGCCCACGCGGCTTTATCTGCGCCCCCGCGTCCTGGCCGCCGGCATCGGCTGCCGCAAGGGGGCGTCGGCCGAGGCCATTCTGGAGCTCGTCGACGCCGCCTGCCGCCAGTACCGGCTGGCTCCGGCCGCCATCGGGCAGGTGGCCAGCATCGAGGCCAAGCGCCACGAGCCGGGGTTGCTCGAAGCGGCCCGGCGGCTTGGAGCGGGCACCGTGTTTTTTTCCGCCGACGAACTGTCCGGCATAAGCGTGCCCCATCCCTCGGCGATGGCGGCCAAACATATGGGAGTGGAAAGCGTATGCGAAGCGGCGGCGATTCTGGCGGCAAACCGGGGCAGGCTGGTGGCCCCGAAGACCAAAAACGCCGTGGCGACGCTGGCCCTGGCCCTGGCGCGCTGACCGTGGTCGGCCTTGGCCCGGGCGACGCCGCGCTTCTGGCCCCCATGGCCGAGGCGGCCCTGGCCCAGGCGCATTGCGTCGTCGGCTACGGCCCCTACGTGGATCTCGTGTCCCCGGCCCTGCTGACCGGCAAGGACGTGGTGGCCACGGGCATGACCGGCGAGGTGGCCCGTTGCCGGGCCGCCCTGGAGGCGGCCGCCGCCGGCCGGCGGGTGGTCCTCGTGTCCAGCGGCGACGCCGGCGTCTACGGCATGGCCGGGCTGGCCCTGGAAATGCTCGACGCCATGGGGTTGGCCGAGGCGCTGGAATTTTCCGTGGTCCCGGGCATCCCGGCCGTGTGCGCGGCGGCGGCCCTGCTCGGCGCGCCGCTCACCCATGATTTCGCCGTCATTTCGCTGTCCGACCTGCTCACGCCCCTGCCGGTCATCGAGGCGCGGCTGGAGGCCGCCTTTGCCGCCGATTTCGTGGTCGCCATCTACAATCCCCGCTCCCGCAAGCGCTCGGGCCATCTGGCCGAAGCCCTGGCCCGGGCCGCCCGGCATCGTGATCCCCAAACGCCGGTCGGCATGGTCAAAAGCGCCTTCCGCCCGGCCCAGGAGATCCGGCTCACCAGCCTGGCCCAGGCCGATCCCGCCTGGGCCGACATGCTCACCCTGGTGGTGGTCGGCAACAGCTCCAGCCGCTTGGCCGCCGGCCGTTTCCTCACCCCGCGCGGCTATGCCGGCAAGTACGCCCTGGAGGTCTGATTTCCGACCGCCGGGAGGGTAAATCTTCCGTCTTTTCCGGGGCGTATGCCTTGACAGGCTGTCCGGGCTGGCCGTACACCCTCTAAGTGAAAAATTATTCTTGGAAGGAGGTGTGAGGGATGAGAAAAGCATTGGTTTCGTGTCTGATGTGCGCCTCGCTGGTGGGCTTTGTCGGCCTGTCCAAGGTCCAGGCCGTGGATGCCCCGGCCGATGGCGAGATCAAGGCCCCGGCTGGTTTCACCGCGACCCAGTCGCCGGTGAAGTTCTCCCACAAGGGACACGCCAAGATCGACTGCAAGGCTTGCCACCACAAAGGCGAAGCCACGCAGAAGTGCTCCTCGGCCGGCTGCCATGACAGCACCGACCCCAAGGACAAGACCAGCGACAAGTCGTTCTATCGTGCCTTCCACGACATGAAGAGCGAAAAGAGCTGCATGGGCTGCCACAAGAAGGAAGCCAAGGGCCCCACCAAGTGCCCCGAGTGCCATCCGAAGAAGGAAGCCTCCTAACAATCAGCCTGCCGCGGGGGCCGGGGGGGATGCCCCCCCCCCGCG
>JAEZMB010000278.1 GCA_023435825.1 Pseudomonadota bacterium | reverse complement strand
TCTTATTCTTTTCCCTATTCCCCCTACTGCTCCCTACTGCTTGCCCTTGCCGTCGTCCTTCTTGCCACGGCCGCGCTGATACTTGTTCACGGCGTTGATGTGTTCGTCCAACGTCTTGCTGAACTTGTGTTCGCCTTCGCCGGTGGCGACGAAGTAGTAGAATTCGTGGCTTTCGGGATTGGCCACGGCCTGCATGGACTTGAGGCCGGGCGAGCAGATGGGGCCTGGGGGCAGTCCTGGGCGGGTGTAGGTATTGTAGGGATTGGCGGCGTCTTCGAGGTGGGCGCGGGTGAGGTTGCCGGTGAATTTTTCGCCCAGGCCGTAGATGATGGTGGGGTCGGTCTGGAGCAACATGCCTTTGGCCATGCGGTTGGCGAACACGCCGGCGACGCGGGGGCGTTCGGCGTCGACGCCGGTTTCCTTTTCCACGATGGAGGCCATGGTGACGAAGGCCAGGAGTTGCTTGCCGGAGGGTTTTTCGCCGGGCCAGATGGCGTCGGCTTGTTTCCAGAATTCCTTGAGCATGGCTTCGACGACGTAGGTTCCGTCGTCGCCGCGTTTGCGGGTGAAGAGGTAGGTGTTGGGGAACAGGAATCCTTCGGCGGATTCGACCGGGATGTTGTATTTCTTGAGGAGTTCGGGATCGCGGGCGGCGCGCAGGAAGGCGGCGGCCGAGCACAGGCCGGCGTCTTCGGCCAGCTTGGCGATCTGGCGCATGGTCAGGCCTTCGGGGGCGGCGAGCTTGTGTTGCACGCCTTTGGCCGTGGTCAGGTAGTCGAGGAGTTTTTGCGGCGTCCAGCCGGTGGAGACTTCGAATTCGCCGGCTTTGACGCGGCCGCCCTTGTCCATGACCTTGGCCAGCAGCTTGAAGCCTTCGGCGTCGCGCAGCACGCCTTCGGCCACGAGCATGGTGGCCACGGCGTCGAGGTTCTGGCCGGGCTCAATGAGCACGATCTTGGGCTGGCCGGGCGTTTGGGGCGGCACGGCCAGGAATTCGTAGGCCTTGTAGCCGATGGTTCCGCCAAGGACGACAAGGACGATCAGGAACCCAAGGAGGATGGCTCGAAACATAGTTCTCCGCCGCGCAGGTAGCGTTCGAGGATGACGGCCGCGGCCATGGCGTCCACCTTGGCGAGCAACTCCCGGCCGGACAGTCCGGCTTCGCGCAGGCGTTCGGCGGCTTCCTCGGTGGAGTGGGCCTCGTCGGCGTAGGCCAGGGGCACGGCGGTGCGTCGGGCCAGCCGGGCGGCGAAGTTGCGGACCTGCCGGCCGGTGAGGCCTTCGTCGCCGCCGGCCCGGGCCGGGTAGCCGATGACGATGCGGCCTGGGTTTTGTTCTTCGATAACCGCAAGCAGCCTGGCAAACAAGTCGTCGCGGGTCTCCCAGGCGATGGTGGAATGGGGAAAGGCGACCTCGCCCCCTGGAGCGCAAACGGCCAGGCCCACCCGGGCCTGGCCGTAATCGATGGCGAGAATCTTCTCCACCCTACCCCCGCACCCGGGCCGCCTTGGCCGCCTTGGCGAGGAGCTTTTTCCATTTGGGGCCGTCCAGGGCCTCGGCCAGATATTCCAGGGTGTGTTGCACCGTATGCTTGTCGCGCATCTCGGACAGGATGCGGCTGATGCCCATCTTGCAGGAGGGGCAGCCGGCCAGGATGGGCATGGCGTCGGACGCCTCGGCCAGATTTTCGGCCAGGGTCTCGCGCTTGCGGTCGCGCAGGCGGTTGTAGATGGCCGGGGTGGTCATGGCTCCGGTGCCGGATTCGCCGCAGCAATGACGCGACAGGATGACCGGCCGGCCGGTGATTTTCTCCAGGGCCTTCATGTACATGCCGGCGGCCTTGGCCTTGGGCACATCGGCCCATTCGGCGTGGCAGGCGGCGTGGTAGAGGATGGGCGAGGCGTCCTGCGCGGCCGGGAAATCCAGCCGGCCCATGAGGAACTGGGTCACGTCCATGTGCTTGAGATTGGGACGCAGGGTCTTGAGCTCATGCTCTTCCAGCGACTCCCGGCAGGTGCCGCAGCTGGTCAGGCAGTAAGCCGGGCGCAGGCCCAGACTTTCGGCTTCGTCCAGGAGCGCGGCCAGGGCGGCCCGGTTGCGCTCGCGATTATTGCGGTAGGCCTCGCACATGCCGGCGGCCAGGAGCGGATAGCCGCAGCACAGGTGGGTGTGCGGCATGAGCACGGCCACCTCGGCGCGCAGCAACAGATGCACCGCCGCCATGCCGATGGCGCTGGAGAAGACCGACGCGCCGCAGCCCGGGAAATAGAGCACGGTCTCGGGCGCTTCCCGGCCTTCCTGGGGGATGAAGATGGAGCCTTTGTCCAGGTCCAGGCGCTCGGCCAGATTGCGCAGGCCAAGGGACGGATTGGGGCCGCGCAGGCCGGGGTTCTCGATGCGATTACGCCAGAACTTCGGCAACAGCGGCATGAGCTTGCCGTGGAACTGCTGGCCGTAGGCCATGAGCTTGGCCGCCTTGGGCACGCGGCCGGCCGGGTCCTCGGCCAGATAGTTGAGGATCTTGTGCTTGATGGGATGGCCGCCGTGCCCTTGCTGGTCGAGGAAGCCGCGAAGGCCCAGGGCCACCTGGCCGGACTCGATTTTCACCGAACACACGCCCGTGCACTTGCCGCAGGCGGTGCAGTGGTCGGTGATGGCCCGCAGCCGTTCCAGCAGCGCGGCGTCGGGTTCGCCGTGGGTGATCTGGGAATAGTAGATGGCCTCGATGAGCGCGCCGAAGCTGATGTTCTTGTTGCGCGGATGGTAGAGCATGCCGCGTTCCGGGGCGAACATGGGGCAGACCTGCTTGCATTTGCCGCAGCGGTTGCAGAACTGGATGCCGCTGAGGATGGAAATGAGCAGATCCTTGTCGGGCAGCGCGGTCTTCTTGATGTCCCGGATGAGGCGGTTAAAGGAAAAGGTGTAGGGTTCCACGGCCAGTTCGCGGGTGGTGAGCTTGCCGGGGTTGATGATGTTCTTGGGGTCCACGCGCTTTTTGTAGGCGCGAAGGGCGTCGATCTTGTCCTGGGCCAGGAAGGCGATCTTGGTGATGCCGATGCCGTGTTCGCCCGAGACCGCGCCGCCGAGCTTGGTGACGGTCTCGAAAACGGCTTCGGCGGCCTCCCAGGCCTGGCGCATCATCTCGGGATCGTTGGAGTTGACCGGGATGTTGACGTGGCAGTTGCCGTCACCCGCGTGCATGTGGCTGGCCACTTCGATGCGGGTGGCGGTCATCTCGGCGTGGATGGCGGCCAAGCGGTCCTTGAGGCGGGGATAGCGCGAGGCCAGGTCGGTGAAGAAATAGTGGGTCTGGACCTCGACTTCCGAGTCGGACAGGTCGCGGGCGGAAATGCGGCCGCGCAGCACCCGGTCGCAGAATTCCAGCTCCATGGCGATGAATTCGTCGGAGGCCGGCACGCCGGGCAGCCGGCCGGCATTCTGCAGGGCGGTACGGTAGGCCCGCACGATGCACTTGAGGTTGAGGTCTTCCAGGAATTCGGCGAATTCCGGCACAACCGACAGCGGGATGACCACGTCCTCGTTGATCTTGAAGCCCGAGGTGCGCTTGGAGATGGCCGAGAGCTTGTGGCGGTCTTCCCAGTAGAGTTCGGCGGTCTTGGCGTCCTTGGCCTCGAACACGTCCACGTTGTCGTAGGGATCGACGATGTCCACGATGTCGGCGGCGGCGCGAAGCAATGCGTCCTCGTCGTCGGAGTCGAGCTGCAGCAGCAGCACCGAGATGGGGTCGCCCTCGTAGAGGCCGGATTTCTTGGCGTAGCTGATGGCCCGCACGTATTTGGAGTTGAACTCCTCCAGGGCGGAAATCTTGACCGCGTCGCCTTCCTCGCGGATGCGATTGCGCAGCCCCACCACGTCGCGGATGACGCACATGGCGTTTTTCATGGAGCGGCCGAAAAATTCCAGGCACAAGGTGCGGGAATATTTCGGGATGTCGTACAGGGCGAAGCAGGCCTCGGTGATAACGCCGTCCACGCCCTCTTTCTGCACGCCGGGCAAGCCGCCCAGGTACTTGTTGGAGACGTCCTTGCCGAGGTTTTTGCCGCGTATCTCGTTGCCCGGCAGCTTCACCACGTCGCGCACGACGCCGTCCTCGTCGAGAATCTCGAAGACGGCCGTCTCCTCGGGCTGGATCTTGTGGCGCGGGTGGTCGACCCGGCGGATTTCGATGATCTCGCCCGTGGCTTCGACCATGCGGTAGCTGATGATGTTGTCGAGCGTGGTGCCGTACTCGAAGGCGAAGGGGCCGCCGGCGTTTTCGGCGATGTTGCCGCCAAGCGACGAGGCCGCCTTGGAGGCCGGGTCCACGGTGAAAAGCAGCCCCTTGGCCTCGGCCGCCTTGATGGCGGTGAGCGTCAGCACGCCGGTCTGGGCGCACAGGGTCTTGGCCTCAAGGTCGATGTTGAGGATCTTCTTGAACTTGGACAGGCTCAAGATCGCGGCCCGGCTGTGGGTGGGGACCGCGCCGCCGGTCAGGCCCGAACCGCCGCCGCGCGGGATGATGGCGAATTCGAGTTCGTTGGCCAGGCGCAGGATGTCGCGAATCTGCCCTTCGGTTTCGGGCAGGAGCATGCACAGGGGCAGCTCCATGCGCAGGTCGGTGGCGTCGGTGGAGCACTCGACCAGGGAATTGGGCGCGGTGACCACGGCCTCGTCGGGCAGAAACTGGCGCAGGCGTTCGACCAGATTGTCGCGAAAGCGGGAATCCGCCTCGTAGACGTCCCAGAAGGCCTTGTAGGCTTTCTTGATGGTGCGCGGATAGTCGCCCCAGGCCTTGGGGTTGGCCTCGGCCAGGCGCTTTTCCACCGACGCCTTGACGTCGCCGGGATTGATGAAGGGATTGGAGCGCACCAGAAACAGCTCGGCGGCCACGGCCACGGCGAGGTTTTTGGCGTCCTCGGGCCAGGAATCCAGCTCTTCGGGGGTGATGTCCAGGACCCGGGGCACGAGACGCTCAAGAGGCAGGGAAATATGGGGTGTTCGCTCCGACATGATAGGGCGCTTCCGGCGAGGGTTGAGGAAAGGAGGGAGTCAGATAATGCCGATGCCGGGGAAAGGCAAGGCCGGGCGCCCTGCCCCGGCCGGGCGGGGCGCGTGTCATTCCCACGAGCAGCGCCTCTGGCGTCTGGTCGGCCACAGACGAAAACCATCCGTTTTCCTTAAAAAATACTTTCGTATTGTTTAAGGGACGCGGGGCCGTTGCCGCCCTGGCCCTGCCCGGACGCTCTGCCGGCCGTGGGCCGATGCCTTGGCCAGAGGGTCATGGGGGCAAGTGGTCTCAGCCCTCCTCGTCAGGCTTTTCGGCCTTGGGGGCCGGCCGTTCGGCGTCCTGGCCGATGGCGGCGGCAGCTGCGGCGGCCGCGGCGGCGGCCAGGGGCGGCAGGGCGGCCGGCTGCTCGGCCGACTGTTCCCCGCCGACCAGTCCCTGCATCTCGGGCGGAAAATACACGGTGACGTTGCGGTGGGCGAACTCGATGCCGTTTTTGCGAAACGCCTCCTGCACCCGGCGGTAAAGCTCCTTTTGCACCACGAACTGGCGGCCGGGGACGGTCTTGAACTTGATGCGCAGGATCATGGCCGAATCTTCCATCTTGCGCACGCCCATGGACTTGATGTCGCTGAGCATCCCCTGGCTCAGTTCCTCGTCAGCCAGGAAATCCTTGTTGATGCGCTTGATGATCTTGCGGATCTTGTCGATGTCGGCGTCGTAGCGCACCCGGAAGTCGAGCTTGGAGATGATGTAGTCGCGGCTGAAGTTCTGCAGGATCTTGAGCCCCCCGTAGGGGATGGTGAAGACCATGCCGCGCGGGTGGCGCAGTTTCATGGAGCGCAGGGAAATCTGCTCCACCGTGCCCTTGGCCGTGCCGGCCTCCACGTAGTCGCCCACGCGAAAGGCGTCGTCGATGAGGAAGAAGACGCCGGAGATGATGTCCTTGACCAGCGTCTGGGCCCCGAAGCCGATGGCCAGGCCGATGACGCCGGCGCCGGCGATCAGCGGCGCGATGTCCACCCCAAGCGCCGACAGGGCGATGAGCGTCCCCATGACCACGATGACGCTGAGGATGAACTTGCGCAGCAGCATGAGCAGCGTGGCGCTGCGCGAACCGCCCGCGCCGCCGCCCTCTTCCATCTCCTCGCCCGGTAGCGAAGTCTCTTCGCTCAGCCGCCGGTCAATGCGGATGCGCACCACCTCCCAGGCGAGCAGGCCGCCCACCACAACCAGCAGGACGCTGAGCACATTGCGGGCGAACAGCCAACCCAGCGGGATCTCCACGCCCCACATCTTGAGCATGGCAAAGGCGGCGAACGCGGCCAAGACCAGACGCAGGGTCTTGCGGATCAGCGGAATGTAATAGCGCAGGGTGCGCTTGTCCGGCTCGGCCTTGGCCTCGGCCTGCTCGGCGGCGACGGCGGCGGCGCTCCCCGCGTCCAGGGGAATGATCTCCCGGTCCTCCCCGGAGGCGATAAGCAGGAGTCTTCGCACCCACAGGTCCACGCCGATGCAGGCCGGTATGGCGAAAAGGCCCATGACCAGATGCAGGATGGTGGCGTCGCCGACCACGGACTGGCTGCTCCAATACAGGCCAATGACCAGGACATAGACCATGGCCACGACATGGCCGTAGCGGGCGGCAAAGGCGCGCTTCCCGGCCGGTTCGCCGTCGCCGGCAATGGCGGCGGCCACCCGCTCGCGGTTGGCGTAGAGCATGGCCGCCAGCATGATGCCGACCAGCGGGCCGGCCTGGGCGTAAAGGATGTCGCCAAAGGCCTCGGTCTGGCCCACCTTCTCCAGGGCGAGGCTGACCACGGCCACCACCAGGCAAACCAGGGCTATGGCCACCATGCCGCGATACAGGGTGGCCGCGTCGGCGTCGGCCAGGGGAATGGGCCGGACAGCTTCATAGTCCGGCGCGAGCAGCACCCGGGCGGCGGCCTGAATGAACAGATAATTGGTCAGACCCACCACGCACAGCGTGCCCAACTCCCGCAGCGCGCCCGAGGCCGGGACCAGGATCAGGTACAGCAGGGAAGCGACCACGAAAAAGGCCGCCACCTCCAGCAGTTGCAATGCCAAGTTGGCGAGAATGGCCAGCCCCCGGCCAAGGCGCGGTTGGGGGCCAGCCGCGTCCAGACGCCGTTTGAAACCCTGACGCAGCCGGCCGGTCCACAGGAAAGCCCCCAGGCCCCCGGCCATGATGGCGGCCAGGATGAGCAGATAGCGCAGCAAGGCAGGCACGCCGCCGCCGTCGCTCAAGTTGGACAGGATGTTGTGTTTGTCCAACTCCTGGACGGCTTCCTGGAGAAAGGCCGTGTTTCGGGCCTGGATCGTGCGGATGTCGGCTTCCAGCCGCACAAAAACATCCTGGATCAGGCCGCTGGACTGGCTCTGGGGCACGTCGGCGGCGGCCTTGGCCCTGGCTGCCAGTTTCTCATGGAGCAGTTGGCGGGCCTGGGCGTCGGTCAGGGTGGCCATGAAGGCATCGACTTGGGCCGGGTCGGTCGGCTCCTGGACACTGGCGGCCGGCGCGGCCTTGGCCGCCTTGGGCATGGCCGGATAAATGCCGGCCCAGGCCGGGCCGACGCCCCAGGCCAGGGTCATGGCCAGGGCCAGGGCCAAAAAGACCGCACGTTGCCGCACTGTCGCCGTCATGGTCGCTCCTTGGGGTTGGTCGGCCCGTACCTGCCGGGCAAGGCGGCGGAGGTCCGCGCATCGTAAGTCAGGCGGCGCGGCAAGACAATGGCGGTTTGGGTTTGTGGCCGATGCTGGCGCGCCAAACGCCAAAACGGGCGGCCCCGAAGGACCGCCCGTTGATAATACAGAGGGTTGCCGGCCGCCTCAGGCCGCCGCGACGGTCTGTCCGGCCAGGACCACCGGGCAGGGCGCGCCGCGAAGCAGAGCGGCCGTGCCGCCGCGACGCTGGGACAGGCCGCGCGTGAGCGGATCGGCGCACACGATATGGCCGTAGCCGCCTTCCCGGGCCTCGCGGATGACCGCGTCGGTCAGATGCTCCAGGTCGTCGCAGCAAATAGCCTCGAATCGGGCCTCCACGCCGGCCGCCTGGGCCTCGGCCAGGAAACGGGCCTTGAGTTCGGCCTCGGCCGCTTTCTCGTGCTCCTCGACATATTCGAGGAACGTGGCCCGGGCGTTGGAGCCCGACAGCCAGTCGTGGCCGATGTAGACGTTCCAGCCGCGCTCGTAGACGAAAAGCCCGGTGACGGCCTGGCCAAGCTGCCGGGCCAGGGCCAGGCCCTGGCCGATGGCCTTGCCGGATTCGTCGAGGACGACCAGCACCCCGGTCACGGCAAGGTCCCCTTCTCGTGCTCCAGGACCACGATGGGCTTGCCCTTTTTCAGTTCCTCGCCGGGCTTGGCCACGACCTTGAGCACCTTGCCGCTGGCGGCGGACTTGACGTCGCGGGTGACGAGCTTTTCCTCGACTTTGCCCTGGGTCCACTTCTTTTCCTTCACCTCGAAGGAATACAGCGGCTCGCCCTTTTTCACCATGCCCGACTCGGACACGGCGATGGAGACGACCTTGCCGTCCGACGGCGCGCCCACCGTGACCGTGGGCACAATGAAGGCCATGTAGCACAACACGATCACCACCAGGCAACCGACCAGCACCATGGCCGCCATGTCCTCATGGCGGTCGGTGCGAAACACGGTCATCTTGCCGCTTTTTTTCACTTCACCGGCCATATCCCAAACTCCTTAGAAAGAGGATTCCTTGCTGACAAAGAGCATGACGATGAGCAGGGCCACGGCGTACTTGAGGCAGCCGGCGGCCAGACCGACCTTGAGCGGCTTGCCGCCGGCGGTCTTGATCTCGCGGATGTCGATGTACGCGCCCTGTCCGACCAGCCCGATGCCGAAGATCCAGGACATGACGTCGCGCATGAGGTGCAGGGTGTTGGAACCCTCGGCCCCCAGCGCTCCAACCGACGACAGGAAGGTCATGCCGAAAAAGCCGATGACGAAAACCGGGAACTTTTCCTTGAGGATGCGGCCAAGGGACATGTGCTCGGCCTCGGCCTCGGCGCGCCAGTACCACATGGTGATGAAGAACACGACAAAGGGAATGGAGATGACGCGCACCACGTTCCAGATCTCGCCGTAGGCCACGGCCGTGCCCGGGGCGATGGTCGGGTTGAAGGCCAGGCAGGTGGCCAGCACCTGGCCGGAGTTGAGGATGCCCGTGCCGACCCAGGCCCCGAACTGGTAGTCGGACATCTGCAAGGCCTTGCCGATAAAGGGCGAGATGAACATGGTCATGATGCCGAAACCGAGGATGGTGGCGATGGCCAGGGCCACGTCGGAGGGCTTGGCCTTGACCGCCGGCGAGGTGGCGATGGCCGCCGAAACGCCGCACACGCCGCAGGCCGCGCCCATGACGCCGATCATGGAGCGTTCCATGCCCATGAGCCGGCCGAAGAACATGACAAAGAAGATGGTGCCGAACACAAAGGTCATGATGAGCAGGATGGCGATGCCGCCGACCTTGGCCAGGCTCTGGATGGTGTACAGCGAGCCCAGCATGATGACGCCGGCCTTGATGAACAGCCGCGTGGTGCGAAAGCCCTCTTCGGCCCAGGCCGGAATCTTGCCGCCAAAAAGCACGTTGCGATAGAGCATGCCGACGATGATGGCCAGCAGGATGTAGTTGAGGTGGGTGACCTTGATGAGCCAGCCCTTCTGGCCAAACAGCACGGCGTCGGCCATCCACGGCTCGACGTAGGTGCGCAGCACCCACAGCGTGCCGACCATGAAGGCCAGGCCCGGAAGGATGGCGGCGATTTTTCCGAAAATACCCTTGTCTTCCATGATAAACCCCTCTGCTTATTTCACGATGAGCACGCTGCGCGTGGAGTATTCCGCCACCCGGGACGACACGCTGCCCATAAGCATGCGCAGCGCCCCGTGTTTGCCCGTGGAGCCGATGACGATGAGATCGGCATTGACCTCGTCGGCCGCGTCCAGAATGCCGTCGGCCGGCCGGCCTTCCTTGACGAGCAGTTCCGCCGCCAGTCCCTTGTCGGCCAGCCAGGTCTTGACCTTGCGCATGGCTCCGCCGGCTTCATCGGACAGCGACCGGGAGACCAGTTCGCAGCTTTCCGCGCCGATCTCCTCGCTTGACAGGCACAGATCCGGAACCACGTTGACCACGACAACCGAACCGCCAAACTTGCCGGCGATCTCGGCCGCCGTATCCAGCGCCTTGTCCGCTTTGGGAGATCCGTCGTGGGCTACGAGAATCTTCATGTTTCCCCTCCTTTGTGTAGTTGCGACGGCCACTTGCAAAGGAGGGGCCAACTTGGACGAGCTTGGAATAGCCCGGTTTATCATGACTTTTTTGAAAGGACCGGCCCAAAGTGCAAACTGCGGTTAGCACCCTGAAGCCCTCCGGCCGCATTGCCTTTTTCCCGAACCGGCCCCACATTCCGCCCAGGAGCGGACATGAAAAGCCTCAAGCATCGATTCCTCGTCGGCCTGTCGGTCAGCATGGCCGCCCTGGGCGTTTTTTTCGCCGTGCTCATTTCCATGAACCTGCGCGACCAACTCGTCACCGACACCGAGCACAAGGCCTCGCTGGTGCTGTCCCAGGTCGAGGCCGTCCAGGCCTACGTGCGCGAGGTGCTGCGTCCCTCCATGTACGACCTGCTGCCGCCCGACGCCTTTATCCTCGAAGCCATGTCCACCTCGTTCGTCACCCGAAAGGTCATGAGCGATCACAACGCCCTGGGCGACCAGTTCCGCTACCGCCGGGTGGCCGTGGGGGCGCGCAACCCCGATTACGAGGCCGACGCCTTCGAACGCGGCGTCATGGAGCGTTTCGCCGCCGATCCGGACGTGACGCGCATCGAGGAAATCACCCAGCGAAACGGCGAGGAAGTGTTCGTGGCCGCCCGGCCGGTGCGCTTCGAACCCTCCTGCCTGCGCTGCCACGGCGATCCGGCCGACGCGCCCAAGGCCCTGCTGGATCGCTACGGCGACACGCGGGGCTTCTGGCGGCATTCCGGCGAACTGTTCGGCCTGGACATGGTCACCGTGCCCGTGGCCGGGGCGCTGGGGCAGATCAAGGGCAAGACCATGGGCTTCCTGTCGCTTTTCGCCCTGGGGCTGGCCGCCTTTTATCTGACGTTGCAGGTCTTCTTCGACCGGCTGGTGGTGGTCAACCTGCGCCGGGCGACGGACGTGCTGCGCCGCTATTTTCCCAAGGAGGTCGCGGAAACGCCCAAAGCCGCCGCGCCGGTGGCCGTGGAAGACGAGATCGAGGAAATCTACGCCGGCATCGACGCCATGGCCTCGCGCCTCAAGGAAGCCCGGGAGAACATCGAGGACCACGCCCAGAACCTGGAGCGCAAGGTGGCCGACCGCACCCTGGAACTGGCCCGGGAAGCCGACGAGCGCCGCTCGGACGTGTCGCTTTTCGTGGAGCTTTTAAGCATCCTCAACTTCTCCCAGACCCGCTCCGAGCTTTTAAGCGCGGCCCTGGCCCGGGTGGCCGGCCGGTTCGGCGCGTCCAGGGCCGCCTACGAGTGCGAATTTTCCGGCGGCGGCTCGGTCACCTGGCCCGAGGGCGCGGACGTTCCGCCGCCGCCCGCCAACTGGCGCGCCCTGCTCGCCGTGGGCGAACTGGTCCTGGCCGACCATGCGGCGCTTATTCCCGTACGCACCACCGATGTCAGCCGGGGACTGTTGCGCCTGTATTTCCCCGCAGACGGCCCCGGACCCGATCCCCAGGCCGAGGATCTCTACCGGGCCATCGGCCACCAGCTCGGCATCGCGCTGGAAAACCTCGACGCCATCAATTCGCTCTTGGCCCAAAACACCCTGCTCGCCTCCATCTTCGACGGCATCTCCGATCCTTTGGCGCTCATCGACAGCGCCTCGGGCATCATCCTGGCCAACGAGCCGGCCCGGGAACTGGCCCGGGCCCTGGAAGACCGCCCCGCCCTGCCCGGCGAGACGCCGCGTCTGCCGGCCCGGCTGGTGGGTGATCCCATCCACGCCGCCGACGCCGGCCCGGACGCGCCCGTGGCCACCACCGTGGCCCTGGACGGCGGCCGCTCTTTTGCCGTGGCCCGCTATCCCCTGGCCTCGCCCTCGGGCCACTCCCGGCGTTTCGTGGTCTATGCCCGGGAAAACACCGCCGAACGGCGAATGCTGGAGCAGCTGCGCCAGACCGAAAAGCTCGTGGCCGTGGGCAAGCTGGCCGCCGGACTGGCGCATGAGATCAACAATCCGCTGGGGGTCATCGCCTGCTACGCCGAACTGCTGCGCCAATCCCTGGTCGATCCCCAGGCCCTGAACGATCTGGCCGTCATCGAACGCCACGCCGTCATGGCCAAAAAGGTGCTGCGCGACCTCCTCGACTTCGCCCGGCCCCGGCCGGCCAAGCCCGGCCCCTGCGACATCAAGGCGCTGCTGACCGGACTGGCCCGCATCTTCGAAGTCCAGGCCCAGTCACGCCATTCCAGCCTCTGCCTGGACGTGCCCGAGGGCATCCCCCTGGCCAAGGCCGACGCCGGCGCGTTGGAGCAGGTGCTCTCCAACCTGCTGTTAAACGCCCTGGACGCCGTGGAACCGGGCCAGGGGCGCATCACCCTGGCCGCCGCCGCGACCGAGGACGGCGGGCAAGTCAGCCTTACCGTGGCCGACAACGGCCCCGGCATCCCGGTCGCCGACCTGCCCCACATCTTCGATCCGTTTTTCACCACCAAGGAAGCCGGACGCGGCACGGGCCTGGGGCTGGCCGTGGCGTTCGGGCTCATGCGCGACATGGGCGGAACCATCGAAGCCCGAAACGACGGCGGCGCGGTCTTCACCCTGACCCTGCCCGCCTGTCACGGCCCCTGCCAGGAGGACGCCTCGTGAACGACCGCCCCCGCGTGCTCGTCGTCGATGACCAGCCCGACTTCGCCAAGGGACTGGTGCGGCTGCTTACGCCCAAGCTCCCCAAGGCCGCCTTGTCCTGCGTGCTCTCGGCCGAGGCCGCCCTGGACGATCTGGCCGGCGCGCCCTGCGACGTCATGGTCACAGATCTGCGGATGCCCGGGCTTTCCGGCCTGGAGCTGTTGCCCCGGGCCCTGGCCCTGCAACCGGCCCTTGGCGTGGTGCTCTTGACAGCCCACGGCGACATCGATTCAGCCGTGCTGGCCCTCAAGGCCGGGGCCTACGACTTTCTCACCAAGCCGGCGGATTCCGACCATCTGGCCCGGGTCATCGCCAAGGGGTTGGAGCGGGCCGAGCTGTTGCGCGAAAACCGCCGGCTGCGGGCCGCCGTGGCCGCCTGCGGCGCGCAGGCCGGGATGCTTGGGGAATCGGCGGCCATGCGCCAGGTGAAGCAGACCATCGCGGCGGTTGCCGCCAGCGACTACACCGTGCTCATCCGGGGCGAATCCGGCACGGGCAAGGAGCTGGCCGCCCGGGCCGTCCACGCCCTGTCGCGTCGGGCCGGGGGGGCGTTTTTGTCCGTCAACTGTCCGGCCATCCCGGACCAGATTTTGGAAAGCGAACTGTTCGGCCATGTGCGCGGGGCCTTCACCGGGGCCGAGCGCGACCGGCGAGGCCTTTTCGTGGCCGCCAGCGGCGGCGTGCTGGTGCTGGATGAGATCGGCGACATTCCCATGAGCGTGCAGACCAAGCTGTTGCGCGTGCTTCAGGAACGCGAGGTGCGTCCGGTGGGGTCGAGCAAGTCCATCCCCGTGGACGTGCGCATCCTGGCCTCCACCAACCAGGACCTGGAAGCCCGGATCGCGGACAAGACCTTTCGCGAAGACCTGTACTACCGCTTAAACGTCCTGACCGTGCGCCTGCCGCCCTTGCGCGAGCGGCGCGACGACATCGCCCTTCTGGCCACGGCTTTTCTGGAGCGGGCCTGCCGTGAAATGGGCATTGGCGACAAGGAGTTCTCCCCCGAGGCCCTGGCCGCCCTGGCCGGGCGCGACTGGCCGGGCAACGTCCGGGAGCTGTTCAATTTCGTGCGGCGGCTGACGGTCTTTTCGCCCGGCGACGTCATCAGCGCCGGGGCCGTGACCGAGGCCGACCCGGGCATGGGCGAGCAGCCTCCGGCCGAGGGGCTGGCCGAGAGCGCCGCGGCCGGGCCGTACCTCGAAGCCAAGGCGCAAGTGGTGGACGCGTTTACGCGACGCTACGTCGAGCGGCTGCTCAAGCAGACGCGCGGCAACGTCTCGGAAGCGGCCCGGGTGTCGGGGCTGGAGCGGGTGTCGCTGCAAAAGATTCTCAAGCGCCTGGGCATCACTGCGGACGCATTTCGTTAATGCCAAGAGGGGTTTCCAAAGGGGGTCACCCCCTTTGGCCGCCGGAGGCACTCTTCATATCCTCCCCCCTACTGCCGGGCCGCCGCCGTCAGCAGGCCCGCACCGACCATGACGCCGCCGCCGGTGACCTTGAGGCGGCGCATGACGCGCGGGTCCTGGATGCGGCTGCCGGCCGTGCCGGCGAGGTAGCTGAAAAGGCTCACGTTTATGGCCGAGAGCAGGCAGAATGTCGCGCCCAGGAGCAGCAGTTGCGGGGTGGCCGGGGCGTCGTGGCTGATGAACTGGGGCAGGAAGGCGACGAAAAAGAGGATGGGCTTGGGATTGACCGAGGTGACGGCCAGGGCGTGGAGGAATTTCTTGCGGCTGCTGACGATGTTGAGCTTGGGCGTGGCCGTGGCCCCGGAGCGGATCATGCCGACGCCGAGGTAGATGAGGTAGAGCGCGCCGCAGTATTTGAGGATGGTAAACGCCTGGGCCGAGGCGGCCAACACCGCGCCGAGACCGGCCACGGAGCAGGTCAGCGCCACGGCGTCGCCCAGCACCACGCCGGCGACCAGCGGCCAGTTCTTGCGGCGGCCTTCGGCCAGGCCGTAGCCCACGACCATAAGGACGGTGGGGCCGGGGATGACGAGCAGCACCGAGGCGGCGGCGATGAAGGCAAGGTAGAGCGGCCAGGTCATGGAGGACTCCTTTGGCCGGCTTTTTACGCTTCTCCCAGGGTGTCGTAAACACCGCAACGTTTGCAGCCGCCGCAGCCGGCCGGCGGGCATTTGGCCGTGGGCGCGGCCTGCTGGTAGCGCTGCCATTCGCGCCAGAGGAAGTCGCGGGAGACGCCGTTATCGATGAAATCCCAGGGGAAGGCCTCGGCTTCGGGGCGCTCCCGGTCGAGGAAGGCTGACGGATCGCCGTCCCAGCGCCTCAGCGCCCGGCGGAAGCTGCCGGCTTCGACGGCGGCGACGATGAGGGAAAAAAGCGTCTCGTCGCCCCGGGCCAAAAGCCCCTGGAGCCGGGCCTGGGACGGGGTCTCGGTTTCCACCCGGAAGCCCTTGAGCCCTTTGACGGCGGCCCGCACCCGGGCATAGCCGGCCTCGATGGCCGCCTCGGATGCCATGGGGGCCCACTGCATAGGGGTGAAGGGCTTGGGTACCAGCGGATTCACCGACAAGGTGGCGTGGGCCACGCCGCGCTTGCCCACGCCGATGGAGGCGGCGGCGGCCACTTTGTCCAAAAGCGGGCGCAGGTCGTCGTAGTCGGCCTCGGTCTCGCCGGGCCAGCCGATGATAAGATAGAATTTGAGGTGGTTGACGCCGTGCTTGCCGGCCAGGGCCACGGCATGAAGCAGCGCTTCCTCGGAGAGCTGCTTGTTGGCGGCGGCCCGAAGGCGCGGGCTGGGGGCTTCCAGGGCCAGCGTCAGGGTGCGAAGCCCGGCGGCGCGCAGGATGGTGAGCAACTCGGGGGTCAAGCCATCGGCCCGCACCGAGGACAGGGAAAACTTGGTGCCCCGCTCCCGAAGCCAGGTCAGAAACGGGATGAGCTCGGGCCAATCGGTCAGCGCCGTGCCGACCAGGCCGATCTTTCGCGGCGACACGGTCTCGATGAGCGATTGGAGGTCGGCCAGACGCGACTGGCGCGGCGGGCGGTAGACGTAGCCGGCGGCGCAGAATCGGCAGCCGTAGGGACAGCCGCGATTGATCTCGACCAGAAACATGTCGCGGAATTCGGCATGGCCCGACACGAAACAGGAATGGGCCGGGGCGGAAAGAAGCGTGGGCGCGCCGCCAGCCAGGGCCGTGGCCCGGGTGACGGCGCCGGTGGTGCGGCCGGGCAGATAGACGCCGGGGAGATGGGCCACGGCGTCCAGGCAGGCGGCCTTGTCGCCGCCGGAAAGGGCCACGCGGGCCAGGGCGGCGCAGACCTCGGCCAGCCCGGCCTCGGCCTCGCCCACGAACAGGAGATCCAGGGCCGGCAGAAACGGCGCGGGATTGAGAAAGGCCAACGGGCCGCCGGCCATGACGATGGGAAAATCGAGGCGCTCTTCGCGGCGCAGGGGAATTTCGGCGGCCACAAGGGCCTTGGCCGCGTCGAGGTATTCCTCTTCGTAGCACAGGGAAAAGGCGATGACCGGAAAATCGGCCAGGGCGCGGCCGGAATCCTCGGCCTGGGGCGGGGTGGCGGCGCGGGTGAAGACGCGCTCCACGGCCAGGGTGGGATTTTCAGCCAAAAGCCGCCAGGCGGCCTGCCAGCCCAGGGCCGAAAGGGCCATGGCGGCGTCGCCGGGAACGGCCAGGGCCACGGGCAGCCGTCCGCCCCATTCGGGCGCGGCAGGCCTGTCCAGGCCGAAATAGACCTTGGTGGAATCGTTCAAGATGTGTCCCGGCCTCCTTTAAAGGGGGCCGGGGGGAGTGCGTACTCCCCCCGGCTGGGAGATCGGGGGAGAAGCGGGGAGGCTAGTCCGCCTGCATCCGGATGAAGGAGGGGATTTCGAACTCCTCCTCATCGAAGATGAATTCTTCCTCGCCCACGGGCTGGGTCTTGATGGGCGGCTGGGACAGGGCCGCTTCGGGGCCGCCTTTCTTGGTGCCTTTGCGCAGGTAGGCGGGGATGTTGTAGTCGTTGCCCTGGCTGTTGAGCACCCGCATGCTGCGCGGGCTTTGCACGCCGCCGGAGGAGCCGCCGTGGTGGTGATGGGCGGCGGCCGGCGCGGCGGCCGGGGCCATGGCCTTCTGGCGGGCCAGGGAGGTGATGACCTCCATGGGCTTTTGCTCGACCACGGTCTTTTGCTGCACCGGCATGCCGCGCTGGGAGGCGGACTCGATGCCGGTGGCGATGACGGTGATGCGCATCTCGTCGGTGGCGTCGGGGTCGAAGACCGTGCCGAAGAACACCTTGGCGTCTTCGTGGACGGCCTCGGTGATGGTGGAGGCGGCTTCGTCCACTTCCTCGATGGTGAGGTCCGGGCCACAGGTGATGTTCATGAGCACGCCCTTGGCGCCGTCGATGGTGACGTCTTCCAGAAGCGGGCTGGTGATGGCCTTGAGCGCCGCCTCGCGGGCGCGGGATTCGCCGCGCGCCGTGCCGAAGCCCATCATGGCCAGACCCATCTCGCTCATGACGGCCTTGACGTCGGCAAAGTCGAGGTTGATCAAGCCCGGCACCATGATGAGGTCGGAAATGCCCTTGACGGCATAATAGAGGACCTCGTCGGCCTTTTTGAGCATCTCGATGAAGGTGGCCTTCTTGGAGGCCAGGGACAGCAGGCGGTCGTTGGGGATGGTGATGATGGAGTCCACCACGTCCCGCAGGGCCTGGACGCCCTTCTCGGCCGAGAGCAGGCGTTTCTTGCCTTCGAAATAAAAGGGTTTGGTGACCACGGCCACGGTGAGCGCGCCGGCCTCCTTGGCCACCTGGGCGACCACGGGAGCGGCGCCGGTGCCGGTACCGCCGCCCATGCCGGCGGTGACGAAGACCATGTCGCAGTCGCCGATGGCGGCGCGGATGGCGTCAATGCTCTCCAGGGCGGCGTCGCGGCCGACGTCGGGATTGGCCCCGGCCCCGAGGCCCTTGGTGAGCTTGTCGCCAAGCTGGATGCGGTATTCGGCCTGTGAGCGCTGCAAGGCCTGAATATCGGTGTTGGCGGTGATAAACGTCACCCCGGACATAGACGAGGTGATCATGTTTTCCACGGCGTTGCCGCCGCCGCCGCCGCATCCGACCACCTTGATGCGGGCGTTCGAGCCTTGATCGAGTTCCAAGTATTCCATCTGTTCCCCCTAGCGAACTCCCTGTTTTCCCCCAACAAACAACAACTTACGCGGACGTTATTTCACGTCCACGAACCATTTCCGCATCCTCCCCAGAATGCGGTTGAACACGTTCTCATCCCGGATGCGGAAGCGCTGTTCCACGCCTTCTTTTTCCGCGCCGTACATGAGCAGCCCCACGGCCGTGGCGTACATGGGGCTGTTGACCACGTCCTTGAGGCCCCCGACCTTGTCGGGATAGCCGATGCGCGTGGGCAGGTTGAAAATCTGCTCGCCCAGTTCCTGGATGCCTTCGATGAGCGCAGTGCCGCCGGTGAGCACCACGCCCGCCCCGATCTGGTTCTTCATGCCGGAGCGGATGAGTTCCTGATCCACCAGGGCCAGCATTTCCTCCACGCGCGGCTCGCAGATCTCGGCCAGCACCTGACGCGACAGGCGGCGCGGCTCGCGCCCGCCCACGCTCATGACCTCGATGACTTCGTCTTTCGGGACCATTTCCGCCAGGGCGCAGCCGTACTTGATCTTGATCTTTTCGGCCGAGGCCATGGGGGTGCGCAACCCGAAGGCGATGTCGTTGGTGAGGTTGGTGCCGCCCAGGGCGAGCACGGCGGTGTGCTTGATGGAGTCGTTGGCGAAGATGGCAAGGTCGGTGGTCCCTCCCCCGAGGTCCACCAGGGCCACGCCGATTTCGCGTTCTTCCCCGGTCAGCACGGCCTTGGACGAAGCCAAGGATTCCAGAACGATGTCGGAAACGTCGAGCCCGGCCCGGTGACAGGAGCGGATGATGTTCTGGGCACTGGTGACGGCTCCGGTGACGATGTGCACGCGCACTTCCAGACGCACCCCGGCCATGCCGAGGGGGTCGGCGATGCCGCGCTGGTCATCGACGATAAATTCCTGGGGCAGGATGTGGATGACCTCCCGGTCCAGCGGAATGGCCACGGCCTTGGCCGCGTCGATGACCCGCTCGATGTCCCGGGGGCCGACCTCGCCGCCCTTGACGGCGATGACCCCGTGGCTGTTGAAGCCCTTGATGTGGCTGCCGGCAATGCCGGCATAGACCGAGCGGATTTCACACCCGGCCATGAGTTCGGCTTCTTCCAGCGCTTTTTTGATCGATTGCACGGTCTGCTCGATATTGACGACCACGCCCTTGCGCAGGCCCGTGGAGGGGCTGGTGCCAATGCCCACCACGTCCACGCCCTCGGGCGAAAGTTCGCCGACGACCACGCAAATCTTGGTGGTGCCGATATCGAGACCGACGATAAGTTCCGACCTGGCCATACGAATCCGCTCCCTGAACGTTTCGGCATCGTGGGGTTGGCCGCGCCCACAGGCGGGTTGTACGTCAAACCCGCGCGAATTTCATTGGTAAAATGGCGCGTCCCGGGTTTTTTGTCACGCCTCCCACAGGCGTCCCGCCAACCCCGGGAACACGCGGCGCGGCCCGGCGCTTCCCATTTTCCTGCAAAAGGGTCTTAACCCCTTTTGATTCCTTACTTTTAGTAATCCTGCCTACGAGCTTTGCGGCGCGTCCCCCGCGCCCCGCTTCTCGACCCAAACCTTGTCGCCCTCAGCGGTGATGAGCCCCACTTTGTCAAGCTCGCCGCGCCGGCGCAAGTCCATCCAGACCATGTTCATCCGCGACAAGTTGCGCCGCCAGTTCTGGGACCCCAGGCACAAGACGATGCCCGGTTCCATGAGCCGGATTTCCAGCCCACGGCCCCAACTCAGGCGCAACCAGGCGATCTGTCCGAAATCGAAGGGAACCTGATGTTCGGCCACGGCCCGGCGCAGATCGGCCAGAATGGGCAGGTGCTTTTCCATCCCGGCCTCGACCTCGATCTGGGGCAGGGACACGAACTGCCCGGGTTCGACCTTGTCGATGATGCGTCCGACCTCGTCGGCGTAATAGAGTGTTCCCTGATACTGCACAAGATAGGAAGGGGCTTTTTCCCGCACTTCGATCCGAATTGTCCCGGGCAGCACCCGCTTGACCGTCACCGAATCGACCCACGGCTCCCGGGAAAGCTCGGCCCGCATCCGGTCCATGGACAACGACAGCACGTTGACCCCGGGGGCCAGCCCGGCCACCTGGCGGATATGCTCCTCGGACAAACGGGAACACCCGGCGATGTCGGCCTGCTGCAGGGCGAAATAATTGACCGTGGTCAGCCAGCGGTAGCCGGCCAGGAGCGCCACGCTGACGGCCAGCACGATGGCTCCCATGAAGGCCATGGACACGGCCCGGGTGAACACCTTGCCCAGGCCGCCGAAGCTCACCGACGGCAGCTTGACGCCCCCGCCGCCGCCTCCGGAGCGGGCATTGCGGTTCTTGCTGGCCCGCGACGAAACGGTGCGGCTTTTGACCGTGATGCGCGGCCCGCTGTACCCGTTGCGTTTTTTCTTGGCCGAGATTCCCCCGAATCCCGACAATGTTCCCGCCCTGACGTTCATGGAACCACCCTCACTTCCAGTTCGAGTTGGCGACCGAATCGCTCCCGCACCGCCTCCCGCGCCAAAGCCAAAAGCTCCAGCGCCTCCCCGCTCGTCCCGCCGCCCAGGTTGACCAGGAAATTGGCGTGCAATGCTGAAAACGCCATCTTTCCCAGCGCCCTTCCGGCAAATCCCGATTCCGCCAGCAGCCGCCAGGCCGCTTCCCCGGGCGGATTTTTAAACACGCAGCCGGCCGTGGCCGCCGTGATCGGCTGGCTGGCCCGCTTTTTCTTGAGGTTCGCGATCATCTCCTGACGAATCTCGATGGGTTCGCGCACCTCGCAATCAAATTCCGCTTCCAGGACCAGGAAAAACCCGGTCAGGCCCGGCACGGCAAAACGGCGGTAGCCGATGTCGAGTGCTTCCCGGCCGGCCCAGAACAGTCCCCGCTGCGGCGTCCACAGCCGGACCCGGGCCAGAATCGTTCCCACGTCGTCGCCGTAGGAGCCGGCATTGCCGGCCACGGCCCCGCCAACGCTGCCCGGCACGCCAATGAGGCCGCCAAGCCCGGACAAGCCCTGGGTGGCCAGCCAGGCCACCAACCGCTGGAGCTTGACCCCGGCCCCGCAGCGCACCCGGACCCGGCCCTGGGGCCGATCCGGCAACACACGCGGCTCGTCGCGCAGCCAGGGCCGCACCAGCACCAACGGCAGCTCGCCGTCCCGGGCCAGGAGGTTGCTCCCGCCGCCCAGGGCGAGAGGCGTTCCGCCAAGCCGCGCCAGGGTTTCGCCCAGGCCGTGGGCGTCCTCGGCCCGATCAAAGACCACCTCGGCCAGGGCGCGCCCGCCGAGCCTCAGCGTGGTGCGGGCCGACAGCAGCGGCCCCGGTTCGACCCTAAGCGCCACGCTCCGACTCCAGATAATGCGCACCCACCTGCCAGATGCTGCCGGCCCCAAGGGTCACCAGCAAGTCGCCCGGCCGCAGAATGCCCGGCAGGGCCGCCTCCATGGCGGCGAAATCCGGGTAGTAGGCGACTTTCGTCTTGGTCACCTGGCGGATGCCTTGCCCCAGGCTTTCGCCGCTGACCCCGGGAATGGGCGCTTCCGAGGCCGGATAGATTTCGGTCAGCAGCAGTTCGTCGGCAGCCTCGAAGCAGGTGCAAAAATCGCCGAAAAGGGCCTTGGTGCGGGAGAACCGGTGGGGCTGAAAAGCCACCACCAGCCGGCGCTCGGGATACACGGCCCGGGCCGTGGCCAGGGTGGCCTTGATCTCGGCCGGATGGTGGCCGTAGTCGTCGACGACGACCACGCCGCCCTTCTCGCCCTTGCGCTCGAAACGCCGGCCCACGCCGCCGAACTTGGCCAGGGCCTCGGCGATGGGGCCAAGGGGAATGCCCACTTCCAGGGACACGCCCACGGCTCCCAGGGCATTGAGGACGTTGTGCCGGCCGGGATGGTTGAGCCGCATCTCGCCCAGGCGTTTGCCGTCCAGGAAAACCTCGAAGCAGCTCATGGCCCCGGAATCGATGATGCGGCCGCGCAGGCGCGCTTTGTCGGAAAAGCCGTAGGTCAGGATGGGCCGGTTGACGCGCGGCAGAATGCGGGCCACGCCGGGATCATCCAGGCAGACCACGTTGACCCCATAAAAGGGGATGCTGTTTAAAAAGTCCACGAAGGCGTCGTCGATGGCCGCGATGCCGTCGTAGTGGTCGAGGTGGTCGGCGTCCACGTTGGTGACCACCGAGGCCACCGGCGACAGGCACAGAAACGAGCCGTCGGACTCGTCGGCCTCGGCGATCAGGTATTCGCCCTGGCCCAGGCGCGCCCCGGCCCCGTAAGCGTTTAAGCGCCCGCCGATGATGACGGTGGGGTCGTAGCCGGCCTCGGTGAAGATGGTGGCCAGAAGCGAGGTGGTGGTGGTCTTGCCATGGGTGCCGGCCACGGCGATGCCGGTGCGCAGGCGCATGAGTTCGGCCAGCATCTCGGCCCGGGGGATGACCGGGATGCCACGCTCCCGGGCCACCACCACTTCCGGGTTGTCGGCGGTCACGGCCGTGGACTTGACCACCACGTCGGCGTCGCCGAGGTTTTCCCGGCCATGGCCGATGGCGATGGACGCGCCAAGGCTCCCCAGGCGGCGCACGGTCTGGCTCATGGACAGGTCCGAGCCGGACACTTCGTAGCCCAGGTTCAACAGCACCTCGGCAATGCCGCTCATGCCCGAGCCGCCAATGCCGATCATGTGGATCTTGCGGACCTTGTTGCGCATCCCCGAGGGCGCGCCGTTACATTTCTGGGCCGTCATCTAGCGTTCTCCCTTGTGCGCGGCCATGGCGAGCAGGGCCCGGGCGATGTCTTCGGCGGCGTTGGGCAGGGCCTGGCCCAGGGCGGCCCGGCCCATGGCGTCCAGGCGCGCCGGATCGCCCAGAAGCCCGATGACGGTCCCGGCCAGATCCATGCCGGGCAGATCGTTTTGCGCCACGCTTTGCGCCGCGCCGGCCTTGGCCAAAAAGGCGGCGTTGACGGTCTGGTGGTCGTGGGTGGCGAACGGAAACGGAATGAGCAGCGACGGTTTGCCGGCGGCCGTGACCTCGGCCAGGGTGGTGGCCCCGGCCCGGGCCAGGACCAGATCGGCCCAGGCATAGGCCCCGGCCATGTCGTCGATGAAATTCTCGATGACCACTTCGGGTTCGTCCCCCGAAGCCTTGCGGCCGGCCAGCACGGCATGGGCCTGGGTGGTCACGCGCTCGAAATCGGCCCGGCCGGCTTGCAGGCGCACCTTGACGCCGGCGTCAAGCAGGGTCGGCAGGATGGCCATGACCGCATCGTTTATGGCCTTGGCCCCCTGGCTGCCGCCCAGGACCAAAAGCCGTTTGGTTCCGGGATGGGGCGCGGCCGTGGCCGCCCGGGCGATGTCGGCCCGGATGGGGTTGCCCAGGCGCTGGGCGCGCGTGGCCGGGAAGACGCCGGTCTCATCGGGATAGGTCATGAACACGCGGTCCACGAACCGGCCGAGCACCTTGTTGGTGACGCCGGGGACGCTGTTTTGCTCGTGGATGGCCGTGGGCACGCCCATGAGCCGGGCGGCGGCCACGGGAATGAACCCGGCATAGCCGCCAAAGCCGCAGACCACGTCCGGGGAAAATTCGCGGATGCGCGCCCCGGCCAGGCCAAAGGCCCGCAGCATCCAAAACGGCGCGGCCAGGGCTTTTATCCCCCGTCCAAACACGCCCCGGGCCGGCAGGGCCACGAAGGGCAACCCGGCCTTGGCCGCCAGCTCCCCTTCCGGGCCGGCGCCGCCAATGAACAGCACGTCCAGGCCCGGCGCAAGGCGCACGGCCGCCTCGGCCACGGCCAGGGCCGGGAAGATGTGGCCTCCCGTGCCGCCGGTGGTGACGATGAGCCGGGTCATGTCCGGGCGCTCCTGGAAAGATTCAGCAGAATGCCGACGCACAGGAAGCAGGACAGCAGGTTCGAGCCGCCGTAGCTCAGAAACGGCATGGCCACGCCCTTGGGCGGCACGCAGCCGAGCACCACGGCCAGGTTGAGGATAAACCCCAGGCCCAGCACCAGCCCCATGCCGTAAGCCGTGAAGCGATCGCGCAGGTCGTCCTGGGCCAGGGCGACCTTGAAGGCCCGGTAGAGCAGGATGCCGATGCAGACAAAGACGATGGAAACGCCGACGAAGCCGAGCTCCTCGCCGACAACGGCCATGATGAAGTCGTTGTGGGCTTCGGGCAGGTAGAAGAGTTTCTGTTTGCCCGCGCCAAACCCGGCCCCGCCCACGCCGCCGGAACCGAAGGCGTAAAAGGACTGCACGAGCTGATAGCCGACGTTCTGCGGGTCCTTGAAGGGATCAAGAAAGGCGAACCAGCGTTTGAAACGGTAGGGCGAGGAGGCGATGAGCAGTCCCATGGCCCCGACGCCAAAAAACATGGACACGCCAAGGTAGGTCAGCCGGGTGCCGCCGACCAGGCTCATGAGGAAAAAGAGCATCCCCAAAAACACCGCGCCGCCAAAATCGGGCTGGAGCAGCAGGATAAGCCCCAAAAACCCGGTAACCATGACCGGGGGGATAAAACCGACCGAGAAGGAGCGCACGAGTTGCTGTTTCTGGCTGAAAAAGTAGGCCAGATACATGACCAGCACCACCTTGGCCAACTCCATGGGCTGCAGCGACATGAACCCCAGGCGCATCCAGCGCCGCGCGCCGCCGGCCTTGACGGAAAACGGCGGCACAAGGGTGAGCACCAGCAAGCCGATGATGAGAAACAGCCACAGGTAGACCGGGCCGTGCAGCACCTTGCGGGGCATCCAGGCGCACACGGTCATGAGCATGAGGCTGATCATGGCGAACAGCCCCTGGCGCTGGATGAAAAAGTAGCGGTTGCCGTTGACCCGTTCGGCCATGACGCCGCTGGAGGAAAAGACCATGACCAGCCCCAGGCCGGCCAGCACCAGGGCCGCGCCCAGCAGCCAGTAGTCGATGGAGCCGTTGGCCTTGGCCTCGGCCGACTGCACGGTGATTTTGCTCATGCGCCCTGCCCCGCCCCGCCGGCCGGTGTGGCCGGCAACGCCGCGAACGCCTGCTGAAAATCGCGTCCCCGGGCCTTGTAGTTGGGATACTGGTCAAAGCTCGACGTGCCGGGCGAAAGCAGCACGGCGTCGCCCGGCGCGGCGTCGGCGTAGATACGGGCCACGGCATCGGCCAGGGCCGCGTCGTAGTGGACGGGGACCACGCCGGCAAAGGCCCCCTCGAAAACCTCCCGGCTGCCGCCGAAAAGCCCCACGGCCACGACTTTCTCTTTAACGAGCGGCAGCATGGCTTCCAGGTCGCCGCCCTTCCAGACGCCGCCGCACAAAAGCCGCACCGGCCGGTCGAAGCTGCGGATGGCCGCTTCCATGGCTGTCACGGTGGTGGCCTTGGAGTCGTCGACAAAAAGCACCCCGCCCTTCTCGCCGATGATCTGGATGCGATGGGGCGCGGGCACGAAATCGGTGAACACCTGCCGGGCCAGGTCGATGTCCACGCCAAAGGCGCGGCAGGCCAGATAGGCGGCCTCCATGTTGGCCTGGTTGTGGACGCCGGCCAGGCGCGGGCACAAAAAGCCCGAAGCGGCGGCGTACCAGGTGACCCCGGCCCGGGTGAAGGGCCGGCCGGCAAGGAGCTCGCGCAGTTCCTCGGACACGATGGCCGTGTCGTCCGGGCGCTGGGCGGCGAAAATCTTGAGCTTGGCGTCGAGGTATTCGCCCAGGTCGGCGTGCCAGTCCAGGTGGTTGGCGGCGAAATTGAGCATCACGGCGACCTTGGGCCGAAACGTCTTGGTCAACTGGAGCTGGAAGCTCGACACTTCGAGCACCACCACGTCGGCCGGCTCGTCGGAGAGCACATGGTCGGACAGGGGCGTGCCGATGTTGCCGCCGGTAAAGACCCGACGGCCGGCGGCTTCGAGCAGCGCGCTTATAAGCATGACCGTGGTGGTCTTGCCGTTGGAGCCGGTGACGGCCACGATGGGTTCGGGGGTGAACCAGCTGGCCAGTTCCAGTTCGGACACGACCTGGGCTCCCGGACAGGCGGCCAGGGCCGGGGCCAGGTTGGCGGCCCGGATGCCGGGCGAGAGCACGACCAGATCGGCCCCGGCGAAATCGGCCGGCCCGTGTTCGCCGGTGCGCAGGTCATACCCCAGCGAAACGGCCTCGGCCCGGAATTCGTCGGAAACGGCGGCCGGATTTTTCTCCAGAAAGCGCACGGAAGCGCCCAGGCGCGACAGCAGTTTCGCCGCCGAGCGGCCCGACGCCCCGGCTCCGGCCACTACGGCCTGATGGCCGCGCAGTTGATCGGAATGCAACATTTCACGCATGGCCGGCCTACCGCAGTTTGAGGGTGGACAGTCCCACCAGGGCGAGAAGAATCGAGAGAATCCAAAACCGAATGATGATCTTGGATTCCGGCACGCCCATGAGTTCGAAATGGTGGTGCAGCGGGGCCATGCGGAAAATCCGCTTGCCGCCGGTCATCTTGAAGTAGCCGACCTGGAGAATGACCGACACGGTCTCGGCCACGTAGAGGCCGCCGACCACGATGAGCAGCAGTTCCTGCTTGCACAACACAGCCAAAAACCCCAGCGCTCCGCCAAGGGACAGCGAGCCTACGTCGCCCATGAAAATCTGGGCCGGATAGGCGTTGAACCACAAGAACCCCAGGCCCGCGCCCACCAGCGCGCCGCAGAAAACCGTCACCTCGCCCACGCCGGAAACCGGCATGACTTGCAGGTAGCGAGCCATCTGGGCATGGCCGGCCACGTAAACGAAAAGCCCGAACATGGCGGCGTTGACGATCATGGGGCCGATGGCCAGGCCGTCGAGGCCGTCGGTCAGGTTGACGGCGTTGGAAGCGCCGATCATGACCAGCATGGCAAACGGCAGGTACCACAGACCCAGATCAGGGGTCAGATGCTTGAAAAACGGCACGGCCAGCCGGGTGGAATACTCCGGGTCCAGGACCAGCACCGCGGCGGCCACGCCCGAGACGATGATCTGGCCCAGGAGCTTCTGCTTGGGGGTCAGGCCCTTGTTCTGCTTCTTGACCACCTTGGCATGGTCGTCCACATAGCCCAGCGCCCCGAACCCCAGGAAAACGAACAGGGTCATCCAGACGTATTCGTTGGCCAGATCGCCCCAGAGCAGCACGCTGACCACGATGCAAAAGGCGATGAGCAGGCCGCCCATGGTGGGGGTGCCGGCTTTCTGCTTGTGGGCGGCCACGTCCTCGTGGATGTACTGGCCGAACTTCAGCCGGCGCAGCCAGTCAATGAACTTGGGGCCAAAGACGATGGACAGAACAAGCGCCGTCAGCAGTGCCGCGATCGACCGGAAGGTGATGTAGCGGAAGACGTTTAAGGCGCTGAAATGCGCCACAAGCGGCACCAGCAAATAATAGATCATGCCGTGGCGTCCTTTTGGATGCTTTGGGTCAAGGCCGCCAGATACTCTTCCATGCGCATGGAACGGGAGCCTTTAAAGAGGTAAACACCGCTGCCAAGGCCGGCCGAGGCAACGGTTTGGGTGAATGCTTCAGGGGTATCGACCACGGCGAAGAGGCCGCCGTAGCCTTTGCGGGCCAAGCCCTCGCCCACGGCCTGGGCGTAGCCGCCGTGGAAAAAGACCGCCTTGGCCCCGCTGGCGGCGGCTTCTTCGCCCAGCTTGCGGTGTTCGTCCTCGGCCTGGGCGCCCATCTCGCGCATTTCGCCAAGAACGAGCACCAGCGGCTTGCCCTGGGCGGTTTCGGCGGCGGCGGCGATGGCCCGGCGCATGGACAGCGGGTTGGCGTTGTAGGTGTCGTCAATAAACGTGCAGCAGCCGTGGCGGCGGCAAAAAAAGCGCTGCTCGGGCATGACGGCGGATTCCAGTCCGGCGGCGATCTGTTCCCCGCTGGCCCCGAGAAGCTGGGCCGAGGCGGCGGCGGCCAGGATGTTTTCGGCGAAGTGCCCGCCGGTCAGCGGGGTGACGACTTCGAGTTCCAGGCCGTCCAGGCGCAGGAAAAACCGGCCCCGTCCCTCGGACAGCGCGCCCAGGTACTTGGCCCGGTAGGGAGCCGAGCCGCCCCGCACCGACATGCCGCGCACGTCGGGCCGCACGGCCTTGGCCGCCGCCCACAACTCGGGATAGTCCATGGAGGCCAGGGCCGTGCCGCCCGGACGCAGGGCGGCGAAAAGCCGCGACTTCTCGGCGGCCACGCCGGCCACGTCAATGAGCGCCTCCAGATGGGCCGGGCCGACGTTGTGGATCACGGCCACGTCGGGCTCGGCAATGGCAGCCAGGGGGGCCATCTCGCCCGGAGCCGAGATGCCAAGCTCCATGACCCACAGCCGATCGGACTCACCGGCTTCCAGCATGGACAGGGGCAGGCCGATCTTATTGTTGAAATTCTTGTAGTTCTTTGCCGTCGGACCGACCTTGGCCAGGATGGCGGCGGTCAGTTCCTTGACCGTGGTCTTGCCGGCCGAGCCGGACACGGCCACGAGCCTGGCCTGGACGCGCTCGCGCCAAGCCTTGGCCAGCCTGCCTAGGGCGGCCACGGTGTCGCGCACGAGCAGCACCGGCGTGCCTTCGGGCAGCCCGGCCAGGGGCCGGTCGGCCAGCACGGCGGATGCGCCTTTGGACACGGCCTCGGCGGCGAAGTTGTGGCCGTCCAGGCGCTCGCCCGGAATGCACACGAACAGACTCCCGGGAGAAACGGCCCGGCTGTCGATGCGCACAGCCTCGATGTCGGGGTTGCCCCGCTCGCCCACGTCGCCCACGGCCCCGGTGGCGGCCAGGATTTCGGAGAGGGTCAGGCGCATCCGGTCAGCTCCCTCACGACGACGGCATCGGAAAACGGATATTTGACGTCGCCGATCTGCTGATAGGTTTCGTGTCCCTTGCCGGCGATGACCAGCACGTCCTCGGGCCGCATTTCCGACAGGGCCAGCTCGATGGCCCGACGGCGGTCGGGTTCGAGGATGGCCCGGCGGGCTTTTTTCAGACCCGGCTTCACATCCTCGATGATGGCCAGCGGATCTTCGTGGCGCGGATTGTCGGAGGTGAGCACGGCCACGTCGGCCAGCCGGGCCACGGCCGCGCCCATGAGCGGGCGCTTGGCCCGGTCGCGGTTGCCGCCGCAGCCAAAGACCACGAACAGCCGGCCGGCGGTGAACTCCCGGGCGGCGGAAAGCACGTTTTCCAGGGCGTCGGGGGTGTGGGCGTAGTCCACGAAAACCGAGCGGCCGGAAGGATTGGGAATGCGCTCCAGCCGGCCCGGCGCGCCGTGGCAGTCGGCCAGGGCGGCGAAGGTCTCGACCGGCCAGCCCAGGGCCAGGGCCACGCCGCAGGCGGCCAGGATGTTCTGGGCGTTGTGGCGGCCGGGCAAGGGCGTGGCCACGGCGTAGCTGTCGTCGCCGTAAGCGGCCAGGATGTCCTGGCCCTCGCGGCCGTGGTGCTGGATGTGGCCGGAAAGCAGCCGGGCAAAGCCCGAGGGCGGCACGGTGAGGCCGTAGCCGATGGCATCCGGGAATTCGCGCAGGAGCTTCAGGCCCCAGGCGTCGTCGAAATTGAGGACCGCCGTCTCGGGCCGGGCCAGATAGCGGCGGAAGAGCTTGGCCTTGGCCTCGAAATAGACGGCCATGTCCTTGTGGTAGTCCAGGTGGTCCTGGGTGAGGTTGGTAAAGGCGGCGGCGGCAAAGGACAGGCCGGCCAGCCGGTCCTGGTCCAGGGCGTGGGAAGAGGCCTCCATGACGGCCAGGGTGCAGCCGGCCTGGGCCATGGCGGCGAGATTTTCGTGGATGGCCAGGCAGTCGGGGGTGGTGAGCGAGGCGTCGTGGACCACGCCGGGCCAGCGGTAGGCCACGGTGCCCAGGACCCCGACCGTATGTCCGGCCGCCTGGGCCAGACGCTCGATCAAATAGCTCACGGTGGTCTTGCCGTTGGTGCCGGTGACGGCGACCACGGGCATGGCCATGCGTTCCGTGCCGAAACGGGCGGCGGCCAGCGCGCCCAGGGCGGCCTTGGGGTCGTCCACGGCCACGAGACGGGCCGTGGCCCCGGCCGGGAGTTCATGGCCCGGTCCGGCCACGACGTAGGCCGCGCCCTTTTCCAAGGCGTCGGCCACGTAGCGCGCGCCGTCGTCCCGGGAACCGGCCATGGCCACGAAGACTCCGCCAGGGGTCGCCTTGCGGGAATCGGCGGCAACGTCGACGCCTCCCTGGCGCACGGCGTCAAGGAGGCCCTGGAAAGCAGCGTTATCGTGCAGCGTCATCATCTACTCCCGTCACGACGGCCTGGACAGCCAGAGCACGAATTCCGACGGTTTATCCCCGGGCCAGGGCGCGCCCGGAGCCGGACTTTGCTTGTTGACCACCAGTCCCTGGCCTTCGAGCTTGGGCACGATGCCCTTCTGGGCCAGGATCTCCACAGCGCGGCGCAGCGGCATGCCCGAAAAATCCGGCACGGCATGGACTTCCACGGCCTTGGCCGCGGCCGGCTTGGACTGGGCGATGGCCAGGATCTCCTGGTCCGCCCTGGACGGCCCGCCCGATCCCGTCGAGCCGGCCGCCCCGGCCGGGGTCTCGGCAGCGGCGGCGGCCGGAGCCTTGGCCAGCTGCACGGTCTCGGGCATCCGGCCGAGGTAGGACAGCATCCGAAGAGTCACGTCCTTGACGGCGGGCGCGGCGACCACGCCGCCGTAGTGGCTTGGCTCGGGTTCGTCAACCAAAACCATGACGATATATTCCGGGCCAACAGCGGGAACAAAGGAGACGAACGATCCCAGGTACTTGTTGCCGTAACCGCCATGGGGGCCGGCCTTCTGGGCGGTGCCGGTCTTGCCGCCGATTTCCAGCCCGGGAATCTGGGCGCTGCGGCCGGTGCCGTGGTCTTCGTGGACGACCTCGCGCATCATGCGCTGGACCGTGCGGGCCACGTCGGCATCGAAAACGCGGTAGGGCTGGCGCTGGGGGTTGGCCTCGTCGGGCTCGGCCACCAGACGCAGGGGCTTGTAGACGCCGTCGTTGGCCAGGATCAGGAAGGCCTGGGCCATCTGCACCGGGGTGACGGCCACGCCCTGGCCGAAAGAACAGGTGGCCAGATCAAGGACCGACCAGTTCTTGAGGGGCCGCAGCAAGCCCTTGCCCTCGCCGGAGATGGGCAGGCCCGTGGGCCGGCCGAAGCCGAGCTTTTCGAAATAGGCGTGGAGCCGGGGGGAGCCCAGCTGCAAACCGATCTTGGCCGCGCCGATGTTGCTCGACACCCGCAGGATCATGTTGACGGGCAGCACGCCGTAGGAGTGGGTGTCCTTGATGACCTTGCCGGCCAGGCCGAACTTGCCGTTCTCGCAGTTAAACGTCGAGGTCGGTTTGACCGTGCGTTCCTGGAGGGCGGCGGCCACGAGCAAGGGCTTCATGGTGGAGCCGGGTTCCCAGACGTCCAGGGCGGCGTGGTTGCGGGCCACCCGAGGGCTTATGCCGCGCCCGACGTTGGGATTGAAAAACGGATAGTTGGCCATGGCCAGGATGTCGCCCGTGGGCACATGGACCACGAGGCAGGTGCCGGCCTTGGCGTTGTTGTTGACCACGGCCTTTTCCAGCTCCTCCTCGGCGAAGAACTGGATCTGGGAATCAATGGTCAGCCGGACGTCCTTGCCGTTGATGTCGGCCAGCTCCCGGCCCTGGGAGTCGAAGAAAAAGCGCCGGCCGGCAGCGTCGCGCTGGACCACGTATTTGGCCTGACGCCCGGTCAGGCGGCTGTCGAAGGATTTCTCCATCCCTTCCAGGCCCACGTCGCCAACGCCGACGAACCCCATCAGCTGGCTGGCGAGGTGGCCGTTGGGATAAAAACGGCCGAACTCCTTGGTGAAATAGACGCCGGGAAGGGCCGCTTCGCGGATCTTGGCGACGGTGCGGTCGCCCACGCGCCAGGACAGATAGGCCATGCTGGACGGACTTTGCAGCTTTTTCTTGACCCGCTGCTCCTTCATGTGGAGCACCTTGGCCAGGAAGGCGGCCGTCTTGTCGACGTCGACGATCTCCTTGGGACGCACGAAAAGGGCCTCGATCTCGACGCTCTTGGCCAAAAGCCGGCCGGTGCGGTCATAGATCTCGCCGCGCGCGCCCTTGTCCACTTCCGAGGCGACATGCTGGCGCACGGCCTGCTGGGCTAGTTCCGGCCCGGCCACGATCTGCAGATAGCCGGCCCGGCTCCACAGCGCCAGCCAGGCCAACGCGAAAAAGACGCCCACGCAGGTGAGCTTGGTGCGGCTCCAGTCGCGCACGGTGGCGTGCTGGCGTTGATCCTTGGGAGTCCTGCGCATGACGCGGCCCTGCCCTTCGGTAGCCCGGCCCGGGGCCGGCTATTGTTCTCCCGCCGCAGCGGGTTTGAAGGGTTTGGGCTTGGGCCCGGCGTCGGCGGCGGCGGGCTTGGGCGCGGCTTTGGCGGCCTCGACGGCGGCGGGTTTGGCCGCCTTGGCGGTGTCGGCGGCGGGCTTGGCGGCGGCCTTGGCGGTCGGCTTGGACGGCTCCACGGCCGTGGCGACCAGGGGCGAGGCCTCGATCTCGCCATTGGCGGCCACGCGGCGGATCTGGCCGGGGCGGGCCGGTCCGAGGCCACGCTCCTTGGCCAGCTCGCGCAACCGGGCCGGCGTGACCAGGGTGTTGCGCTCCACTTCGAGTTTGGCCGAGAGCGTTTCCATCTCGTCGATCTGGCGCTGGATCTTGTTGAGCTCGTAAGCCAGGTCCACGCGCTCGATGTTGACCCACACCAGCCCCAGGCCAAAAGCCAGCAGCAAGGCGAGGCTGAAGGCCATGGAGATGGCCCATTCCTTAGAAAGCGTGCCCATCAAAGCCCCCTCTCCTTTACCCGGCGACAGCCGCTCCCGCATCCGGCAGCCGCTCGGCAACCCGCAATTTGGCGCTGCGCGCCCTGGAGTTGTCCCGCACTTCCTCTTCCCCGGCCATGACGGGCTTTTTGGTCAGGATACGGAACCTGGCCCGGTGCCCGCACACGCACACCACCTGCTCCCTGGGGCAGACGCAGTCCGTGGCCTCGGCCCGAAAGGCGCGCTTGACCAGCCGGTCTTCCAGGGAATGGAACGAGATGACGGCCACCCGGCCCCCAGGGGCCAGATGGTCCGGAATGGCTTTGAGAAACGCCTCCAGTTCCGCCAGTTCCTCGTTGACGGCCATGCGCAGGGCCTGGAAGGTCCGCGTGGCCGGGTGCTGGCGGGCCGTGGCCCGCCATTTGGCCGGATAGGCCTGCCAGACCACCTCGGCCAGCCGGGCCGTGGTGGTGATGGCTTCCTTTTCCCGGGCGCTGACGATGGCTCGGGCTATACGCCCGGCCTGCGGATCCTCGCCGTATTCGCGGATGATCTCGCAAAGCCGGGCGTACGAGGCCAAATTGACCAGCCCTTCGGCGGTCTCACCGCCGTCCTCGGCCCCCATGCGCATGTCCAGGGGGCCGTCGTTTAGAAACCCGAAGCCGCGCTCCGGGTCGTCGAGCTGCAACGAGGACATCCCCGCGTCCAACAGCGCAGCGTCGACCTTCTCCCACCCCGCCTCGGCCAGGACGGCCGGGAACCGGCTGGACCGGGTGCGCACGAGGCGCACC
>JAEZMB010000274.1 GCA_023435825.1 Pseudomonadota bacterium | reverse complement strand
ACAACCCCAAAAACAGATTTATAATACAAGCATGGGCAAGAACCACTGAAAAATGGCCTTGCCCATAAATTACAATTAAAATTTTATATCAGTTTTTTGAGTTTACACGTACTTTGAAACAGCCTCGTACCTTCATAAAGACATTGAACTTAATAATCAACCACCTTATCATGGTTAACTGTCAGCTTTTTCTTTTTTATCAGGAAATAGGATTTCATTATGTCTGTCTTATCCGGCATGCATTCGGGATACAGCATAGGTAAGTCATTTTTAACTCTATAATTGACCCATAAGCAGTATAATTCCAGAATGGGTTTATTGATAGAGGTGTACTTAAGCTGATAGGTCTGAACATCACAATTGTTCATGAACAGAAAGAACTTATTGGCAAACAGTCTGTCTATCATGCGGATATCGATTACACCTTCAATGACCATAAAATAGATGGTTTGGAAGAACATGATGTATTCCCCCATTTTTCTGCCATCCTCATCGGAAAATTGGTAATCGATGCCATCCCTTTTCTCCTTCAGCTTGGAGTAGATATAGATGATATTTTGATTATCCTGAAAGTTGGAGTTCAGAGTTAAGATAAACTCCGCCTTTGCGATGTCGGCATCCTTCTTCATCTGATACCAGATAGCGATTACACCAATGATCGCAGAGATAAAGGTGGCGCTGTTGGATATCGATTCTTTGGTCAGACGATTGAACAGTGCAATGGATATCATTGTGATAAAAAAGATCAGTATAACGGTGAAAAACTTTCTGTTGTGTCCCAGCTTCATGGTTTTATCCTCCGTTCATTCTTGATACTTGAATCATAGACTAAGGTGGAAGTAAGTGTCAAGAGAATTTGTGGGTGACGCTAGGGCTAGTAACTTTGTCAGGTGGTACTGTCAGCAATTATTTTCATAATATTCACCAGGGTTTTAAGGCTATCATACATTTGAATAATTTCAGCATCGTTTAGATTAGCAACCATTAGTTCAAGTCCTTTTTGGGAATGTTCCTCAATGGTTTTCATATATTCTGTTCCATCAGAAGTCAACGACAGCAATACTTTTCTCCTGTCCTTTGGATCATTGGATCTGATCACAAGCTTTTTCTCTTCCAATGAATCGATTAATGGTGTTAAGCTCCCTTTCTCCATATTAATAAATTTGCTCAGCGCAGTAGGGGTGATCTTCTCTGCTTTTCCTATGATCATGATGGCCATAGCTTGATTTTTGTTACACAAATCATCTGCTCTGTTTTTATCAATATAATGCGTCTTACACTTATAGAATAACGGTATCAAACTCATGTAT
This sequence comes from Pseudomonadota bacterium, assembly GCA_023435825.1. GTDB lineage: Bacteria > Desulfobacterota > Desulfovibrionia > Desulfovibrionales > Desulfovibrionaceae > Solidesulfovibrio. The sequence continues at coordinate 3,465 of JAEZMB010000274.1, read as the reverse complement.
AGCTTGTGTATCTCATCTAGTCTCCCTTTTTCCATAGGACCTCCTGATAAATAATAATAAAAGCTATTCTACCCCTGAACATCCGGTTGAACTGATACAGATAAACTGAATTCATCCGGATTATTTCGTAAGAATGCACCGATTCGCTTTAGAGTCTGCGGGATTAATTCGCAATACGATTGATTAAGCTCTTCCAGTGACGGTACATTCTGAGCTTGTGACAACTGATCAGAATAGGCAATTTCCATCTTCTCAACGAGACCAAGCATATCAGTATCATTGAAATATTGCATTGCTGACTTTAATGCCGACCATAAATCCAATCTGGGTGTTAAATAAGAAATATGTGAGAAAAATTGAAAAATACCATTCCCTGCGTGCCCATACATTACTTGAAACATAAATAAAGCCCGTTGTCCGCTATTCAGCGACATATAGACTTGCGCCTTCAGATTCGGAGCTTTTCCGCGTGTTTTAGAAATGATTGGTTCAACAAACATCCATACAAGTTTCTCATCCTCAAGTGAAGATAATTCGTGTTGTTTCATGTGCATCTCCCTTCATAATGTAAGAAATCTAATAGTTAGAAATCTTACAATAGTAAGATACCACAGATAAATATATTTGTCAATATTGTAAAAACAATCCATATCGTCTATAATATGGTACAATATTACAATTATTATTGGATGCCGTTCCTAACGGCGGAAGGGGAGAAACAATGAGAAAACTATTGGTTACATTTATCACTGCTGTATTTGTACTGTTCACTTTATCATCCAGTGCTTATGCTGCAAAACAGCCTGTAATTTATGTTGCGCTGAATAATGAGATTGTACTGTACGATCAGAATGTACAACCTTATATGGATACAAAGGGAAATGTATTAATCCCTCTTTTTGATACTGCAGAAAAGCTCGGGGCATCAGCAGTATGGGGAAAAGGCTCCGATTCGGTCAGCGTGAAATATGGCTCCGACACCATCAAGATCACCTGGTCCAAATCAGGTAAGAAGGCTACAGTAAAACTGAACAATAAGACCGTGAAGACTACGATATCTCCTGTTAAGAAAAACAAAACTGTCTATGTGCCATTGGAGTTCTTCTCAACTCTCATGCGCTGCCAGACGTCCTGGAATAAAAGAGTCCATACCGCCTTCGTGACATCAACTGCCAAGAATAATGAGACTCCTGCCGAGGCAGCTGTAACCACTTCGGAAATCTTAAAAATAAAATCCTTTGACGGCTATACACTTACCGGAAAACTGGATTTACCGGTTAATGCTTCTGAGGTAGCGACGCTCGTCATATTCGTACCGGGTACAGGGCCTAACACCTATGACAATCACAGACTAGTCGGCGACAAAGAATTTAATTATTATGACTTATTTGCTCAGGAGCTGGGAAAGAGACAGGTAGGATTTTTCCGATATAATACCCGCGGTGTTGATATAGGAACGCAACCACCGATGTATGATACCGTTGACAAGGCGGAATACCGTAAATATACGCCTGAGAATCAGGTGAAGGATATTGAAATAATGATCACGGAGTTGAAAAAGAATGAAGCACTGAAAAATGCGAAAGTAGTTCTGCTTGGTTGGAGTGAGGGCACCATGATTGCACCTTTGGTAGCAGAGCGAAAGAATGTTGAAATAGATTCCTTAATGCTGTCGGGATACTGCAATGTAAAAATGCAGGATATTATGGAATGGCAGTTAACCGGTGAATCCTCCATGATTTTCTATTGTCAGCATTTTGATACGAATTTTGATGGGGTAGTATCCAAAAAAGAATATAGTGCGGATCCTGATGGTATAGTGAATTCTTTACTGGGCGGTGCTACATTTGAACAGCTGGATCAGAATAAAGATCAGAAGCTTACCAGCGCAGATTTTGCCATACTGTTAGTAGATCATAAAAATAAGATATTGAATGCAATCTCAAGGGGAGATGAAGAATGGATCTGGAATAACTATGTTCGGATTACTCCGGAATGGCTTTCCGGACACGCAAAGCTTGAAGCGAATCAAGACACTCTGCTAAAATTAACGTTACCTGTTAATATCTTTCATGGTGTATATGATCAGAACGTCCCACTTCAAGGAGTCTATGACGTCTATGAAGCATACAGGAAAGAACATAAGACCAATCTAAAGGCCTTTGTATTCGACCAGCATGACCATGATATGAATTATATTCAATATCCTTACCATAATATTATCTCAGAAGGTTTAACCCGAATATTTGATGAATGTGCCAAAGTGAAATAAAAAAGTAGGTTAAGCATATCCATTAGCAATCATTATCAAAAACTGATATAATGAGAATACGGGTATTCAGAAAATACATCGATAATGAAATAATTATGCGAGGATAACACAATGGAAAAATCAACATTTGATAAAATCTATGATGTCGTAAAGCAGATTCCATATGGGCAGGTTGCTACGTATGGCCAGATAGCCGAGCTTGCAGGAAATAAGCGCTGGGCGAGGGTGGTTGGTTATGCACTCCATGCTAATCCGGAGCCGGATACGATTCCATGCTATCGCGTAGTGAATCAGCAGGGAGAAGTATCAAAAGCCTTTGCATTTGGTGGTGAGAATCGCCAGATTGAGCTATTGGAAGCGGAGGGTGTTGAGTTTATCGATGGTAAGGTGGATATGCAGCGCTTTGCATGGGCGAAAAGAAGCTTTTGATTAATGTAATGAGGGGTCATGCCTGAGATTTGTTCAGGTATGACCCCTTTTATCAAAAAAACCTTGAGAAAGGATACATAGTTAATCTGTCAATTAAATACTCTTATAAAGAAGTAGGAAGGGAATAACTTATATGAGTCTTATTGAGAAATTTGAATCAATATTAGTGGAAGAAGATTTCTTACCCGTATCAAAAGAAAAATGGAGTTCATTCCAAATAACACATTGCCAGCCTGATGACAACGAAATGAAAATGGAGCAATTTAAGTTCATAAAAAAGCAGGTTGGTAAAAAAGCGGGAGTTTATATATACATAAAAGACAAGAGTATCTTGTATATTGGAAAGGCGAAGGGACTCAATAATCGTCTTAAAAGCCATTATATTGAATCTTTTTCTACGGTCCCAGGAGATACAAAAGATAATCGTTGGCATAGATTTTTCTCTCAACATCAGGGGGAAGTCAATGTATTGTGGAAAGAAGTTGAAACAGAGGAAGAACGACAAATTATAGAAATTATACTAACTCATATAATGAAACCTGTATTTTTATCATTTAGATAGGTGATATCAATGGTATTTATCAAGTTATTCATAGAAAAAACCGCAATCCGTTAATAGGATTGCGGTTTTTATATCGTGCAGTTGAGGGGACTTGAACCCCTACCCAGTTAACCCGGACTAGAACCTGAATCTAGCGCGTATGCCAATTCCGCCACAACTGCATGTCATTCCACGAGTGGAACGAATTTGATTATAGCATACT
>JAEZMB010000046.1 GCA_023435825.1 Pseudomonadota bacterium | reverse complement strand
GTGGGGTCGGGAGAGGATGGGGACAGCGGCGGCCGCCGGCGGCTGGGGGCCTGAGCCCCCCAGACCCCCCACCTGAAGAAAGGGTTAAAGGGGATGATGGCGAGGAAATTCGCTCCAAAGGTCGTCGCTGGCGCTTGGGGAAGGGACGGCGGCCCGATAAAAAAAAGACGGGCGTCGAACTTGCGTCCGACGCCCGCCCGGCCAATGGCGGCCTCCCCCTAGCTGGCGAGTGGTAACCGTGTGTGAGACTGCCTGCCGGCTCCACGGGGCGTTACCGGGAGTTCCGGTCGCCGGAGTTTGCGGCAGGGCTGCCCGTGATGGGGGCCTGGCTGGGAAATCATGACGGCGCTTAGCCCCGCATCTGCTCGATGGTGCGCTCCAGCTCGCGCCCAAGCGGGGTTTTGAGCGACAGATGCCGCTCCAGGGCGGTGATGCCCTTGACCACCGTGGAATGCCGGCGATTGAACTGCACGCCGATGTCGGCCAACGACAGATCGGTGTGCTGCCGGGCCAGCAGGAAGGCCGTGTTGCGGGCCAGGACGAACTGGCGCTTGCGCGACTTGGACTTGAGCTGGTCGGGCGAAAGGCGGTAAACGTCGCAGACGTAGGACACGATGTCGTCCATGCTGACCGGGGCCTGGGCCACGTCGTAATGGCGCAGCACGTCCCAGGCCAGGTCCACGGAAATGCGGCAATTGAGGAGCTTGGCCTTGAGCACGAGGTTTTGCAGGCAGCTCTCCAGTTGGCGCACGTCCGAGGGCAGCTTGTCGGCCAGGAGCGTGGACACTTCCTCGGGCAGCAAGACCTGATGCACGGCGGCCTTGCGGGCCAGGATGCGGCGGCGCATGTCCAGGTCGGGCTTGTCGATGACGGCCAAAAAGCCCGAGTTGATGCGCGACAGGAGCTGGCTGTCCAGGCCCGAAAGCTCCTTGGGCAAAAAGGAGCTGGTAAAAACCAGACGGCAGCCCCGGGCATTGAGGGCTTTTAAGGTATTGAGCAGCTCGTCCTGGATGCGCGGCTTGTCGCGGAAGAAATGGACGTCCTCCAGCAGCAGGACATCGACGTTTTCGCGGAAGGCGGCCTTGAACTGCTCCACCTGTTTGGTCTTGATGGCCATGACCAGCCGGTTGGCGAACTCCTCGGCCGAGAGATAGGCGACCCGAGGCTGACGGCCGGGCTGGCCGCCAAGGATGCGGCGACCCATGGCCTGGATGAGATGGGTCTTGCCCAGGCCCGGGGCCGAGCTGATGAAAAGCTGTTCCGCCGACAAGGACATGTCGCAGATGCCCCTGCTCGCGGCATAGGCCATCTCGTTGGACGGGCCGACCACGAACTCGTCGTAGCTGAAGCGGAACCGGTCGGCCAAGGCCGGCGGGGCGCTGGGGGCCACGGGCAGGGTCAGGGGCGCGGCCACGGGCCGAGGACCGGCCGGGCGCTGCCCTGGCTGGCGACGGGGGCGGCCGGAAGCGGCCGGGGCGGCGAGAGGGGCAACGGCCGAAGCGGCGGCAGGGGCGGCGTTGGCCCCGGCCTCGACCACGAACACCTGGGGACGCTCGCCCATGGCCACGGCGGCGGCCTCGGCAATGGAATCGCTCAGTCGTTCGCGCACCCAGGCGGCCACAAAGGCGTTGGGGGCGACAAGTTCCAGCGCGCCATCACGGGCCCGGGCCGCGAGGGGCTTGATCCAGAGGTTGAACAGTCCGGGGCTCAGGGTCTTTTCGAGCAGTTGTTTGGTTTGGGACCAAATCGTTTCCATGGCGCGCACACTACGGCCGGTCCGTGGCCGGGCAAAGGACGATTAGGCTCCGCTTTCCGGGGGGCGGCCCTTTGGTTCTCTACAGCGCAACCATCCGGAAATTGGTTCATTTCTCGCCAGCCCCCGTGAAACGTGGGCTTTCGGGGCAGGCCCTCAAGCCGCATGGGGCAAGGGTTTTGGGGCTACGAGCCATATTATGCACACCTGTGAAAGCGTTTTCCACAGCCTCTTTCGCGATTATCTCTATCCATGTCACTTGAAGTCAAAATATTTCGTCTTCCAACAGGCCACTTTTTGGTTGACCAGCCTCAAAACCCGCTCGGCCCTTGCCTTTGCCGGTCGTCAACAGGTTTCGACAACATGCACACGACACGAACAACCATACAATTTTATTTAGAAAAAAACTTTCTCCCGCATTTTCCGGCTTTTCACGGGCCGCAACGAAAAAGCCCGCCGTTGGCACGGCGGGCTTCAAAATCAGACAAGGAAAGCCGGATTTCAGGAATTAGGCGGAATGGGGACCGATTTGATCGAGTCTGGGATAACGGCCGCAAGTAAACCGCTCGGCCTCGGGGCAGTAGCCAAGCCGCTCGCAGCGCGCGCCGGCCCCGGCAAAGATCACGGGCAGGGCCTGCCGGCACTGGTCCAGCATGGCCAGGGCCATGGCCCGGATCTCCCACTGGGCCCGGGCGCAGCAACGCAGCTCAAAGAAGTGCAGCAGCGACCGGCAGTTCATGGTCAGGACCACCTTGGTCTCACAGGCGTTGGGCAACACGAACCGGGCGTCCTCGTTGGCCTTGTCGCCGCGCCCGTGCCGGGCCAGGATCTCCTGCAGCTCGGCGTAAGCCGTCCCGGCCTGCTCCATGGCTGCTTCGAAACGCTCCCGCGCCTCGGGAATGGCCGCGATCTGGGGCGGCAGCACGTAATCGAAACCCAGGGCGTCCACGTAACGCTGGGACTGCTGGGAATAGCTGGCGATGCGGTGGCGCACGAGCTGGTGGGACAGCGCCCGGGACACGCCGGACACGGCAAAGGTGAACGACACGTGCTCAATGGGCGATTCATGGCCGGATTCCAGTATCCGGGCCACGAAAGCGGCCTGTTTGTCCGGGTCGATATCGCCGGACAGCAGGCGCGGCCACATGTCGGCCACGTCGCCGGCATGGTAGCACTGCCGGAAAGCGGCGTAGATGAGGGCCAACGCGTCGGGGGTATGGGCCAGTAACGTCACGGCAAGCCGAGTCGGCGGCATGTTGCGTCCTTGGTAAAGAGTCGTCGGGTAGAGATGCGTTTGGGAAAAAGCCTCCGGCGGCCAAAGGGCTGCCGCCCTTTGGAATCCCGCATCGGGGCCGGCCTTGGCGGGATGGTGGTCCCGAAAAAATCGTCGTGTGAAAAGCCGTTGCCCGCGACGGCCGACAGTCTGGCTCTAGGCCAGTTTGCCCTTGATGTGGGCATAAGCCTTGGCCGTGGCCACCCGGCCGCGCGGGGTGCGCTTTATCAGCCCGCACTGGATGAGATACGGTTCGTAAATCTCCTCCAGGGTGCGCACCTCTTCGCTGAGGGCCACGGCCAGGGTCTTCACCCCAACCGGCCCGCCTTCATAATGATGAATGAGCGTCTCCAAAATCTTGCGGTCCATCATGTCCAGGCCATGGGGGTCGACGTCCAGGCGGGCCAGGGCCTTGGCGGCCAGTTCGCCGTCCAGGGTCTGCGCCCCGGCCACCACCGCGAAATCGCGCACCCGGCGCAGCAGCCGGCCGGCGATACGCGGCGTGCCCCGCGAGCGCTGGCCGATGGCCAGGGCTCCGTCCGGGGTGATGGCGATGCCGAGAATCCCGGCCGCCCGGGTGACGATGCGGGCCAGCTCGTCTGGGCCGTAGAATTCCAGGCGAAAGATGACGCCGAAGCGGTCGCGAAGCGGCGAGGTGAGAAGCCCAAGCCGGGTGGTGGCCCCGACCAGGGTGAAGGGTTCGAGGTCGATGCGCACGGTGCGCGCCCCCGGCCCCTGGCCGATGATGAGGTCGAGCTTGAAATCCTCCATGGCCGGGTAGAGGATTTCCTCCACCGCCGCCGGCATCCGGTGGATTTCATCAATAAAGAGGATGTCGCCCCGGCGCAGGTTGGTGACGATGGCGGCCAGATCGCCGCAACGCTCCAGGACCGGACCGGTGGTCTGGACCAGATTGACGCCCAGTTCCGAAGCCATGATCTGGGCCAGCGTGGTCTTGCCCAGGCCCGGCGGGCCGTAGAGCAGGCTGTGGTCCAGGGTGCGGCCCTGCTCCAGGGCGGCGCGCAGGAAGACCTTGAGGTTGGCGCGCAGATCGTCCTGGCCGATGAAATCGGCCAGGCGCGACGGCCGGATGGTGTCGTCGGGCGAGGGGGCAGCCGGGATGAGCCCCTCGGGCGGACAGAAATCCTTGTCGTCCATGCTCACTTCTTGGCCGAGGCCAGCCGTTTGAGGGCCTGGCGCAGGGCGGCGGCCACGTCGAGGTCGGGTTCGGCCTCCAGAACCTCGGCCGCGACCTGACGGGCCTCGGGTTCGGGATAGCCGAGGTTGGTGAGCCCGGCCACGACGTCGCCGGCCACGCCGCCGGGGATCGGCGTCGACGGGGCCAGCCCGGCGGCCGGGGCGCGGCCTTCGAGCTTGTAGGACAGCTCGATGAAGATGCGCTGGGCGCTTTTCTTGCCGATGCCCGGCACGCGCACCAGGGCCTCGGCGTCGCCGGAGGCCACCACGCGCAGCAGATCGTCGGCGGTGAAATGCGACAGGATGGCCAGGGCCGTGCGCGGGCCGAGCTTGGAGATGCCAATGAGCGTACGGAAGGTCTCGCGGTCGTCGAGGGTGGCGAAACCGAAGAGCTCCAGGGCGTCCTCGCGCACCACGGTGTGGACGAAAAGCGCAACCTGGCCGCCCGGGGCCGGCAACGCGGCGGCCACCGGGGTGGGCAGCTCCAGTTCGTAGCCCACGCCGCCCGGGGTGAGCACGATGGCGAAGCGATCGCGCCGGGCCACGACCCGGCCTTCAAGATAGCCGATCATCTGGCCCCGCACAGGCGGGTCAGCCGCCGTTGATTGAGGTGACACACGGCCGCGGCCAGGGCGTCGGTCGCGTCCACGGCGAAAGTTTCCCGGCATGCCAGCACCCGCGCCACCATGAAGGCCACCTGGGACTTCTCGGCCCGTCCCGTGCCCACCAGGCTTTGCTTGATTACGGTCGGTTCGTAGGAATGCACGACCAGGCCGGCCACGGCGCAGGCGGCCAGGGCCGCGCCCCGGGCCTGGCCGAGCTTGAGGGCCGTGGCGGCGTTTTTGGAGACAAAGACGTTTTCCACCGAGACCTCGGCCGGGCCGTGGCGTTTGATGAGTTCGGCCACGGCGCTGAAAATGACGCCCAGGCGGCTGGGAAAATCCGGCTGGGAGGTGGTGCGCACCACGCCGGCATCCACGAGTTCGAGCACGCCCGAGCGTTCGCGCACCAGACCGTAGCCCGTGGCCCGCGAGCCGGGATCGAGTCCCAGGATGATGCCGTCGCCGGTGTTTGCCATGCCGTGGTCTACCGTTTTCGCCAAAGAGAAGAAAGCCCCCAGGGCCTCAAACACGAACCGGGAGGCTAACCCTCCCGGTTCATGAACAATCGCCGTCACAGTACCGCCAGCACCCCTTTACCCCCTTGCAGGGAGGGTCCGGGGGGGGGGTTGGCCCGCCCGGCCGCCCCGGGCGTGGTGAGCGG
>JAEZMB010000023.1 GCA_023435825.1 Pseudomonadota bacterium | reverse complement strand
CGCCCCCGGGGGGGGGGGGCCCGCCGCCCCCCGCACCCCCCGAATGAAGAAAAGGGGTAAAGGGGGAGCGCATCATATGAAGCCGGCGGCGGGGGTACCGGCGGCGGCTTCCTGGAGTTGACTGCCGCCTATCGAATGGATACTTCGAGACATCGGACGCAGGTTCTGTTGGAACTTGACGGATTGCGAGAAGGAGGCGGCCATGGTCGATACACGCCACGAACGGATCATGAACGCCCTGAGCGCGTACACCAAAAAGATAACGGCCAACGCCAAGGATGCCCGCAATGCCTTAGTCCACGAAGGAATATACACCCAAAACGGCCAATTGAACAAGAATTACACGCCCTCCGAGCCGGAGAAGCGTTGAGCCGGCTGCACACGTCCTTCGTGCTCGGCTACCACGGCTGCACCAAAACGACCGGGGAGAACATTCTCTCCGGTCGTTCCTCTTTCGCGCCCAGCCAGAACCATTACGATTGGCTTGGTCCAGGCGTCTATTTTTGGGAGGCCGATCCCCAGCGCGCCTTGGCCTGGGCGGCCAACAAAGTCGCCCGTAAAGGCTCAGGCGAGGCCTTTGTGGTGGGGGCCGTCATCGATCTGGGGAACTGCCTCGACCTCATGGCCCAGGAGAGCTTGCACTACGTGAAGCGCGCTTACGAGAGTCTCAAAGCTGCACACGAGGCTGACCCCAGCCTCGGCCCCTTGCCGGTCAACGCGCCGGCCGGGAAAAATGACGGCGACATGCTGCTGCGGCATTTGGACTGCGCCGCGATACAACATCTCCACGCCAGTCTGGAGTCCGTGGATGAACCCCCTTTCGATACCGTGCGCGGATTGTTCACCGAAGGCGGCCCACTCTATCCGGGCAGCGGGTTTCAGTCCAAGACCCACATCCAGATCGCGGTCAGGACCATGTCCTCCATCAAAGGGGTTTTTCGGGTCGAATAGCCCAGAAGACGACCCAACGAAAAGGGCGAAGCCACTTCGGTGACTTCGCCCTTTGTTGTCCAGGGAGTGCCGGACTGTCGTTAGAACGGCACGTCGTCCATGCCCGAGGCTTCGGAGGGGAAGGCCGGGCCGAGGTCGTCCTCGGGGTAGGACTGACGCCCGCCGCCCTGCTGGGGCCGGCCGGCGGCTTGTCCGCCTTGGCGGGGCGCGCCGCCGTAGCCGCCGGGCTGACCGCCGGGCTGGTTGCCGTAGCCGCCGCCCTGCTGGCCGCCGCCGCGACGCGGAGCGAAGCCCTCATCACCGCCCATGGGGGCCTCGGCGGTCTGGCCGCCGCGCGAATCCAGGCCCTGGACGGTGTGGCCGGGACCGGACACCACCACCTCGGTCATGTAGCGCTTCTGACCCTGCTGGTCGTCCCAGCTGCGGGTGCGGATGCTGCCTTCAATATAGACCAGCCGCCCCTTGGCGAGATAGTTGTTGCAGAATTCCGCCGAGCGGCCGAACACCTTGACCCGGTGCCATTCGGTCTTCTCGACCTTGTTGCCCTCGCGGTCCTTGTAGGATTCGTCGGTGGCCACGCTGAACTCGGCCACGGGCTGGCCCGAGGGCAGGTAATTCAGTTTGGGGTCCTGGCCCAGACGACCGACGAGAATGACTTTGTTGATGCTTCCGGCCATGGCGGACCTCCTTTGGCGCGAGAAAAATTAGGGGCGCGGGGCGAGCTTTTCCAGCTCCCCGAGCGCGTCTTCCAGTTGATAGGACGCCTGGTCGGCGGCCTTGGGATCGCGGTTGCCCAGCGCCCCTTCCAGGGCCGACTTGGCTGCCGTGACCTTTTCCAGGGCCGGCGTCATGGCCTTGCGATCCGGGGCGGGCAGATCGCCCAGGCGGATGCGGTCATCGAGCACGCCGGCCAGTTCCACCAGCCCGCGCGGCCCCTCGGACGGCGTGGCCTCCACGGGCCAGGCCAGGGCGTAGAGCTTGGGAAACTGCTTCTCGGCTCCGGCCTCGTCGTAGGTCTGGGCGATGACGCGAATCTGCAGATACTGGCCCATGGCGTTATTCCTTTTCCTCCCAGTCCGTGCGCACGCGGTTGACCACGTCCTGGATGAGGTCGGTCTGGTCGGCCGGGCAGACGCCGACAAGCGGCGCGCCCTGGTCCACGTTCTGGTCGTGCTGGAAATAGACGGCGTAGATGATGCCTTCTGGGCCTTCGTAGACGAGCGGCTTCTCGCGCTTCATGCGCGAGACGATGAAAAGCTCCATGCCGGGTTTGACGGTCACCGACCGCGCGCCGGAAGCCTTCACCTTCTTGTCCACGCTCGGGATGAAATAGTACTTGGCCCGTTCCGGGGCGCGGAAGAGGAAGAGCACCTTTTGCAGGATGCTGGCAATGACCTCGTCCTTGGACAGGTAGTGGCGGATGACGACCAGGGGCGTGCCGGCCTCGACGAAACGGCCTTCGAGTTCCCGGTGGACCGTGCCCACCACGCCCTTGGCGTTGGCGTAAAGGGGCTTGTCGTTGTTTTCCCGGGTGAGCTTGGCCAGCAGCGTGCCGGGCTTTTCGCCGAAGGCTCCGGAGATGCCGGTGACGCGCGTGCCGGGTTCGATGCCGGCGAAGGTCACCACGCCGGTATGGGGCGAGGCCACCACGATTTCCTCGTAGGGCGCGGCCTTGATGTCTTCGAGCAGGGCTTTGACGTCGATCACGTATGTCTCCCGTCGGCCGAATTGTCGCGGCCGTGGGTTTAAGCGCTTGTTACATCGCGGCGGGGTCGGCCGCAAGGGTCGGGCGTCGCCGCGTGGCGGAACCAGTTCTGAATCCTACCAAGGCAGGCGGCCGCGCGTCCCGCGCGTGGGGAGCGGCGCTTGGCGCGCCTTCCCGGCCTCTTCGCCAGGCCCTCCCCAAAACCGTCTCTCGCTGAGCAGGCGAGCGCCGCCTCCCCCCTTTACCCCTTTTCTTCATTCGGGGGGTGCGGGGGGCGCCGGGCCCCCGCCCCCCGCG
>JAEZMB010000177.1 GCA_023435825.1 Pseudomonadota bacterium | reverse complement strand
TGCTCAAATATGTTTCTTTTACAAAAGCGTTTATATGTTGATATGGACGGCACTCTTGGGGTATTCACGCCTGTTGACAAATTCGAAACCTTGTATGAACGAGGTTTCTTTGCAAACATAGCGCCTCTGCAAAACGTGGTGGAAGCAGTACGTGCTATCATAACTAAGCACCCTGACATCGAGGTGTTTTGCCTGTCAGCCTATCTTGCTGATAGTAAGTATGCCCTAAAAGAAAAAAACGCGTGGCTTAACACCACGCTGCCAGAGTTGGACGCCGCGCATAGGATATTCGTTCCATGCGGCTTTAGTAAAGCGGAGTATCTATCATATAAAGTTGCAGGAGGTGTAAAGCCATCAGACTTCTTGCTTGACGATTATACGACAAATCTCATCCAATGGGTGCAAGCCGGTGGTCGCGGCATAAAGCTGTTAAACGGAATTAATAATACACGAGGAACGTGGTTCGATGCTCGTATAAGCTGTGACAACAATCCTTCACGTATCGTAAGCGATATATGCAGTATCATGTTGGAAAATGTAAATATGCTTAGCAATTACGTGCGTCATGCACAAGATGGGCTCTTCCGATAAAACTGTGACAGGAGGTACAATTTCATGAAATCCGGTTCTCAACCCTCCCTTCGGAGGGTTTTTTCTTTTCTTCTTGCTCTGCTTCTTCTTTTCAGCGGGTTAGGCTGTGTTCCAAAGGTGGAAGCCGAGGCCTACGAGCGCGCTGAAGCGTTTTACTTGCGCTATGTAACGGACACCGCAGAAACCCTAAGATATCCGTATGACGCGCAGCTTGCGCGTAATTGGTGTACGTATGCTCGGTATCCTAACGATTACGACCTCGGCCCGCACATTCTGCCGGATGATCTTTACGATTACCCTCTCAACATGGGTGTGTACTACCATGATAATGGCGCGGATTATTCGCTCAACAATGCCGATACTCTTGCCGAGTTGGGCGAGGACGGCATTCAAAGAGTGATGGAGTATGCCGCCAACCATTGGAACCGGCTTTGGGGCGTTGACTACCGCGCCTTGAACAAAGAGGAGTACCGCATGGCGCTCTTGTGGTACTACAGCCCGTATATCAAAACGCTTGATTACCGCAGCGAGTGGGTAGATGAGGTTTATGACAACGACTATATAATAACAAGCACGTTCATTGCTGACTCAACTACAATTTACAAAGCCGCTGACGGTTCTTATCGAGTGCGAGGCATCGGGTACATTCAATACCATAATGCCACAAACGCGGATTATCTTGATGAAGTTACGGATGTTTACGTTGGTGCGCCTTTCTACTGCCATATGGAAATCGGTATGATTCCCTATGCCGATGATGATCGTATTCCTCAATGGGAGCATGGCCCTTATCACATCTGCATGTACTGCCGCTTTTCAGAGTGGCGGTTGTCAGATAATAAAGCGATAAATACACAACTTGCTATGCTGCCGAGCGCGTAATTTGACGGTTCGGCGGTTTTATTATATAGAGGAATTACAAATTCAATGAAAGGAAACAAAAACATGAGAATCATGAAACCTAAGTCGATCTTTGCTCTTGCGTTGGTTGCACTGTTGGTTATGCCTATGGTGTTTGCCGCATGGCCGCTAAGCGCGAGTGCGGGCCCGAGCAACGGTGGTCCCGGTGTTAACACGGGTATGTATCAGGGTGGGGGTACGGGTAGCAGCGGCAATAGTGGCAACACGGGTGGCGGTTCTTCCGGTGGCTCATCCGGAGGCGGTTCCAGTACACCAAGACCGACCAATCCTCCCGCACCGGCACCTACAGACCCGCCATCCTACACCTACTACACCGTAACTGCAACTGCCGGTACAGGAGGCACAATCTCGCCCTCCGGTTCAACATCGGTACGCGAAGGTCGCTCTCGCACCTATACCATTGCAGCCAATGAGGGGTATGAAATCGCTGATGTTACCTTAAACGGTGTTTCACAGGGTAAAGTGCCCTCGCTGACGTTTACTGTGAACGGTAATAGGACGGTTGTAGCGTCGTTTAGCAGAATCCTTGATACCGACCTTAGCGTAACGAGCATTACGCCGATCTATGCGCGCGTGGGCCTATCCATGCTGTCACTCGTTACCTACCACAACTCCAGTGAAACGGCAGCAACGACAATGCTTGCGTTCAGCGTAGGAGGCGCGTCACAAAGCAAGGCTATCACCGTGCCCGCGGGCGCAAGTGGTTCCACTGTATTTACGTGGACACCCGGTAGCGTCGGTAATGTGACGGTATCGGCAAACATCAATCCGGATAAGTCTATTGAAGAAATAGACTATGGCAACAACATTTTGTCTGAATCCGTGATGGTAAAAGAAATCGTTGATCCTGCCGACCCGAACGATACACCTGACCCCGTGCAGCTAATTGACCCGCCTGCCGGAGAGAATAACGACTATGTTGAGTGGACTGACCCCAACGGAAATACCTATTGGGCAAGGCTCACGCTCACAGCCACGCCATCTACCACGAACAGCAAGAGCGGTTACGGCTTTGACGTTACCGTGACGCCGGTAATCACCACAAACTGCCCTGACAACTCTGTTATTATGCAGCCGCAGGCGGTTGTCATGCGCATCCCGGAAACCCATTATGAAACGGGGGTGCAGCTTGCTAAATCCGGTGCATCGTGGTCATTGCCGGTTAATCCTATATCGGTAATCGGCTCTAAGGTTTGGTTTGTGCCGATCTGGTTCCCCGATGTCAACTATGTTGGCATGGTAACTTCCTACGGCGCGTTTACGCCCGGAGGCGAGCTCACGGCATCCATGCCTGTGTCGATTGCCATCAATGGAAGTATGTATGAGGACGATTCAACAAATAATGCATGGGGCGGTTGAGCCCTTGAAGATCTAACTGCAAATGTAAGCAAGGGAGCGGGCATCCGCTCCTTTGCTATTGTAAATGGAGGGTGTATGGATACTATAAAGGAACGAATAAAGACACTCGCTGACGCGCGCGGAATCGCACTCTCAAAGCTTGATTCAATGCTTGGATTCGGAAACGGCACAATTGGGAAATGGAGTAAAAATGTCCCGACTGCCGACAAACTTCAGAAAGTCGCAGATTACTTCGATGTATCTGTTGATTACCTGCTCGGCCGCGAGCTTTCGAACGAAGCAGATTTGGCAACCGGTGCATGCCTTAATACTAGGATATTCGATTTATTAAGCAATATAGGTGTTTCACAAACGAAGTTTGCAAAAGCAATCGGGGCTAAAAGTCCAACGGTTAGTACATGGAAGAACCGAGGGAGCTTGCCTTCTGCCGATATGCTTCCGAAGATAGCAGACTACTTCGGCGTATCCATAGATTACCTTCTTGGCCGAAAGCCTATGGACGGAACAGATTTAGCGTTTGACACGTTTGTTGGCAAAGGCATGGTACAGATTATCGAAGCCGTCAAAGCCGTGCAGCTTCTTCCGCAGGAGCTCATGAGGCTTAACGGAGAAGTCGCAAGACTGACCGCAAAGGTTGAAAGCCTAGGAGAGCAAAATCAGGTGCTAAGAGCAAAAAATCAAGAATTAGCAGAGCTTGTTGTGAGCCTTCGGAAACAGGTGAATACTCGTAATTCTCTTGGCCTAACAGAACCGAAACGATAACCTGCTGAAAAGAAAATATAACACATCCCATAGTTATATTGTAAATAAATTAAAGTTTATCTTGCGAATTACCCTGTTCTTATGGTATAATTAGGTATAGAAAGGTGGGGAGCCAAGATGCGTAAGTTGATTTTCGGACTTGGAATATTGCTTACTTTGCTCCTTCTTGCAGGCTGTCAGCAAGCGGATGCATTCGTGCCCACGGTTACGCCTTCTGCTACACCAGTAGCTATTGTAGACCCCACTCCTGTAGTAACGGTAAAACCTACGCCGACCGCGACACCCATTCCCGAAAGGACAGTTGACCCTGCTTTTACGAACGGTGATTTCGCCGAGCTTGTACTTGAAAAGGTAAACGATGCCCGAGTAGAATACGACCTTGAACCACTTGAAATGAGTCCATCCCTATGTGCAGCAGCGGCAATCCGCGCGGATGAATACCGACAAAAGCTTGATGCGAAATACGGTGCTGGTCATATTGCTGCCAACTTTCCTCGCTCCGAAGCACATTCACGACTTAATGGTGATAACTTTTCAACCGTTCTTGATGAAATCGGAATTACCAATTGGGATTGGGCAAGTGAAAATGTTACTGCTAACTCGCAGAGCGATTTAGGTGTGAAGATTAATTCTAACAGAGCCTTTACGGCGTGGAAAAACTCGCCCGACCATTGGGAAGCAATTTTGTACAAGAACTATACAAAAACAGGAATTGCGGTCGTTTATAGCAATGGTATCGCCTACGCTGTCCAGCTTTTCACCACAGGACATACCGAAGCCCCCGAGTATGCAAATCCTTCACCCACAGTCACACCATAAAGCTTGAACCCATAAAAGCCGCCACAAGGCGGTTTTTTATTACCGCATGATGTGCAAATAGGAGATACTATGAATTACATTTTCGACGCCGCTTTCGCGGCATTTCTTATTATAGCAGCCGCCCAGGATGTGCAGCGAAGAGAAGTGCCACATTGGACGGTTATTTGTATGGCCTTACTTGCTGTAGCTAATATGTTTTATACACGCGACTTTTACGTTTTGCTTTCGCTCATCCCTACCGGAATCCTAATAGCTATATGGTACAAACAGCCGGACGCCTGCGGTGCAGCTGACATTAAGGTGATGGGTAGCTTGCTCCTATACACGGGACTATCAATACTATCGCTTCTATCAGTCCTGACCGCATGCTTTTTTGCGTCATCGTATATGGTTTTCTCTCGGCGAAGCAGTACGCCATTTTGCCTATGGATGGGGATTGCCGGATGTGGTTACATGGCCGTAAGGTGGCTCTTGTGAAACAGATTTTCCTTTTTTCAGCATGTGCTTCCCCTTTCGGGAAACGAAAAAGGGAAGCGAAAGCGCAGCCGGCACGCTTTGCGTGCACTTCCAGCACAAACCTGTGTTTTGCACTGGCAAGCGTGGAACTTTGTGACACAAAGTTCCGCTTGTTAGGGGGTTACCCCCCTAAAACCCCTGAGTGATGCGCTGTAAAAGAAGTACGGATTGTAAAAAGGCTTCGTGTGAAGCCTTTTATTTTAGGAAAAGGAGGCCGACCATGGAAAGGAATCGATACCCTGTTTCGGAGGAACAGAAAGCTGAAGCTAAGAAGCTCGATCTTTTGACATACCTACAGCGTTATGAACCGAACGAATTAGTACATATACACGGTAACGAGTATTGCACTCGAACGCACGACAGCTTAAAAATCACTTTAAAAAAAGATAATGAAAGTATATGGAATTGGTACAGCCAAGGCTTTGGAGGCAAGACAGCCCTCGACTATTTGATAAAGGTGCAGGGATACACTTTCGTTGATGCTGTGAAAAAGCTATGTGGCTTATCTTATGTAGTTCCTGCTGCATCCGGCAATCCGCCGACAAAAGCAAAAGAGAAAAGGCCCTTTATTCTCCCCTCTGCCAACTTCACGAACAATGTCATCACAAACTATCTGTGCAAAGAAAGAGGTCTCTCCAAATCGCTCGTAGATGAATGCATTCGCCGGAAACTCATCTATGAAGCCAAAGAGCATCATAACATCGTTTTCGTTGGATACGACATAAAGGGAACAGCACAATTTGCTACGATGCGCGGTTGTTATGGTAAGCAATTCAGACATGACGTTGAGGGAAGTAACAAAGCCTACAGCTTTTCTGTCTCTGCGCGCAAACAAGAAGCAGATATACTTTGTG
>JAEZMB010000129.1 GCA_023435825.1 Pseudomonadota bacterium | reverse complement strand
ACATAGCGCCCCCTGAAAAGTGAGAAGACGTGTGCGGGAGAACGTCGAACAGGTGGGGGGTCTGGGGGCCTCAGGCCCCCAGCGGGTCCAGGGCAGAGCCCTGGCCGCCGGAGGCATGTCCAGCGCTAATCGTCCAGGTCTTCGGGGTTGACCTTGTTCTGGCCGGGGCGCAGGGGTTCGTAGTAGAGCGCCGACTTGGTGGCCTTGGTCTTGTTGTTGTATTTGAGCTTCATCTTGATCTGCTTTTCCGGAAAATTCCAGCGCATGACGGTCCAGTCGCCCTCTTCCGTGGATTTCGGCGTACCGGCCAGCTTGGTGGTTACTTGCTTGATGATGTCAATGTCGTCATTTTCCGTCTGCATGACCCGGCTGTAGAGTTTTCCGTCCACAACGCCGTAGGCGATGATCGGCGTCAACCGTTCATAGACGCCTATTTTGCAGGGACCGGTATAATTGTAATAGGCAATATCGCCGGTTTCCTTGACCTTCTGAAAAGAACCGTCTTCGTTCATGGGCGCGAAAGGCTTGCCGTAAGGCGGCTTGACGCAATCGAACGAGCCGGCCGATGCGGCGGAAACGAAAAGCGTCAGCACGACGATGCAGGACAAAAGACCACGGCACACCATACAAGCCTTCCTTGCGTTGAATATTTCGGGATGCAGTCCGAGGAGTATTTGTTTTTGCACTAGGGCAAAAGCCGGTGCAAGGCAAGGAGGGTCCGGCCAAGCGGCGCTCCTCGCTGTCGCAAAGGCCTGTTTCGCCGTGGCAACGAGTCATTTCTTGTTGTCGTCGCCCTCGCCCTTGTGCTCGCTGCGGGGATGGGCCTTGTCGTAGATGCCGACGATGCGGGCCAGGTCGAGGTTGGTGTAGCGGGTGGTGGTGGTCAGACGGGCGTGGCCCAGGAGCTCCTGGACGCTGCGCAGGTCGGCCCCGGATTCGAGCAGGTGGGTGGCGAAGCTGTGGCGCAGCATGTGGGGATGGGCGTGGCGAGCCAGTCCCGCGCCCTTGGCCAGGGCGTCCACGATGCGCGCCGCCTGCCGCCGGTCGAGGCGTCCGCCCCGATTGCCGAGAAAAAGGGCCAATTCCATCGGCCCGGGGCCGAGTTCGCCCCGGCGGCGCAGATACTCCCGCAGCCGCTCACGGGAGGTGTCGCTTAAGGGGGCCAAGCGCTCCTTGCTGCCCTTGCCCATGACCCGGACAATGCCCTGGGACAGGTCAAGGTCGTCGAGGTCCAGGCCCAGGGCTTCGCTTACGCGCAGCCCCGAGCCGTAGAGCAGTTCGGCCAGGGCCAGATCGCGGCAGGCGGCGGCCGAACCGTCGGCGGCCGGGGCGGCCGGCGGCGGCGTCACCAGGGCCACGGCCTCGTCGGCGTTGAGCGCCCTTGGCCCGCGCCGTTCGGTCTTGGGATTTTTGAGCCCGGCCGTGGGGTCGGCGGCGACGCGTTTTTTTTGGAGGAGGTATTTGAAAAAGCCGCGCAAGGTGGAGAGCTTGCGGCCCATGGAGGACTTGGCCACGCGGCGGCGGTGCAGTTCGGCCAGAAAGCCGCGCACGTGGTCGCGGGTGATTGCCTCAGGCGCGGCCAGACTCAGGCCTCGGCCGGCGAGAGAGGCCTCGAACTGGGCCAGATCGTCCTCGTAAGCCGCCACGGTGGCCGGAGAGTAGCCCTTGACGGCGGCCAGGGCGGTCAGAAACTCGTCCACGCCGGCTGGCGTCGGAGGCGATGCGGCAGGGGCCGGCGAGGCTTTCGTCTCAGCCTTGCCGTTTGTCGAGGACATAGCAGCTCTTGGGGTTTTCCTTGGCTTTCTTTTTAAGCGTCATGGCCGTCTGGGAGGCCTCGCCGAAGTGCTTGAGCCGGCCGTCGCGGTTAAATACCACGGCGATGGAGATGGCCATGAGCGGAAAGCTGCGGCGGTTGCCTTCGCGGTCCACGGACTGGATGAATCCCCGGTCGCGGTCGTCGGCGTCGTAGAAATGCGGCACGATGCCGTCGAAGCTGGCCACCACGGCCTTGCACGCCTCCTCCACTCGGTCGATGTCCAGGATGAAGACGAAGTCGTCGCCGCCCACATGCCCGACAAAGGCCGTGGGGCCGCCCACGGAGCGCACGGTGTTGACGATGATGCGCGCCGTCATCATGAGCACCTCGTCGCCCCGGGAAAAGCCGTACTTGTCGTTAAACGACTTGAAGTAGTCGAGGTCGGCATAGGCCAGGGCGAAATCTTCCTTGCGGTCGATGAGGTCCTGGATGCGGCCGATAATCGAGGTGTTGCCCGGCAGCTTGGTCAGCGGGTTGGCGTCCAGGGACCGGGTGGCCCGAGCCAGGGCCAGGGTGACCCGGGCGCGCAGCATGGCCGAGGTCAGCGGCCGCGTGAGCAGTTCGTCCACCTCCACGGCGCACCAATCGAGGTCCGCTCCCAGGGCGGCCTCGTCCATGACCAGGGCCACGGGGAGCTGGCGATAGACGTTTTCGCTTTTGACCATGGTCACCAGGGTCAGGCCCGGGATGTCGGCCAGGGCGGCGTCCACCACCAGCATGTCCGGCGGATCAATAAAAAGGGTTTCCACGGCCCCGCGCCCCTGGCAAAGGATGGTCACCTCGGCCTCGGCCGGGGTGAAGGCGGCGTCGAACAGCCGGGCCAAGGTCGGATCGGGGCTTAAAACCAGAATCTTCTGGGTGCGGGTGAAGGCGCACAGCGCGTCGGAAACCATGGGGAGGATCAGGTGAAGCGCAGGTCGGCCAGTTCCACAAGTTGGCCGCTTAATTCGTCGAGAAGCTTCTCGAAGTCGGCCGGCCGGATCTTGAGGATTTTCAGCGCTTCGGGCTGGAGATAGGTGACGCCTACGTCGCCGGAAAAGCCGTATTCGAAGGAGCGCACCAGAAAATCACCCAGATGCACCACGCAGGCCATCTCCGGGTAGAGCTGGGCCAGGTGCGGCTTGTGGTGGTAGGACAGGCCTTCCTTGATGTTGGCCGGCAGCTTCCAGTGGTCGGCCAGCCAGGCGTTGATGCGGTCGTGGCCGAAACCCAGCACCTCGCGCTCGGCTTCCAGGTAGAAGCAGTCGCGCTCGGCCACCACCCGCTCGATGTCGGGCTTGAGGTCGGGCAGTTGCACCGTGGCCACCACCTTGCCCAGGTCGTGGAGCAGCCCGGCCACGGCGTATTCCTCGGCGTCCTTGAAGTGGAGCATCCGGGCGATGGCCCCGCTGGCCATGGCCGCGCCCAGGCTGTGCTCCCACAGCCCGACCATGTTCTCGCTCATGACCTCGAAGACCGAGGTGGAGACGATGATCGAGCGCAGGACGTTGAAGCCCAAAAGCACCAGGGCGTGGCCGATGGAGCTGATGCGGCCGGGAAAGCCGTAGACCGGCGAGTTGACCATCTTGAGGACCTTGGCCGAGAGCACCTGGTCCATGCTGATGAGCTTGGCCACCTGTTCGGTGGTGGAGTCCGGCCGCTCGACGAGCTTGGAAACCTCTTCGAGGACCTTGGGCAGGGTGGGCAGGTCGCGCACGGCCAGGATGCGGTTCTTGCGTTCAGTACGCAGATCCTCAACCATGTCGGGCTTCCTTGGCTTTGTCGCCGGTTTCGGCTTCGCCCTCGGGGGCGGGCTCGGCCACGGCGGCGGCCCGGGCGGCCTTGGCCGCTTCGGCCATGGCCACCACAGCGGCGGCCTTCATGCGGAAATAATGGTCGAAAAGCCGCTTGATCTGCCCCATCCACTTGTCGTCGGGAAATTTGCGAAACAGGTAGTCCAGCCGTTCCAGGCGCTTGTCATAGGACGTACCGCCCGGTGCGCCGTCGAGCTGGACCGGCTCGCCCTCGACCACCAGGTGGCTGACGCCCATGGAATCGAACCGGTCGAGGAGGCCCTGGGACAGTTCCGATCCGGCGGCGGCCACGGCGATGCCGTCGGGCCGGGCCACGGGTTTGGCCAGGATCATGCCCGGCTTGGCCAGGGACAGGGGGATTTTCTGCATGGGCGACTCTATCCTTGCGCTTCCCCGCTGTAGTACATGCCCGGCCATTTCCGCACAAGGCCCTTGATCTCCAGGAGCACCAGCGCGCTGCTGAGGTCCTTGGCCGCGACAGCCAGTTCGGCGGCCAGGGCGTCGATGTGGCGCTTGTCGCCCTGGGACAGGGCAGCCAGGGCGGCGGCCTCCAGTGGGGCAAGGGGCGGAGCCGGGACCGGGGCAGACGGCGGCGCGGCGGCGGGCTTGGGCGATGACGCGGCCAGCAGCGGCGCGGACGGCTTGACGGCCTTGGCCGGCCGGGCGGCCCGAACCGGCCGGGGCGAGGGAGACGGCGCGGCGGCCGGACTCGAAGGGGTCGGC
>JAEZMB010000097.1 GCA_023435825.1 Pseudomonadota bacterium | reverse complement strand
CTCGGGCGGCCTGGAGTGGCGCTGCCTCTCCTGGACCTCTCCGCTGGGGGCCTGATGCCCCCAGACCCCCCAACGGGTTACGGCAGACGAGCCGTAGAGCTGTATGAGGGCATCCTCTTGACAGGGTCAAGGCGCACGGCGTATCAATACCAGTTCGCTATCGCGGCATGGGCCTATAGCTCAGTTGGCAGAGCCACCGGCTCATAACCGGCAGGTCCCAGGTTCGAATCCTGGTGGGCCCACCACGACGAAGGTTCCATGACAGCAATCGTCGCTTTTTCCTATACGCTCCCCGCCCCGGCCCGCGCGGCGGCCAAGGGACTCCTCCAGAGGCGCTTTTTTGCCGGTACGGCCCCAAAAAGCGCCTTTTGCGTTCTCCCATGCGCGTAGCTGACCTTATCGCCCGCATCGAGGCCACGGCCGATCCGGCCCGGGCCGCTTCCTGGGACCGTAGCGGCATCCAGATCGCCGGAACCGTCGAGAACTGCGCCAAGCTCGCCGTCACCCTCGATCCGTTGCCTGACGTGGTCGCAGACGCCCTGGCCTGGGGAGCGGAAGTCGTCCTGTCCCACCATCCGCTGACGCTTTCTCCGCGTCTGCCCGACCGCCTCGACGACTATCACCGCGTCCTGGCCCTGGTTCTGACCAGCGGAGCGACGCTTTACAGCGCCCACACCTCTTTGGACGTGGTCACCGACGGCCCGGCCGGCTGGCTGGCCGACGCCTTGGCGCTGACCGGACGCCGCATCCTCGAACCGGCCGGCCGCGCGGCGCACCTCGCCCTGCGCTTTGTTGCCAGGGGCCGTGCCGAGGCCGTCAAGGACGCCCTGGCCGCCTTGCCCGGACTCACGGCTTATGCTTTGGGGCCGGACATGGTCGAGGCCGTCTGCCCGGCCCGACTGCGCCAAAAAGCTCAGGCCACAGCCCTGGCCGCGGTGCCCGAGGCCGCCCTGGCCGCCGTGCAGGAACTGGCCGAGCCGGCCGAAGTCTACGGCTACGGCCTCGTCGGCGACCTGCCCGCGCCCGCCACGCCCCAGACGCTGCTGGCCCGGCTGGGCGAACTGCTGCCCCGCTCTTTTTTCACCCTGGCCGGCTCGCTGCCGGACCGGATTTCCCGCCTCGCCTACTGCCCCGGCTCCGGGGCCGACATGGCCTCGCGAGCCTTTGCCGCCGGCGCCGACGTCTACGTCACCGGCGATCTCAAGTACCACCAAGCCCAGGCCGTGCCGGCCGGGCGCTGCCTGATCGATGTCGGGCATTTTTCCCTGGAAGAGGTCATGATGCGGCGTTTCGCCGCCCTACTTGCCGCCGAATGCGGCCCTGACGGTCCCGAAGTCCGCTATTTCCCTGGTCGGGACCCCATGGCCGCCTGCCGCCCGGACGCCCAAGCCGGACGGGACGAATAACCACTCGGAGAGACAGTCATGTATTTGAAACAGATCGAACAGCTCGTGGTCCTGCAGAAGGTCGACGACGAAATCGTCCTGCTCCAGGATGAACTCAAACGGGCCCCGGAACAGATCACCGAGCTCGAAAAGCGCCGCCAGGACATCGAGGACAGCGCCGAGCTCGTCCGCGACAAGCTCAAGTATTTGACCGACCAGCAAAAACGCCTGGACGGCGAGATCGAAACCGATTCCGTGCGGCTCAAAAAGAGCAAAAGCAAGATGATGATGGTCGGCAACCAGAAAGAATATCACGCCATGATGCGCGAGATGGACAATCTGGAAAAGCAGAACCGCGGCCGCGAAGAGGAAAAAACCACCGTCGCCGAGGAACTCTCCCGCCAGAACCAGGAACTGGCCGACATCGACGGCCAGGCCAAGGAACTCGACGGCGAACTGGTCGTGGCCCGCGAAAGCCTCGACGCCCGCATCCAGCAGGCCCAGGCCCGCCTGGACGAACTCGGACTGCGCCGCAACGAAGCCGGCCAGGCCGTGCCCCGCCCCATCCTCCAGCGCTACGAATTCATCCGTTCGCGCCTGAAAAACCCGGTTATCGTGCCCGTCCACGCCGGCATCTGCTCGGGCTGCCATATCGCCATCCCGCCCCAGTCGTTCATCGAACTGCAAAAGGGCATCCAGATCCTGAGCTGCCCCAACTGCCAGCGGCTCATCTACTGGAGCGAACACATCGAACCCGAAGTCAAGCCCGAGGACGAAGCCGCCGAGAACGCGGCCGAATAAGGCGAAAGCAGGGAGTAGAGAGGGAAGAGAAGAGAAGATGCCTCCGGCGGCCGGGGGCCTGAGGCTCCCGGCCCCCCCAAATGGGGAAAAGGGGTGAAGGGCTGCGGCGGTGATTGGGAGGACGGACGTTCGCCGGTTGTTGGCGAGGCGGCAGTTTTTTGGGCCGTATGTCCGCCCGGTCTTCTCCAAGCTTGTACGACCGCTCCGCTTTCTGGCGTATATCTGAAAAAGCCGGCCCCGCGCCGGCTTTTTCTTTTTGCGGCGAGCTGGCGGCGAACGGCCGCGCGTCGACAGCAAGCCGCCCCGCTTGTCGGCCCCGACCGAGCGCATTCCCGCCAGACCCGGGGCTGGTCGGTAAACGGCGTCGATTTCTCGGTGAACGGTCTTTTGTCCCAAGCCCGATACGATTATTGGATTGTTTCCGCCATTGGCCGATTTACGCTTTTCGGGCCGGGCGCTTTACGGCACTGTGCCCCCAGACGCGACGCCAAATCCCAACCGGGAGGAATCCATGACCGCCGACAATATCCAAAGCCTCCAGCAGGAAGGACGCACCTTCGAACCGCCTGCCGCCGGACGCGACACCGCCTACATCAAAAGCCTCGATGAATACCGCGCCATCTACAAACGCTCCATCGAAGACCCCGAGGGCTACTGGGCCGAGCGCGCCACCGACCTCCTGACCTGGGAATCCCCCTGGGACAAGGTCCTCGAATACGATTTCAGCGCCCCCGAAATCAAATGGTTCGCCGGCGGCAAGCTCAACGCCGCTTACAACTGCCTGGACCGCCATCTGACCAACGGGCGCCGCAACAAGGCCGCCATCATCTGGCAGGGCGAGAAAGACGAGGATGTGCGCACCTACACCTATCAGATGCTCCACGACGAAGTCTGCCGCTTCGCCAACGTGCTCAAGAAGATGGGCGTCAAAAAAGGCGACCGGGTGAGCCTGTACCTGCCCATGGTGCCGGAGCTGGTCATCGCCATGCTGGCCTGCGCCCGCATCGGCGCGCCCCACAGCATCGTTTTCGCCGGCTTCTCGGCCCACAGCCTGCGCGACCGCGTAAACGACTGCGAATCCAAGGTCATCGTGGTCAGTGACGCCGTCATCCGCTCGGGCAAGACCATACCGCTGAAGCCCAACGCCGACGAAGCCCTCAAGGAATGCCCGTCCATTGAAAAATGCATCGTGCTGCGCCACGCCGGCAACGAGGTCGCCATGCAGCCCGGCCGCGACGTCTGGTGGCACGACGTCATGGCCGACCACGACGTCGAGGGCGACTGCCCGGCCGAGTCCATGGACGCCGAGGATGTACTCTTTATCCTCTACACCTCCGGCTCCACCGGCAAGCCCAAGGGCGTCTACCACACCACCGGCGGCTACCTGACCTACGCCGCCCACACCTCGCAGATCGTTTTCGACCTCAAAGACGACGACATCCACTGGTGCACCGCCGACATCGGCTGGATCACCGGCCATTCCTACATCGTCTACGGCCCGCTGGCCCTGGGCGCGACCTCGCTCATGTTCGAGAGCGTGCCCACCTACCCGGCCCCGGACCGCTTCTGGCAGATCTGCTCCAAGTTCAAGGTCAACGTCTTCTACACCGCGCCCACGGTCATCCGCTCGCTCATGAAGTCCGGCCCGGCCTGGACCCAGAAGCACGACCTGTCGTCGCTGCGCATCCTTGGCTCGGTGGGCGAGCCCATCAACCCCGAAGCCTGGATGTGGTACCATGACCACATCGGCGGTTCGAAGCTGCCCATCGTGGACACCTGGTGGCAGACCGAGACCGGCGGGCTGATGATCTCGCCGCTGCCCTACGCCACGCCGCTCAAGCCCGGCTCGGCCTCGCTGCCGCTGCCCGGCATCGATCCGGTCATCGTCGATATGGAGAACAAGGAAGTCGGCCCCAACCAGGGCGGTTTCCTGGTCATCCGCAAGCCCTGGCCCGGCATGCTGCGCGGCATCTGGGGAGCCAAGGACCGCTTCAAGCAACAGTATTTCGCCGCGTTCAAGGGCTGCTACGAGTCCGGCGACGGGGCCAGGCGCGACGAGGACGGCTATTTCTGGATCATGGGCCGGGTCGATGACGTCATTAACGTCTCCGGCCACCGCATGGGCACGGCCGAGATCGAATCCGCCCTGGTGTCCCACCCGACCGTGGCCGAAGCGGCCGTCGTCGGCATGCCCCACGACATCAAAGGCCAGTGCATCTACGCCTACGTGACGCTCAAAGCCGGCTACGACGAGAGCGAGGAGCTGCTCAAGGGCTTAAAGCTCCACGTGCGCAAGGAAATCGGCCCCATCGCCGCGCCTGAGGTGATCCAGTTCGCCCCGGGCCTGCCCAAGACGCGCAGCGGCAAGATCATGCGTCGCATCCTGCGCAAGATCGCCTCGGACGAAGTGGAGAGCTTGGGCGATACCTCGACCCTGGCCGATCCGAGCGTGGTGAACGAGCTCATCGACGGCAAGAAGCGGCTGTTTGGGAAGTAGGAATAGGGATTAAGGACGAGAGAAGAGGTTGAAAGCCGCCCCGGGGGAGGATCTTGTCCTCCCCCGGGGCGGTTTCCTTTACTGTGGCGAAAGCCCAACTTCGTTCTTTTCGGGGATCGGCAAGGAAATCAATACGGTTGTCCCGTCTTCTTCGGACGTGGAAAAGCTGATGTTGCCGCTGTGCGCTTCGGCTATCAATTTGGCGCTGTACGTCCCCAGACCTGTTCCAAATGGTTTTCCAAATGTGACATACTTTTCAAAAAAATTATTTCTTATGCTTTCTGGAATTGCTCCATGGTTATGAATAAGGATATAAAAGTCGGCATCCGAACATAGACATGTAACGGTCACAACTTTTTCACTGGGTGATGCTTCTAGCGCGTTTTTCAGGATATTTGTAAACATATCCTGCACAAGGCTTTCCTCTCCGAAGCAACCATCATTCAGTTCAACATGATCAGCAAAGTTTATATCTATCCTTATCTTTTTCATTTCTGTTATTGACGAAAGACACACTCTCGCATCGTTTATAATGTTGTTAATACCAAACCATTTTGATTGCGGTCTGTATTTTCCTAATTCAAGCAAAGCAATCTTTTCCGTAGAATCGACTAGACTGATCACGTATTGTACAGCTCTCAAAATACCCGGCACAAGATGACGGATATCTTCATCTATCCCATCTTCAAAAACGGTCTTCGCCAGAACATGAAGACTTGCCAGAGGGGCTTTGATGTCATGCCGCACGATCCTTTCCACTTCCAAGCGAAACTGCTCATTCATCTTCCGATCTGTAATGTCATAGACATATCCAATATACCCGGCAAATTCACCATCAGCGTCCTTGAAGGGACAGCCTATGTCTAAGATCCATCGGTATTCTCCGTCATGCCGACGAAGGCGATACTCCATTTGGAAAAATTTCCGGGCATGGAATGCTTCGAGGTAAATAGCGAGACACCTTTCAAAATCTTCCGGGTGCACACCTTCCGCCCAGCCGTCGCCTATCTCCTGAGACATTTGACGCCCGGTAAACGCAAGCCATGTGGCGTTGAACCAGTCGCACTTGGCATCTTTCGCAGCACGCCAAATCAACGCTGGCGCTTCATCAAGAATTGTCAGATAAAAATCGGCGTCTTCTTTTGACCTTTTGTATTCAACACTATCAACGACGCAAGAAGACGCCTCTATATCTTTAAGGCGTTGGCGCAGAGCAATCACTTCTGCTATCAATTCTTCTTTTGATTTGTCGTAATCCAGCATCTTGAACTCCTTCGGAGCCAGTACTTTTCCCGCTTTATTCCAACGCAACTAGACACATGTTTATCCACTCCTGATTATTTACATCCAACACTTATGGCTATCAAATTCAATATAATACAAGCATCCCAGCATCCTGCCCGAACATCCATTGGACGAAGGCAACCCCCGTTTACGCAACTCGGCCGAATTTTACCGTCAAGAGCAACACGACAAAACAACGCAAAAGCAGACCTGAGGATTTGATTCACCCGCAACATTTCCAGGCGGCAACAAAACCAGGATATGGGTCACCCTTAACGAATGTACGCCTTCGGCCAATAAAAGGGAACAGCTTGGTCTGACTGCCCAGCTGAATTGGATCAACGCTCCCTGGCCTGAGGTTGCCCGAGGGCAAAGGCTGTCCACAAAGCCCCAACACGGGGAAGGACGGCCGCCCCAGGCAAACAACCAATTGATATCAAAGATATTTCATATCACTGACTCTCAACCGGCTTGCTCCGTCCCGCCGCGACCTGCATCGCTGTAAGAAACAAAAACCCGGCTCACGCCATTGCCTGAGCCGGGAAATAGAATCATCTGATAGGCCAGTTACATGCCGTTCTCTACCCCAGCAAAATCCCCCGCGCCACTTCGTCCTGCACGTCCGTGATAAACGGCACGCCGGTCTCCCGCTCGGTTTCGCGGTTGGCCGAGGCGATGTCGCGGCGGTCGATGGAGGTGACCGCGAACTTGCGCGCGCCGGCCAGCAGCTGCTGCAATCCCGCGCCGAGCTTGTCGGCCAGGGTGCAGATGGCCACGGCCCCGTACGGGATGTTCGCCATCTCGGCCGCGCCGACTTTTTCCTTGACCGTGGCGTAGGCCGCAAACAGTTCCTCGGGCGTGCGGCCGATGTCCGTGACGGTCTTGGGCAGGCTGTCCCAGTTGCCGCTGACCGCCTCGCGGCGCGCAGGATTGAGCGCGCCCTCGATGTTGGAGCCCAAAAAGCCAGGGATCATCACGGCGCGGCCCATGCACACGAGCTTCACGTACGGCGCGCCCAGGGCCAGGGCCTTGAAGATGTGGTCTTCCCGGGCCAAGCCGCCGGCAAAGGACAGATCAACCACGCGATGCCCGCGCGAGGCCAGAAGCGCGGCGTACTCGGCCGCCTTGGCGTGGAGCAGGATGGACGGCACGCCCCAGGTCTCCATCATGTTCCAGGGGCTCATGCCCGTGCCGCCGCCGGCCCCGTCGATGGTGAGGAGATCAAGCCCGGCGTCGGTGGCGCAGCGCAGGGACAGCGCCAGCGCTTCCATGCCGTAGGCCCCGGTCTTGAGCGAGATGTTGCGGAACCCAAGCTTGCGCAGATAGGCGACGCTGGCGGCGAAAGCCTCGCGCACGGCGTCGTTGCCGGCAAGATCGGTGTAGCCCAGGCGCGAATGGCGGGCGAAGCCTTTGACCGCGCCGCTTCGGAAGGCCTCCACCACGGCCGGATCTTCCGGGTCCGGGTCCACGAGGTAGCCGCGTTTTTTGAGGAACAGGGCATAGTCGAGGCTTTTCACCTCGATCTCGCCGCCGATGTTCTTGGCCCCCTGGCCCCATTTGAGTTCCACCACCACCTTGTCACCGTACTTGTCGGCCACGTACTCGGCCACGCCGTTGCGGGCGTCTTCGACGTTGAGCTGCACGATGACCGCGCCGTAGCCGTCGAAGTAGCGCAGATAGCCGTCGATGCGGCGGTCGAGTTCCGGGGCGGCGGTGATTCTGCCGTTTTCGATGACGGCGGCCCGGTCCACGCCGACCACGTTCTCGCCGATGACGATGGGCAGGCCGGCCAGGGCGCAGCCGATGGCGAAGCTGTCCCAGTACTTGGCCGCGATAAAGGTCGAGCCAAGCGCCCCGGTCATGAGCGGCAGGCGCGCCTTGAGGCCGCTGCCAAAGGCCGTTTCCAGGCTCACGTTAGTGAACAGGCAGTCGTCGGGATTGGTGGTGCGCCCGGCGGCCACGGCATGAGCGCCGTAGTTGTAGCCCTGGATGCGCAGGGCGTCGTAACTCACACCCACGTGTTCGGTGTTGCCGCTGCCGGCGGTGACGATCCCGAAATCCCGGGGATAGAGCATGGCCCGGCCCTTGAGGCTCGACAGCCATGTTTCACATTTGCCGGCGCAGTCGGCGCGGCACAGGGTGCATAGCCCGGACGGGGCGACATTGCCGCGATTGGTCGTGCCGAGGACGTCGTTGGTTTTGGACAGGTTGCGCATGGTCTCTCCTGGCGGATCGTAGAGTGGAACAAAACCGCCGTAATACACAGGACGGCCGGCCGGGTGTCCATGGGCCGATCTCCCGAATGCCCGGGAGGGATTCCCGGGAATCCCGGGAGACTCCCGGCCGGCCGCGAAACCGCGCTTTACCTGTCGCCCCCAAGCGGCCATACTGCGACCATGGCACGCACGCCCCTGACGCAACCCGACTTTTTGCCCATGACCCGGGCCGAGATGGACGCTCTCGGCTGGGACAGCCTGGATGTCCTGCTCGTGACCGGCGACGCCTACGTGGACCATCCGTCCTTTGGCGCGCCGCTGCTTGGCCGGTGGCTGGTGGCCCACGGCTACAAGACCGGCCTTGTGGCCCAGCCGCGCTGGGAAGGCGACGCGGTGGACGTGGCCGCCATGGGCCGGCCGCGCCTTTTTGCCGGCGTCACGGCCGGGTCCCTGGATTCCATGCTGGCCCACTACACCGCCTTTCGCAAAAAGCGCTCCGACGACGCCTACACCCCGGGCGGCAAGGCCGGGGCGCGCCCCAACCGGGCGGCCATCGTCTACGCCAACCTCGTGCGCCGGGACTTTCCGGGGTTGCCTGTGGCCCTTGGCGGCATCGAGGCGTCGCTGCGGCGCGTGTCCCACTACGATTTCTGGTCCAACGCCCTGCGCCGCTCGGTGCTGTACGACGCCAAGGCCAGCCTGGTGCTCTACGGCATGGCCGAGACCGGCGTCCTGGCCCTGGCCGAGGGCCTGGACCGGCTAGAGGACGAAGGCGGTCTGCTTACCGACATCCTCACCGGCCTTCCCGGCGCGGCCTTTTCCCTCAAGCCCGACGAGCTGCCCCAACGGTTCCCGGAGGCCGACGTCCTGACCTTGCCGGCCCATGAGGCCATTGTCGCCGAGCCCAAGCGGCTCATCGAGGCGACCTTGACCCTGGAGCGCCATGTCCACCAGAACAAGCAACTCGCCGTACAGCGTAGCGGCGACCGGCTGACCGTGCTCACCCCGCCAGGGCCGGGGCTTTCCGGCAAGACTCTCGACGCCCTCTACGCCCTGCCCTACTCGCGCCGACCGCACCCGTCCTACAAGCTGCCCATCCCGGCGGCGGACATGATTCGCGGCAGCCTCAACATCCACCGGGGCTGCGCCGGCGGCTGCTCCTTTTGCACCCTGGCCCTGCACCAGGGCCGGGCCATCCGTTCCCGCAGCGCCGCCTCGGTGCTGGGCGAAGCGGCCCGGCTGGTGGACGCGCCGGGCTTTGACGGGTCGGTGAGCGACGTGGGCGGCCCCTCGGCCAACATGTGGGGGGCGCATTGTCGTGGCGACATGGCCTCGTGCCAGCGGTCGAGCTGCCTGACGCCGACCATCTGCAAGCATTTTGCCGTGGACCAGGGCGCGTTCGTCGATTTGTTGGAGGCGGTGGCGGAAGTGCCGGGCGTGCGCCATGTGCGGGTGGCCAGCGGCTGGCGCATGGACCTGGCCCTGGCCGACGAGGACGCCCTGGGACGCATGGTGCGGCGCTTTACCGGCGGCCAGGCCAAGGTGGCCCCGGAACACCAAAGCGACCGGGTGCTAAGGCTCATGCGCAAACCGCCCTTTGCCGTGTTCGAGCGGTTCCTGAAGGTCTTCGAGCGGGAATCCGGCAAGGCCGGCAAGGAACAATACGTGGTGCCCTACCTCATGAGCGCCTTTCCGGGCTGCACCCTGGAGGACATGCGGCGCATGGCCGAGTGGTTCGCCGGCAAGGGCTGGCGGCCCAATCAGGTGCAGTGCTTCATCCCGCTGCCCGGCACGGCGGCGGCGGCCATGTATTTCGCCGGCACGGACCTGGGCGGGCAGCCGCTTTTCGTGGCCGACGCCGACGCCGAGCGTCTGCGCCAGCACGCCGTCCTTGGCGGCGAGCGCGAAAAGCGCCTGGCCGGCCAGGGCAAGGGCCAGGCCGACCGGGGGCCGGGCCGACGTACGCCAACGGCCCCTCCCCGACGTGACGGGATGCCGGCGCGACACGGGAAAGCGGACGACGGGCGCGGACGGCCGGACGCCCGGGCCGGCAAGCCCGGCGCGCGTCCCGGCCCGACAGACGGCAAACGCGCTCACGGGCGCAAACGCGGGGGATAAGGCGCAAGGCGGACCCAGCCCATCGCCGCCGGTGTCCTTGCGGCCTTTGGCCGCCGCAACCGCGCCCGTTCGCCGCATTGTTCCGGTATCCAGGGCCTCGCCACCGCCAACCCTCAAATCACCAAGGAGACGACCATGCGCTACGGAGCCAGAAACCAGATTCCGGCCAAGGTGACTTCCGTGAAAAAGGGCGACGTCATGACCCAGGTCAACTTCAGTGTGGAAGTGCCCCACGCCATGGCGGCGGTGCTGACCACCGAATCCGTGGAAGACCTGGCCCTGGCCCCGGGCGATGCCGTGCTGCTGGTGGTCAAGGCCATCCACGTGGTGCCGGTCAAGGAATAATCAATAAGCGAGCGTGTGCCCGCTAAAACGCGGCCGGCCCGGGAACCTGCGAGAGGTTCCCGGGCCGGCCGTTGGCGTTGGGGGGGCGGCAGCGGCCGCTCCGTGAAGCATGAAAACCTGGCGACCACCGGCGGGAAGGGCAACACGCCCTGCCCATGGCCCAGCCGCCGGAACGATTATTCCTCGAAGGCGGCCAAGGCGGCGTTGTCCGGGTAGGCCTCGCGCAGCCGGCGCACTTCCTCCAGGGCCTTGCGGCGCTGGCCCAGGCGGGTGAGCTCTTCCAAAAGCGCGATGTCCGGGGTCACGTCGCCGGGAGCGGCGGTCTTACGCATCTCGGCTACTTGCCCTTCAAAATCGGCCAGCTGCGCCCGTTCCTCGTCGGAAAGAGGCTTGTCCTCGGGCAGGGCGACCTCCCGGGTCTTGACCTGGGCCGTGGCCTGCTCGCCGGCCTGGCTTAAAATCGACGAGGCTTCGCCCGTGGCCGGCTTGGGCTTGCCGGGCAGCTTGTCCACCACCGGCGGCGTGGCGGCGTTGGGGCTTTGGCCGCCGGCGGCGGCGATGAGCACCGTGGCCGGGCCGGTCCAGGTCTCACGCTGGCCAAGCTGCAAAAAGGCCAGCTGCACCTCGGCTCCCCGAGCCAGCTCCAGGCGTTCGCCCTCGCGCAGGCGGGTAAAGAGTTCCAAAGGCTTTTTCGGGCCGTCAGCCGGGGACAGGCTGGCCTGGCCGGACACGGCCGCCACCAGACAGACCAGACGCGGCGCGTCGGCCAGGGCAGAAACGCCGGACAGGCCCACGGCCAGGATCATAAACACCAAAAACGCGACGGCGCGACGCATGGAAGCTCCTTTGCTCTATGTATCGGCCAGTCCCAGGATTTCCAGGACCGGCACGGGTTCGCTCTTGCCCTTGACCCGGGCCATTTCCTCGCGGCCGGCGACGACGCCCGGCCCGGCCAGTTCCACTGTCGCCCGGCTGGCCACGATGGGGCAGCCTAAGGCCTTGGTCAGGCCTTCCAGACGCGAGGCCGTGTTGACCGTGTCGCCGATGGCCGTGAAATCGAGCCGCTGCCGGGAACCGATGTTGCCGACAACGGCCGGGCCGCTGTGCAGTCCCACGCCGATGCGAAAACGCCAGTCCCCAAGCTTGGGGAAACGCTCGCGCATCCAGGTCTCGAAGTCATGGGAAGCAGTAATCATGCCGAGCGCCGAGGCAAGGGCTTGCCGGGCATGTTTCGGATCGGCCAGGGGCGCGCCAAACACGGCCATGACCGCGTCGCCGACGAATTTATCGATCATGCCGCCATGGGCCAAAATGATGTCGCAGACCCGGGTAAAGTAGGCGTTTAAGAGTTCCACCACTTCCTCGGCCGAGAGTTTTTCACTTAATGTCGTGAAATCGCGGATATCCGAGAACAGCACGGTGACCGTGGCCAACGAGCCGCCCGGCGCGGGCGGTTTGCCGCTGGCCAGGATGGCGCTTATGGCCGCGTCGGACACGTACTTGCCAAAGGCGTGGCGGATGTGGGCTTTTTCCCGCTCGCCGCGGGTTAAGCGCACGGCGTTGGCTCCGGCCCAGACCGCCACCAGCCCGACGTCCAGGCCGGCCAGGGGCATAAGCCGCCCTGCCAGAAACAGGCCATAGCCCAGGCCGAAAGCCCCAAACCCCAGCCCCAGGGCCGCCAGGGCCGAACGCCCCGGCCCAAGGCGCGAACAGGCCAGGGAGCACAGGGCCAGAAACGGCAGCCAAGCCCCGGCCGCGGCTCCCAGGCCGACCGTCGTGAGCGCCCGCCCGGTCAGCATGGCCTCGATGATGTTGGCGTGGATCTCCGGGCCGGGCATGAACTCCTTGGGCGCGCCGAAAATGGGCAGGGAATACGGCGAGGCCAGCCGGTCGTGGGCGCCGTGGATGTCGATGCCGAGAATGACGATCTTGCCGGCCAGAGCCTGGACCTTGGGGTCGCTCAGGGCGTCCGGGGCCAGCAACCGGGCGAAGCTCACATGGGCAAAGGTGCCGGGCGGGCCGGCGAAGGCGATGGGGCGCGGCTGCAGGGCGGCCCGGTCATCCAGGCCGGCCAGTCCCGGCGCTCCTGAGATGCTTGGCGCGCCTTTTTTGGCCAAGGCGGCGGCAAAGGACAGACGCGGCTCACCTTCGCTGTAAAGGGCCGGGGCGAAGCGGCGCACCACGCCGTCGCGGTCCAGGGGCACGTTGGTCAGCCCCAGATCGGCCTCGTGATGGGGCAAGGCCAGCAGATAGTCCGTGGCCGGCAGGCTAAACGACGGTTCGCCCGATTCGGTGGACACGCTGGCGGCCAGGATGACTTGCCCCTTGGCCAGTTCCAGCATGAAGTCACGGTCGAAATCGCGGCTGGTATCCGCCCCGATGATGTCCATCCAGGTGACGGGACTCAGCGCCGGCTGGATGTCCATGCCCACGGCCACGGCCCCGACCTCGCGAAGCCTGGCCAGGATCTTGGCGTACAGCGGCCCCCAGAAAACCAGCGGCCGGTCGGGTTCGGCGGCCAGGGCTTCGTCGTCCAAAAGCGCCACGGCCACATGCCGGGGCTCAAAGCGTTTGCCGGCGATGACATGCCACAGATCCGACGACCAGGCGTCCATGCGCCGGGCCGGTTCCAGGCGGGTGGTGAATAGCCCCAGGGCCAGGGCGGCCAGGGTCAGGCCGGTGTAGAAAACGGGTTTGAACTGCATGGGCTATGGCGGCGTAGGCCGGAGGTTTGGCGAGCGGTTGGCGATGCTATGGGCGGGCGAGAACCCGGGCGGCAGTATCGGCCAGCCGGCCCGGGCCGTCCATGAAAATCTTGCGGCTTGGCCCGCGCGGGAATGCGGGTCCCTTAAACAATACCAAGGTCGGTATTATGAAAAACGAGCAGAGGATGCTCCTTGGCGCTTTACGGGGCCGTGACGCTAGAATTCGGGGCCAAGCTCGGTGAGCGTCACCACATCGACGCGGCTGTCGCGTTCCTTGGCCCATATCTTGAGGGCTTCCAGGGTTTCGCCGTAAGGATGGCCGATGGCGATGGCCCGGCCGTTTTTGAGCGCGTTGCGCTCGGCGGTCTTGAGCTGGCCCAGGATCGTGCGGACGTTGCGCACGTTGTCCAGAAACACGGCCCGGCGGTAAAACGGCACGCCGTGCTTGCGCGCCGCCTCGGGTGCGGCGCTGACGGCCGAAGTGACGGAGTCCAGGAAAAACAGGCCCTTTTGCTTGAGCACGGCCATGACGGCGTCCATGCCGGCCGGGTCGCTGGTAAAGGCCGAGCCCATGTGGTTGTTGATGCCCTTGACGTGGGGAACCTGACTCAGGTTGTCGGCCAGGATTTCCTTCACGCGCTCGGGCTCCATGTCGGTGAAAAGCGCGCCCGGCCCGGGATTGACCCGGGGGTAGGTTCCGGGCTGCATGGGCTGGTGCAGGAGGAGTTCCACGCCCCGGGCCACGGCCATGGCCTCCACGGACCGCGTCCGGGGACGGTTGGGCAGGATGGCCAGGGTGACCGGAAACGGCAGTTCCGTAAGGTGCTGCGCCATGACCGGATGGTCGCCGATGTCGTCGATGACCACGACCATGCGCGGATTTTTGCCCTCATCCCGGGCCACGGGCTGGGCGGCCGGCTCGGGCGGCGGGGCTTGCCCCCCGGACGGCGGCTCGACCTTGCCCCGAACCTCGTGCGGCCCGGTGCCGTTGCCATTGCCGTTTTCAGGCGAGGCGGCCTGGGGCGGCAGGTGCTCCTCGAAATGCACGGGCGGCGGCGTGCCCTTGGCCTGGGCCTGGGCCTGGGAAAGCGCCCGGGCCAGAGTCAGAGCGTCGTGTTCGTCGGTGGGGGCCGGGGGCGCGGCCTGGAGCGCAGGGGCTGCGGGCGTGGCTGTCTCGGGCGCGGCCGGGGACGCCTTGAGCGCGGGCTTGGGCGGTTCGGGCTTTTTGCGGGCCACCTGCTGGCTCACGGCCGGCTTGGGCGGCTTGGCCGCCTGGCGTTCGCCCGGGGGCGACGGGAACGGCCCGAAAAGGACCGCCGCAAGCACGGCAAGCGTGGCGAC
Source organism: Pseudomonadota bacterium (assembly GCA_023435825.1). GTDB lineage: Bacteria > Desulfobacterota > Desulfovibrionia > Desulfovibrionales > Desulfovibrionaceae > Solidesulfovibrio. The sequence goes on along the minus strand of JAEZMB010000097.1, from coordinate 1,941 downwards.
CAGGGCCAGGGCGGCCACGGCCGTAAAAACAGGTTTGCCGGAGAGAACCACACGTTTGTTCTCTCCGGCTCCGGAGCGCCGGGGAGCCTTGCCTTGCCCGGCGGCGGGCTTGGCGGCTCCCTTCTTGGCTTGGCGCTTCTTAGGGGGTGTAGGTTTTGATGGGGAAATACTTCACCAGTTCCAGGGCCAGCTTGAGCTGGTTGTCCCGGGCGAGTTGATCGAGCATCTTCTGCTTGGGATCGTCTGAGGCCTCGGGCTTCTTTTTCTTGTTTTCCAGATGCCGGGACAGGTCGCGCTCACGGAACTGATGGTTGGCCGAGAGCTTGTCGCGGTCGGACTCGGCGTCCTGGAGCGGGACCATGAAGTCGGGTTCGATGCCTTCGGCCTGGATGGAGCGGCCGCTTGGCGTGTAGTAAAGCGCTGTGGTGAGCTTGATGCCCGAGCCGTCGGACAGCGGGATGACGGTCTGCACCGAGCCCTTGCCAAAGGTTTTTTCACCGACAAGCAAGGCGCGCTTGTGGTCCTTGAGCGCGCCGGCCACGATTTCCGAGGCCGAGGCCGAGCCGGAATTGATGAGCACCACCAGCGGCACGGCCACGTCGGAACCGTCGCCCTTGGCGTTGAAGACCTTCTCCTGCTCCTGGTTCTTGCCCTTGATGGAGACGATCTGGCCCGAGGGCAAGAACACGTCGGAGACGTTGACGGCCTGTTCCAGAAGACCGCCGGGGTTGTTGCGCAGGTCGAGGATGACGCCCTTGAGCTGCTGCTTGTTCTTGCTCTGGTAGTCGGCCAGGGCCTGCTTGAGCTCGGCGGTGGTGTTCTCGTTGAAGCGGGTCAGGCGGATGTAGAGATAGCCCGGCTCCACTTCGTTGCTTTTCACGCTGATGATGGGGATGGTGTCCCGCACCACTTTCACTTTGAAGGGCTTTTGCTGGTCCTTGTGAACCAGGGTCAGGGACACGGCCTTGCCCTTGGGGCCACGAATCTTTTGCACGGCGTCGACCAGGGTCATGTCCTGGGTGGACTCGCCCTCGATTTCCAGGATGACGTCGCCGGCCTTGATGCCGGCCTTGTCGGCCGGGGTGTCGTCGATGGGGGAAATGACGGTCAGGCGGCCGTTTTCCATGCTGATTTCAATGCCGATGCCGCCGAATTCGCCGGAGGTGCTGACCTGCATCTCCTTGAACTCGTCTTTCGACAAGAAGCTCGAATGGGGGTCGAGCTGCTGGAGCATGCCGACGATGGCCCCGTCAATAAGTTCGTTGCGGGTGACCGGCTTGACGTAGTGGTTTTCCACCAGATCCATGACCTGGCTGAAGCGCTTGAGCGGCGCGAACCGATCTTCCTCGGGCTTGGCGGCAAACGCGACGGAACATAACGCCAGGCTAACGGCCAGGGAACATGACACTTTGGTCAAAAGACGCATACCATCCTCCAGGAAATGCAGACCGAAACACCGGTCTCGGGTGAAAACGCCTATCCCCGCGAAACCGGCCGGCAGCCGAGCCTAGCGCCTGACGGCGAGCCACTCCGCCGGATTAAGGGCTTTTTCCCGAAAACGCAATTCGAAATAGACGCCGGGGGCGCGCGTCTGGTTGCAATAGCCGCTGCGGCCGACAAGCCCCTGGCGGGGCACGGCTTCGCCCACGGGGACGGCCGTTTCCGCCAGGCAGGCATAGACCGTGTGGCAGCGGTCGTCATGGGCCAGGATAAGCACGCGACCAAGGCCGCGCAACGTGCCGGTGAACACCACCCGCCCGTCGGCGGCGGCCGTCACCGGCGATCCTTCGGGCACGGCCAGCACCATGCCCTGCCGGGCGTCGCGGCCGGACGGGGAAAACGGCAAGGCCACCCGCCCCTGGCTCGGCCAGGCCAGCCCGCCGGCCGGCGGCGTGAACACCGCCGGCCCACCCGCGCCCTCCTCGCCCGTCGATGACGCGG
>JAEZMB010000032.1 GCA_023435825.1 Pseudomonadota bacterium | reverse complement strand
GCCGTGGGAGGCTTTAGCAGCGCGCGCTGCACCAATGAGGAGAACTACCTCTTCCAAAAGCTTTTCCGGGCCGGACTCGGCAGCAACAACATCGACCACTGCGCCCGTCTCTGACACGCCCCCACCGTGGCCGGTCTGGCCACCACGCTCGGCAGCGGCTCCATGACCAACGCCATCGGCGAAATCGCCGCCATGGGGCCGGGCGACGCCCTGTGCGTCATCGGCTCCAACACCACCGAATGCCATCCGGTCATGGGCCTTTCCATGCTCGAAGCCAAGCGCCGTGGGGCGGCACTGGTGGTCATCGACCCGCGCGAGATCGATCTGGCCACACGGGCCGACGTCTGGCTGCGCCTGACCCCGGGCACGGACGTGACGCTCTTGTCAGCCATGGCCCGGGTGATCGTGGACGAAGGCCTGGCCGACGAGGCGTTCATCGCCGCCCGCACCGAAGGCTTCGAGGCCTTTCGCCAGGGCCTGGCCGCCTTTGCCCCCGAGGACGCGGCCGGCGTCTGCGGCCTGCCGGCGCAGGCCATCCGCTGGGCCGCGCGCCTGCTCGCCAAGGCCGCCAACGCCGCCTTCTACTACACCATGGGCGTCACCCAGCACGTCACCGGCACGGACAACGTCCTGGCCGTATCCAACCTGGCCTTGGCCACCGGCAACCTCGGCCGGCCCAAGACCGGGGTGAACCCGCTGCGGGGGCAAAACAACGTCCAAGGCTCCTGCGACATGGGCGCGTTGCCGAATGTCCTGACCGGCTATAGGCCGGTTGGCGACGCGGCGGCCAGGGCCGCCTTCGAGGCCGCCTGGGGCGTTCGGCTTCCGGCCGAGCCCGGCATGACCATCCCCAAGATGCTCGATGCCGCCCACCACGGCACGCTTCGCGCCGTCTACGTCTTTGGCGAAAACCCCATGCGCAGCGACCCGGACGTGGCCCATGTGGCCCATTGCCTGAAAGCGCTGGATTTTCTGGTGGTCCAGGACATCTTTTTGACCGAAACGGCCGAGCTGGCCGACGTGGTGCTGCCCGGGGCGAGCTTCGCCGAAAAGGACGGCACGTTTACCAACACCGAACGCCGGGTGCAGCGGGTGCGCCAGGCCGTGCCCCCCATTGGCGACAGCCGCCCGGATTGGATGATCCTGGCCGAGCTGCTGGCCCGCCTGGGCCGGCCCGAACGCTACGCCGACGCCGAGGCCGTCTTTGACGAGATGCGCCGGCTCACCCCCAGCCACGCCGGCATGACCTACGCCCGGCTGGAACACGGCGGCCTGCAATGGCCCTGCCCGGACGAAACCCATCCGGGCACGCCCATCCTGCACGTGGGGCGCTTCGCCCGGGGTCTGGGCCGGTTCGTGCCGCTGACGGCGCGCTCCCGGGCCGAGCCGCCCGACGACGACTATCCGCTGACCCTGTCCACCGGCCGGGTGTCGCCCCACTACCATACCGGCACCATGACCCGGCGCTGCTTCGGCCTGGCCGGCGCGGCCCCCGAGGAACTGGCCGAGGTGCATCCCGACGACGCCAGCCGCTACGGCATTACCGACGGCGGCCTCATGCGCCTGCGCTCGCGCCGGGGCGAGGCCACCGCCCGGGCGCGCGTCACCCGCCGCGTGCCGCGCGGCATGGTCTTCATGACCTTCCATTTCACCGAATCCCCGGCCAACGCCCTGACCACGGCCGAGGCCGACCCCGTGGCCGGCACGCCGTCGTTCAAGGCTTGCGCTGTGGCTATTGCGGGGAGAGAAGATGCCTCCGGCGGCCGGGGGGATGATCCCCCCGGACCCCCCGAAAGGGGGAAGGGGGTAAGCGAGGTTGGATGTGAATAGTATGGAATTACGACCTTTTGTGAGTGTGACGCCTGGGGCCTGCATTGGCTGCCGGGCTTGTGAACTGGCCTGCGCCGCCGCCCATATGGCGGCCGGGGCCACCGTGGGCAGCATGACGCGGCCCCCGGTCCCCAGGCTCTATCTCGTGCGCGAGGAAGGAACCGCGGCCCCGGTGGCCTGCCGCCACTGCGAAGCCGCGCCCTGCGCCGCCGTGTGTCCCACCGCCGCCGTGCGCTGCGACGCCTCGGGCGTGGTGGTCGAGCCCGCCCGCTGTATCGGCTGCAAAGCCTGCCTGGCCGTGTGCCCGGTCGGGGCCATGGCCCTGGCCGAGGTCCAGGATCACGGCCGGCCCGTGCTGCGCCGCGTGCCCGATTCGGCCGCGCCGGGCGGCTTTGTCGAGGAACCGGCCTGGCTGGCCAGCAAGTGCGATCTGTGCCGGGAGCGGCCGGCCGGACCGGCCTGCGTGGCCGCCTGCCCGGCCGAGGCCCTGTCCCTGGTCGTGCCGGGCGATCTGCGCCGCGCTCGGCTCTTGGCCGCCGCCCGGGCCATGGCCGCCGCCGCCTCCGGGGCGCGGGAGGAAGGAAGATGAGCGCTCGTCCCGTCATCGCCCCCGGCATTGCCCCTGTCATTGCCATTGACCCGAACCTGTGCACGGGCTGCCGCCGCTGCGCCGAGGTGTGTCCTGTTGGGGCCGTCTCGGGACAGCAGGGCCAGGCCCAGACCATCGACGCCGAGCGCTGCGTGTTGTGCGGCCAGTGCGTGCAGGTCTGCTGCGCCTTTGCCGCGCCCTTTGACGAGCCGGGCCACGATCCGGCCGCCATCCGGCGGCAACGCGGCGTGTCCGAAACGGCCGGCCCGGTCTTCGCCGCCCATGCCCGGTGCGATCTCGATGCGGCCAAGGCCTTGGTCGCCGATCCCTCGCGGGTGGCCATGGTCCAGTGCGCCCCGGCCGTGCGGGTGACCCTGGCCGAGGAATTCGGCCTGGCTCCAGGCTCCCTCACCCCGGGCAAGCTGGCCGCCGGCCTGCGCCGCCTGGGCTTTGCCGTGGTCTACGACACCACCTTTGCCGCCGACGTCACGGTGATGGAGGAAAGCGCCGAACTGCTGGCCCGCATCGCCGAGGGCGGCCGGCTGCCGCTTTTCACCTCCTGCTGTCCGGCCTGGGTGCGCCATGTGGAAACGGCCTGGCCGGCGCTCATCCCCCACCTGTCGTCGTGCAAGTCGCCCCAGCAGATGGCCGGGGCGCTTTTCAAGAGCTACGCCGCTTCCCTGGACGGCTTCGAGCCGGCCGCCGTGGCCAGCGTCTCGGTCATGCCCTGCACGGCCAAGAAGCACGAGGCGGCCCGGCCGGAACTGCGCTCGGGGCCGGTGGAGCTGCCCGACGTGGACGCCGTGGTCACCGTGGCCGAGCTGGCCGCCTGGCTCAAGGAGGCCGGCATCGATTTCGCCGCCCTGCCAGGCGAACCCTTTGACGCGCCCCTGGGCCGCTATTCCGGGGCCGGCGTCATCTTCGGGGCCACAGGCGGGGTCATGGAAGCGGCCCTGCGCACGGCCGTGGCTCTTTGCGGCGAAGGCCGGGAAGCGGCCGGCCCGGAATCGGGCATCGTCTTTTCCCCGGCCGGTCCCGGCGTCGCCCGGGCCGAGTTCGAGCTGGCCGGCAACAAGCTGGCCGCCGTCACGGTTTCGGGGTTGGCCAACGTGGGGCCGCTGCTGGAAGCCGTGGCCGCCGGCACGGCCGATTTCCAGTTCATGGAAGTGATGTGCTGCCCCGGCGGCTGCGTGGCCGGCGGCGGCACGCCCAAGCTTTTGCCCGGCGTGGACGTGGCCGCCGCCGTGGCCGCCCGGCGTCAGGCCCTTTGCTCCCACGACCGGGCCTTGCCCGTGCGCGCCGCCCACGCCAACCCGGCCGTCACCGAACTCTATGCCGCCTTTCTGGAGCGGCCGTTGTCCCACCGCTCCCACGAGCTGCTGCACACGGTCTACGGCGGGACGGTCAAGGGAGGGCACGACTGATGCACGCCGTGGTTCTGGCCGACGCTGAGCGCTGCATCGGCTGCCGGGCCTGCGAGATTGCCTGCACCCTGGCCCATGCCGCCTCCGGGGAAGATCCGGGCCGGGCGGCCGAGGCTGGCGCGGCCTTTGCCCCGCGCCTGACCGTGGTGCGCGACGGCGGGCTGGCCGTACCCGTCCAGTGCCGCCAGTGCGAGGCCGCGCCCTGCGCCGCCGCCTGTCCGACCGGGGCGCTTTTTTCCGACGGCCGGTCCGTGGCCGTCAATACCGCCGCCTGCACCGGCTGCAAGGCCTGCCTGGCCGCCTGCCCGGTGGGGGCCATGGACATGCTGCCGCTGGCTGCCCTGCCGGGACGGCTGGTTGCCGGCAAGTGCGACCTGTGCGCCGGCCGGCCGACTGGTCCGGCCTGCCAGGCCGTGTGCCCGGCCGGGGCGCTGTTTCTCCATGACCCCCAGGCGCTTGGCCAACTCTGCGCGGCCAGGCGTCGCCGGGCCGTCCTGGCCTGCGCCGGGACCGCCGCCGGGACCGCGCCCTGAGTCCTACGGCGTCTGCCGCCGGGCCGTAGCTGGGGTCCGGCTGGCCGGGGGAGGGCGGTTGTGGAAACGCCGTTGGGGAGGCAAGGTGTCCCGGAGAGCTTTTTCACCCCTATCCGGCCTTGGCGGCCCCAGGATCGTCATGCAAAAATACGTTCTGCTTGTGCTCGCGCTTCTGGTCTTTTCCTCCCTGCCGGCCCGGGCCGCGAGCCTGGAAACCGGCCCGGGGCCGGTCCGCTACGAACACCTCGGCGACTATTCCGTCGAGCGGCTCAACAAGATCCTCACCGAGGAACTCGCCGCCTTCAGCGCCTTCAAGGTCAGCTATCCGCCGGCCCAAAACGCCGTCAGCCTGTACAAGGTGTCCTACCCCACCGTGATCCCGGAGCTGGGCAACCGGCCGACCACGGCCACGGGGCTTGTCGCCGTGCCCCAGGTGGCGGGCAAGGCCCTGCCCGTGGTGTCCTACCAGCACGGCACCGTGTTCACGAAGACCGCCGTGCCCTCGCATCCCGAGGAGTCCATGGAAACGCGGCTCATGATCGCCCGGTTCGCCGGCCAGGGCTATATCGTCATCGGCGCGGACTACGTGGGCAAGGGCGACAGCCCGGAGCCGGACAGCTACATGGTCAAGGAGGTCACGGCCCAGGCCTGCCTGGACATGCTGCTGGCCTCGCGCACGGTCTGTTCGGCCCTGGGGCTGACCCAGGGGCAGCTGTTTCTCAGCGGCTGGTCCCAGGGGGCCTGGGCCACCATGCAGTTTCGCCGCAAGCTCGAAAGCCTGGACATGGCGGTTGCGGCGGCGGCCACGGCCAGCACGCCAAGCGATCTCTATTTGCTGCTGACCCGCTGGATCAACAATCCGACCGCCCTGGATGCCTCCTGGCTGCCGGGGTCGCCGCTGCTTTTTATCCATTCCTACGAGCACTACTACGACCTGCCGGGCCTGAGCCGGGCGGCCATCGCGCAGCCGTACCAGCAAACGGCCCGGGAGTTTTACGAGAACAAGATCGGCTGGGAAGCGGCCTCGCCGAAGCTGGCCAAGACCGTGAAGGATTTGCTGCAACCGGAGTTCGCCGCCCAAAGCTCCATGGGGCTGGAGCGGTTCTATCGGGTGCTGCAGGGCAACGAGGCCTACCGCTGGCGTTCACGGACGCCGAGCCGCTACTATTACGGCAAGATCGACGAAGTGATGCCGCCCTATGTGGCCACGCTGCCGGTGGATTATGCCAGGACGGCGGGGGCGGCCCCGGCCGAGGCCGTCTACGCCGGGGACGAGGCCGACCACCGGGGCGCGTTCCTGTTCGGCATCAACGATCAAAAATCCTGGTTCGACAGTCTGTTGACCAAATAACGCCGCCCGCCGGGCCTCGGGCCTGACAGGCGGAACATCGGTGTTCTCCACCCGTCAGAGAACCACTCCTCGTCGAGCCCCCTTTACCTCTTTCCCTAGGTGGGGGGGCCGGGGGCCTCAGGCCCCCCGCGGAGAGGTCCACG
>JAEZMB010000130.1 GCA_023435825.1 Pseudomonadota bacterium | reverse complement strand
GCCGCTCCCCGGAAGGCGTCCCTTTGTCAGGCGTTATTTGTAGTAGATCTTGATCTCGTTGGTGCCGGGCGTGTCGTTGCCCGGAGTCGGCCGGCCGGCGGTGATGACCACCGGTTCGCCCTTCTCGAAATCCGGGCACTCGTTCACGAAGTTTTCCACCTGCTCCATGTAGCCGCAATCGGCGCAGTCGAGCAGCCGCGGCTTCACGCCCCAGGCGAAGTTGAGAAACCGCATGACGCGCGGATCGGGGGTCATGGCGTAGATGTTCTGGCGCGGCCGGCGGGTGGAGGTCAGCCGTGCGTTGGCCCCGCTCACCGTATGGCACAGAATGGCCTTGCTCTCCAGGTTGTCGGCCATGAGGCAGGCCGAATAGGCCACGAACTTGCGCGGGTTTTTCTCGCGCTTGGGGGCATAGGGCGAGGCGATGCGCTCCAGATAGTATTCCAGGGCGTTCTGGGAGATTTCCTGCATCACCTTCACCGTGTCCACCACATGGTCGCCCACGGCCGTCTCTTCCGAGAGCATGACGCAGTCCGCGCCGTCCAGGATGGCGTTGGCCACGTCGGTGCACTCGGCCCGGGTCGGGATGGGGTTTTTGACCATGGACAACAGCATCTGGGTGGCCACGATGACCGGCCGCTGGGCATGGCGGCAGGCCCGGATGATCTTTTTCTGGATGATGGGCAGCTCGGACATGGGGCATTCCAGGCCCAGGTCGCCGCGCGCCACCATCACCGCGTCGGTGACGGCTAGGATGGCGTCGAGGTTGTCCACGGCGTTTTGCCGCTCCAGCTTCGACACCACCGGCACCCACACCCCGTGGCGCTTGATCTCTTCCTTGGTCTGGATGACGTCCTCGGCGTTTTGCACAAAGGAGATGGCCACGGCGTCCACGCCGACGTCGAGGCCCTCGTGGAGATCCTTGATGTCTTTCTTGGTCAGCGCCGGCAGGGGATGGTGCTTGCCCGGGAAGGCGATGCCCTTGTTGGACGAGAGCAGGCCGGCGTTCTGGGCCTCGATCTCATAGAGCCGGTCGGCCTTGATCTCCCGGGTGACGTGGAACTGGAGCAGCCCGTCGCTCAGGTTGACCGGCATCCCCACCCGCAGGCCGGCCAGAAGCGGCGGCACATCCAAGGAGACGAACACGCGCTCGTCGCGGTCCGGGTCCGGGCGCTCGTCGGGCAGGCCCAAAAGCAGGGCCTCGCCCTTGGCCACGGTGCGCGGGGAGCCCGCCACCTCGCCGATGCGGGTCTTGGGGCCGCACAGGTCGGCCATGGCCGTGAGCGGCACGCCGAGTTCGCTTTCGATGGCCCGGATGGTTTTGATGATGGGCGCGAAATAGGCCGCGTCGGCATGGGAGAAGTTGAGGCGGAAAATGCGCACGCCATGGCGCGCCATCTCCAGCATGACATCCGGGGACAGCGACGCGGGGCCGAGCGTGGCCACGATCTTGGTCAGCATGGTTTGCCTCCGTTTAAGGGGCCGCATCCGCCCGGGGTCGCCGGGAAAAAGCGGATGCAAGCCGGACGGGTTTGGGGTAAGACTACCCCCGGCTGGTTGCCGTTTTGCGTCATAGGTTTCTGTAATAGGGAGCGGGACGCAGGACAAGGCCCAATGCCGCGCACTCAAGGAGGAATTCGTCCCATGGCCAGCGAATCCGACAAGACCGGGGGCTGCTGCGGGCAGCGCTCGGGCCAGGAGCCGTGCATGCCGCCGGTCTCCTTTATCACCTTCATTCTGTCCCTGGCCCAGTCGGCCATGGTGCTCATGGGCGAGGCCCCGGACCCGGATACCGGCCGCACCCTGAGCAATCTGCCCGAGGCCAAGCACACCATCGACATCCTGGCCATGCTCGACTGCAAGACGCGCGGCAACCTGACGAGCGAGGAAAAAGAAGTGCTGGAAAGCCTTCTTTGCGACCTGCGGATGCTCTACGTCAAAAAGCAGTAACGAGGAAACCGCCATGCAGACCATCCCCGTGGGACTCGTCGGCGTCACCGGCTACACCGGCATGGAACTGGCCCGCATCCTGGCCGTCCACCCGTCCCTGACCCTGACGCGCGCCACCTCCCGGGCCGAGGCCGGCAAGCCGCTCAAAGCCATCTACCCGTTCCTGGAAGGCTTCCCGGCCGGCGACGTGGCCATCACCGCCCCTGACGCAGCCGATCTGGCCGCCTCCTGCCGGCTGGTCTTTCTGGCCGTCCCCCACGGCGCGGCCATGGACTACGCCGCCGAACTGCTGGCCGCCGGCCTCAAGGTCGTCGATCTTTCGGCCGATTTTCGCCTGCTGGACGCCGATGTCTACGCCGCCTGGTACGGCCTGGACCACCGCCACCCGACGCTTCTGCCCGAAGCGGTCTACGGCCTGCCCGAACTCTACGCCCAGCGCCTGAAAACGGCCAAACTCACGGCCAACCCGGGCTGCTACCCGACCTCGATCATCCTGGGCCTTGGCCCGGCGCTCAAAAACGGCCTCATCGACGCCAGCGACATCGTCTGCGACAGCAAATCCGGCGCTTCCGGGGCCGGACGCAAGGCCGCCGCGCCCATGCTTTTCTGCGAGGTCCACGACACCTTCCGGGCCTACAACCTGGGCAAGCACCGCCACACCCCGGAGATCGAACAGGAATTGTCCAAGCTTGGCGGCGCGGCCATCACGGTATCGTTCAATCCGCACCTGCTGCCCATCGACCGGGGCATCCTCTCGACGATCTACACCAAGCTCGTCGCGCCCATGACCGTGGAAGAGGTCCGGGAGCTGTACGCCAAGCACTACGCCGACGCCCCCTGGGTGCGCGTGCTGCCGGTGGGCAAGCTGCCCGAAACGCGCTTTGTTCGCGGCACGATGTTCTGCGACATTGGGCTCGTGGTCGATCCGCGCACGGGCCGGCTCATCGTCGTCTCGGCCATCGACAACCTCTGCCGGGGGGCGTCGGGCCAGGCGGTCGCCTGCGCCAACCTCATGTCCGGCCTGCCGGTCAATGCCGGGCTTAATCTCGCGCCCATGATGCCGTAAGGGCGGGGGGGGGCCCCTTGGGCACCCCGCGCGGGGGGGCCCCCCCCCCCCCCG
>JAEZMB010000230.1 GCA_023435825.1 Pseudomonadota bacterium | reverse complement strand
AATAAGGAAGCCAAAATAGAAGAAGCCGCCGGCGGCGGGGGGCCTGAGGCCCCCAGACCCCCCGCATAGGGAAAAGGGTGTGGAGTTGTTGCGGGAGATCTGAAAAGACTCTTTACAAGGCTCTTGGGATGCTTATTTTGAACATGCAAGGGGAGCGGTTCCCCTGAAGATATGACGCCAACGCAAACGGAGGGGTGGGCGAAATAAAAGCCAATCACCATACCGGACGCAACGAGGCGTCGCGAACAGAGATTCGCCAGGCGTACTAGGAAGAGTTCCCGAAGCACAGCTTCGGAACCGGGTGTATAAGCACCTCCTGCGCCGACGGCGAATCTCTTTTTTTTGTGGCGCGAGCAGCCCTTCAGGAAACCGTCGGCCCGGGATCGGGCTTCCAGTTGCGGCGCATAAGCTCGCCGAGCTCCTCGCCGGGCACGGCGCGGGAGAAGAAAAAGCCCTGGGCGCTTTCGCAGCGCAGCTCGGACAGGGCCGCCTTGTGCTCGGCCAGCTCCACGCCCTCGGCAACCACTTCCAGGCCCAGCTTGTGGGCCATGGCGATGATCGCCCGCACGATCTCCATGTTCTGCTCGGCCTCGTTCATGTTGCCGACAAACGAGCGGTCGACCTTGAGGCTGTCGAAGGGGAAGCGCTGGATGTAGGACAGGGACGAATACCCGGTGCCGAAGTCGTCGATGACGACCTTGACGCCCAGGGCCTTGAGATTTTTTATCGCCCGCACGGCCTCGTCGGCGTCGTCCATGAGCACGGATTCGGTCAGTTCGAGCTTGACCCGGGAGGCGTCGATGCCGGTCTCTGCCAGAATGTCGGCCACTTCCTGGACAAAATCGGGCCGTTTGAACTGGCGGCCGGAAATGTTGACCGACACGGAAAGGTTTTCGCCCTCGGGATGTTCCCGGCCAAGCTCCACCAACCGGCGGCAGGACTGGCGCAGGATCAGCGCGCCAAGCTCGTTAATAAGCCCCGACTCCTCGGCGATGGGGATGAACTCCGACGGCGGTATGAACCCCTGGCGCGGATGCTGCCAGCGGGCCAGGGCCTCAAGCCCCGTAACCTCGCCCGTGGCCAGGGACACGATGGGCTGGTAATGCACGGTGATCTCGCCGGATTCCATGGCCTGGCGCAGGGCCAGCTCCATTTCCATGCGGCGTTGGGTGAGCACGCGCATGCCGGCGTCGAACACGGTGTAGTGGTCGCCGCCGTGCTCCTTGGAGCTGTACATGGCGTTGTCGGCGTCGCGCAGCACCTGGTCGGGATGCTCATAGGCGGCCGAGCCCACCACCACGCCGAGGCTGCAGGTGACGAAAATTTCCTGTTTCTTGAGGCGAAACGGCTGGGCCAGCTGGCGCAGCACGTTTTCGGCCATGGTGCTGGCCTCGTCCAGGCCGGAGATGTCCTCGATGAGGATGGCGAACTCGTCGCCGCCGAAACGGGCCAGGGTGTCCAGCTCGCGCAACTGCTTTTGCAGCCGGTTGGCGATGACCATGAGCAGCCGGTCGCCGGTGACGTGGCCGAAGGTCTTGTTGACGAGCTTGAAGCGGTCCATGTCGAGGTAGAGGACCGCGTAGAGGGCGTCGGGATTGCGCCGCAGGCGCTTGATGGCCTGATCCAGGCGGTTGATAAAAAGCGCCCGGTTGAAAAGCCCGGTCAGGGTGTCGTGGAAGGCGTCGTGCAGGATGTGTTCTTCGAGCTGCTTTTGCCGGGAAATGTCGGTGAACGTGGCCACGGCCCCGGCCGTGGGGCCGCGAAGGGGCGTAAGGCACAGGGCGCGCCAGACCTGGCTGCCCGAGGGGCCGCAGGGCAGGTCCATCTCATAGCGGGGCAGCCGGCCGTCCAGCACGGCGGCCAGGCCCTCGCGCACGGCGGCGGACACGGTTTCCGGCAAAAGCTTGACGCAGGAATCGACAAAGGAACTGCCCACGGCGGCGGCAGGGTCGAGGTCGCGCAGGAATTCCAGGCAGGAGGCGTTGACGAAGCGGATGCGGCCGTCCCCGTCGAGCAGGGCGGCATGGGAGGGCAAGGATTCGAGCAGATTCTGGATGTCTGGCAACATGGCCCTCAGCGACGTCTTGGCAAATGGCTCGACAAAAAAAACACAGCCAGCCAGGGGAATGTACGGATTTTGCCCCGAGGCGTCAAAGCCCAAATCGTCCGCCCTCCCGCCCCGGGAGCGGGCCGAAGCGGAGTCTGGCAGGATTGGAAAATGTCGAGGAATTGTCAACTTCGGGCTTTTCCTCCCGTCCTTGACTTTTCGAAAGCGCCCCGTCATAGACGAATTCCCGGGCGGACGCCGCACCGGGAGGAAAATTCCAGGCGCAAAACGGATGCAAGTCCGGCCTGCGCCAGCCATCACGTTGCGGATCGCGAAGGCATTTTCCGGGATGCTCGGGCATCCCTGGAGCGGCTGAGGTTTTTGGGCGCCAGTGAGAAAGCAGAACGTGTTAACGGAAGTCGGGCGTTGTCGCGGAGGTTTTCCAGCCGGAAAATCCGGGTATGGCACGCTTGGCTAAACTCAAGGAGGACGGAGACATGGCCATTCTTATCGATGATGATGCCTGCATGGGTTGCGAAGCTTGCGTTGAGACCTGCCCCGACGCCTTCGAAATGAACGGCGACGGCGACAAGGCCATCGTGAAAGATTCCGACACCGACGCCGACTGCGTGGATGAAGCCATCGACGCCTGCCCGGCCGAAGCCATCACCAAATCCTGACGATTCCTGTCCCCCCAAGGGACGCCCCGCGCCGGTCCGCCGGCGCGGGTTTTTTTATGCCCGCCGCCCCGTAAGGCTTTGGCCGCAACCGCCGATAAGAGGAGCGAGGCCGCCGCTGCCGGGGCAAGGACGCCCCTGGAACGGATATTGCTACTTACTCGCTGTGTTCCACGGGGGTAAAGGACTGCTCCCAAGCGAGGCAACGCCATGAACATCATCCGTAACTACCTGCAACACCGACTCAATCCCATGCACATGTACTGCCGGCTCATGGATTTCGGGCTGGCTCGCCGCAACGCCAGACGGCTTTGCTCCGTGTACGAACGCTTCATCTACCGAGGGCTGTTGTTTCATTAGTCGCCACCCGGTCGCGATTTCGGTTCCCCCCAAATGGAGTCGGTCTCGCTTGCCGGAGCAACCCACGGAAATTGTGGTGTTTTGAAACCGACTCCGGCCCCCGCCTCCCGACACGCCCGGACAACCCCCAAAGTACGGTTTTTTCCCACCGGGCCACATATCGCGCAAAAAACGTCATCGCCCCGGCCGACCCGCCAAGCGTCGCACCGGGGCGATCCCTTTTCGTCCACTTTGTGACAAAGACAGACAGGCCAGGGCCTCCCGCCACGACAAATCCGACGGATGCGATAGGAAACCGTTGCCGGCCATGGTCGTGACGCCCCGCCCCAAGGGCTGGGTCCGCCGATTGTCGATCCTAGCCGCGCAGCCAGACCAGCACGGCCAGGCACAGGCAGGCGTAGACCCCGGCCAGCACGTCGTCGATCATGACGCCGTAGCCGCCCGGCAGCCAGCGCTCGGAGGCCCGCACCGGCGGCGGTTTCAAAATGTCGAAGGCCCGAAACAGGAAAAAGCCGGCGATGAGTTCGAACGGCCCGGGCGCGGCAAAGGGCAACAGTGTGATCCACTGGCCAACCAACTCGTCGATGACCACATGCCCCGGGTCCTTGCGGCCCAGGATCTCCTCGGTACGTCCGGCCGCCCTGGCCCCGACGAAAAAGATCGCCACGAGCAGCAGCACGCGCGCCCAGAAAGGCAGCGGAAAAAACACCAGCGGCGCGACCAGCACCGCCGCCGCCGAGCCCCAGGTGCCCTGGGCGTAGGGCATACGCCCCAGGGGGCCAAGGCCCGACACGAGCAAGGCCAAACGGTCGTTCATGGCAAACATGAGGGTCCCTCCCGAAATGGTCGCGGCAGGCTACACCCGGGCGGGTGTGCGGGCAAGGGCGTTGACGGTGGAAAGGACGGCAGCCGAGCCTGACGGCCACACCCGGGCGCGCGTGGGCAAGGCTAGTCCACGGCCAACCGGTAGACGTCACCCTCCGCCACACACGGGCGCGCGTGGGCAAGGCCGGCGTCGCGCCGTGTCGCGCCCCGACAGCCGCACCCCGGAGGCAGCCGGAGCCGGTCCGGCGACCTTGCCCCGCCGCGTCTTGAAGTCGGGGCCAAAGTGTGGGAGAAACAACAATCAACGACTCATTTCGCCAGGCCCGAAAAGGAAGGAATCGATGCTGAGCCTCACCTATGCCGTCACGGTCTTTGCCCTGTATTTCCTGGTTTTCGTCCTGTTCTACAGCCTGTATTTCCGCAAGCGCATCTACCTGCTCCTGCTGTCCGAACACGCCTACATGGACCATTACATCGACAAATTGCCGCATATACGCGACCGTCCCGACGAGCGCCTGGGCATGATCGAGTTCATGCTGTGCAAGCGCAAGGCCTTCGTCTGCCGGGCCCGCCAGTTCGTGGCCGCCTCCACCGTCGCCTATCTCCTGGCCCTGGCCGGCCGCGCCGCGCTGTAATCCCCCGCCTCGCGCCCCGGCCTGGGACCGCCGACCGCGTGCCCCGGGCCGGGACAGCCCCTCGCCGCCCCGGGCGTTGTCCGGGGCGGTCGTGCTTTTTTCCCATCAAGACAAGGAGTTTCGTCTTGAAGCATCTCCCCATCGCCACCCGTTTGCTGATCCTGTTTTTTGTCTCGGCCCTGTCGGCCGGCGTCATCTTCGCCGTCGGCGCCTACTCGTCCTACAGCCTGGCCAAGGCCGGGGCCGACGAAGCCCGAAGCGACATGCTTGGCGGCCAGCGCGCCAAGATCAAGGTCGCCACCGACGTCATGGCCGCCGCCCTGGCCAAGGCCCTGGCCGGGCTGCCCGACGAGGCCGCCAAGGTGTCGCATCTGCGCGAGGCCATCAAGGACGCCATTTTCGAAACCGACCGCTCGGGCTATTTCTTCATCTATTCCGGCACGACCAGCGTGGCCCACGCCGTCAACCCGGCCCTGCACGGCAAGGATCTCGGCGACCTCAAGGGCGCGGACGGCGTGTATTCCGTGCGCGAACTGGCCCGGGCCGCCGCCTCCGGCGGCGGATTCGTCAATTTCTCCTGGGCCAAGCCCGGCAAGGGCGAAATGCCCAAGATCGGCTACGCCGCGCCCATCCCGGGCACGCCCTACTGGATCGGCACCGGCGTCTACGTGGACAACGTGGACGAAGCCGCCGCGGCCATGGCCGCCCGGATGCGGGAAACGGCCAATCGGGCCACGCTCATTGATTCCCTCGTCTTTGGTGTCATGTTCCTGGCCGTGCTGTTGCCCATGAGCCTGGTCGTTTCACGGGGCATCGTGCGTCCCATCCGCGAAACCACCGAGGCCGCCCGGCGCATCGCTGCCGGCGACCTCGACGTCCACCTCGAAGCCTCGGGCCGCGACGAGGCCAGCCAGCTCAAGCAGGCCCTGGAAGCCATGGCCGTTTCCTTGCGGGCCAATCTGGCCGCCCTGGCCGACAAGGAGCACGAGGCCCGCGCCCAGGCCCAGCGCTCGGAACAGGCCGCCGAGGAAGCCCGTCAGGCCATGCGTCAGGCCGAAGCCGCCGGCGCGGCCATGCTGGCCACTGTCCAGGGGCTCACCGGGGTCGTCGGCGAGCTCGGCAACGCCACCCGCGACCTGACCGCCATCGGCGACGGCATCCGCTCCGGCGCGTCCGGCCAGCGCCAGCGTCTCGAATCCACGGCCGAGGCCATGGGACAGATGCGCGACGCCGTGGGCGAAGTGGCCCAGAACGCCGCCGAAGCCTCCCGCTCCACGGCGCTTACCCGCGAGACCGCCACCGAAGGCGCGACCCTGGTCAGCCAGGCCAAGACCGCAACCGTCAGCCTCAAGGCCATGGCCGACTCCCTCAAGGCCGACATGGGGCGGCTGGGCAGCCAGTCCGAAGGCATTGGCGCGGTCATCCAGGTCATCTCCGACATCGCCGACCAGACCAACCTCCTGGCGCTCAATGCCGCCATCGAGGCCGCCCGGGCCGGCGACGCCGGACGTGGTTTCGCCGTGGTGGCCGACGAGGTGCGAAAGCTCGCCGAGAAGACCATGGCCGCCACCGGCGAAGTGGGACAGTCCATCCAGGCCATCCAGGCCATGACCCGCGACAACCGCGACAGCGTGGACAAGACCCTGGCCGCCGTGGACGAGGTGGCCGGACTGGCCGAGGCCTCGGGCGACAAGCTGCGCCAGATCCAGACCGTGGCCGAACAGGCCGCCGCCCAGGTCCGGGCCATCGCCGCCGCCGCCGACCAGCAGGCCGTGTCCGCCCGCTCCATCATGGACAGCATGGACGACGTCAGCGAGATCGCCCGCGAAAACGCCCACCGGGCCGACGACGCCTCGCGCCACTTCGACAACCTGGCCAACCAGACCGGCGCGTTGACGGGGCTCATCAAGCAGCTCAACACGCGGCAGGGGTAAGGCGGCGGCCGGGAATCCGGCCGTCGCCCGCCCCGCCGGACCATGACCGGCCCGGCCTCAAGGGCGGACACGCCGCCAGCCGCCCCGCCGCATCACCCCCATCGCCCCAACGCAAAACGGCCGCCCGGTTGCCCGGACGGCCGTTTGTCTGCGCGGGGCAGTCGGAAACTAGTACGTGGCGCGGAACTCGTCGCGACGGTTCTTGGCGTAGGCGGCTTCGGAAGTGCCCGGATCAAGCGGACGCTCCTTGCCGTAGCTGACGGTGGACAGGCGATCGGCGCCAATGCCGAGGTTGACCAGGTACTGGGCCGCAGCCTGGGCACGACGCTCGCCCAGGGCGAGGTTGTACTCGGCCGTGCCGCGCTGGTCACAGTTGCCTTCGACGATCAGCTTGATCTGCGGGTACTGGCGCAGGATCTCGGCCTTGCGGGTCAGGTTCTGCCGGGCTTCGGCGCTCAGGTTGGAGCTGTCCAGGGCGAAGTGGACCATCTGGGCCAGCTCGTTGGAGGCGGCGCCCAGCTTCTCGCGCAGCAGACGCTCCTGCTCCAGGCGAGCGCGCTCCTGCTCTTCCCAGCTCGTGCCGGAACCGTCTCCGGGACCGCCGGCCTTCTTGGCGCAACCGAAACCAGCCAGGGACAGCATCAGGACCAACATGGCCATCAGTAACATTTTCGAACGCATCATTTCCTCTTCCTCCTCACATTGCCCGCCAGGGCATTGAAAATATCCTCAGGGCTTTGCCCCGGGGCGTTCCCGTGGGCTGGCGAAGCGCCGCCGGAACCGGCCTCCAATTACGCCTCCCGCAATAAATTGCAACAGGCAATTAACGGCGGTTCCGGGGTGTTGCGCACATTTCGCCAACCAACTCAGATCATTGTCCGGGGCCGGGCGGGGCAAGCGGCCGTCAAGCCGCCCCCGCCCTGCCCCCGGGCTACTGGGCCAGGGGCCCCCAGCTCGGCATGTAGGCCGCGCCGTCGCCGGTGGGGATCATCACCGGCGGCGCGCCGTGGCGCGTGGTCACGAAGATCTTTTTCTGACCGCTTCGGGTGGACGAGAAGGCGATGAAGTAGCCGTCGGGGGAAAAGGACGGGTTCTCGTCCGAGCCGCCGCCCGAGGTGACCTGGGTCTCCTGGCCGGTGGCCAGATCCATGACGAACACCTTCTGGGCGCCGCCGAGCTGCTTGGTGAAGGCGATCAATTTGCCGTCCGGGCTCATGCTCGGGTTGGTGTTGTAGCCCGAGGTGGTCACCCGCCGGCCCGCGCCGCCGTGCACCGTGGTGACGTAGATGTTGGGGCTGCCGGTGCCGTCGGAGACGTAGGCCATGGCCCCGCCCGAGGCGGCAAAGGTGGGCGAGACCTCGATGCCGCTGCCGGCCACCAGGGGTTGTCCCGGCTGGTAGGCGGAATTGAGCAGATAGATGTCGGCCTTGCCGTGCATGGTCAGGCTCACCGCCACCTGGCCGTCGGGCAGGAAGTGGGGGCTGACCACGTTGGTGGACGGCAGGGTGTAGACCTGCGGCTTGCCGCCGCCGGACCACACGCCCAGGTAATGGCCGCGCGAGCCGATGAGCGTGAACACGATGCGCCGGCCGTCGAAGGACCAGCAGGGGCTCACGGCCATGCCGAGTTCGTTGTAGTTGGTCACCCGGTTAAGCCCTCGGCCGGTGGGGCGCACGGTCCAGATGTCGGCCCCCTTGCCGGCGCTGGGCTTGACGAAGGCGATCTGGGAATTGAAAAAGCCGCCCTGGCCGGTGAGCGCCTGCATGAGTTCCATGCAGAACCGGTCGGCGATGTCGGGCAGTTGGGCGTCGGTGACCGCATCGTAGCCTTTGCCGACCAGCACCTTCTGGGAATAGACCTCGAAGCCGCGCAGCTCGACGTTGCCGAGATTGCCGCCGGGCGTCCAGTTGGCCGTCACCAGCACGTCGATCTTGGCCAGGCCAAACGGCTTGAAGTCGATCTGGTCGGCCGTGGCCCCGGCCACCTGGCCAGGCACGCTGGACTGGGGCACGATCTGCAGGAAGGGCAGGAACTGCAGGTCCTTGTTGATGAGATCCTGAAGCTTTTCGGCCGGGGTCATCTGGCCGCCGCCGGCAAAGGGCCGCGCCTGCACCAGATTCATCTTGGCCTGCCCCGGGCCCTGAATGTCCACGGCCAGGGACGACTGGGCCTGGACCCGCGTCGCGCCCAGGCACAACAGCGCGGCCAAAAGCGCGCACCACATGCCGGTCACCATCATCCGCTTTCGCATGATCATCGCCTGAAATCCCTGAAATGTCGTTTTGAAGGGTTGGGCGCAGGCCCTATAAAGGAAAGGCAGGGCCGGCGTCAGGGCAGCCAAGGCGGTTTCCTCGGCCGGTGGCCGGGCAGGGACCGCTATTTGCGCCCTCATAGCCCGATCCCGCGCCGGGCGCAATCGCGCGGCGCGGGATGCGGGAAAACGTCACTGTCCGAGTTCCTGGGAGGTAAACCGCAGCTGCAGGACGTTGAGTCCGGCCGGCGGCGGCGGCAGGGTCTCGGTTTCGGCCACGGACTTGACCGTGGAGGCATCGAAATTGGGCTGTCCCGAGGGCTGTACCAGCCGATAGTTGAGGATGCGGCCGTCCTTGTCGATATGCACCTCGACCACGGCGGCGAGCTGTTGCTTGGCCCCGGTCTGGGGGAAGCGCCAGTTCTTCTTGACCTCGCGGTTGACGATCTGGGCGTAGACCCCCATGGTCACGCCGCCGCCCCCACCGCCGCCGGGCGTGCCGCCGGGAACGCCGCCGCCCCCGCCGCCGGCCGCCTTGCGGGCGTCGGCCAGGGCCTTGGTCACGGCGTCGCCGCCGGATGCGCCGGCCCCCGGTCCCGAGCCGGAACCCGAGCCGCCGCCGGCCTTGGCCTTGGCGTCCTTGAGGGCCTGCTCCAGGGTGCTTTTCTCGGACGCCTTGGCCGCCTCGGCGGCCTTCTTGGCGTCGTCGGCCGCCTTCTTGGCGTCGGCGGCTTTCTTCGCCTCGTCGGCTTTCTTCTGGTCCTCGGCCTTCTTGGCGTCCTCGGCCTTTTTCTTGGCCTCGTCGGCCTTCTTTTGTTCCTCGGCCTTTTTATGCTCTTCGGCCTTTTTCTTGGCCTCGTCGATTTTCTTCTGCTCTTCGGCCTTCTTTTGTTCCTCGGCCTTGCGCGTGGCTTCCTCGATCTTCTTGAAATCGGGCTTGGGTTCGAGTTTCGGCTCGGGCTTGGGCTCGGGCTTGGCCTGTTCCGTGGGAATGGGCTTGGCCTCGGGCTTTTTCGGCTCGGGCTTGGGTTCGGGCTTTTTCGGTTCCGGCTCGGGCTCGTGCCGCTTGGGCTGCGGCGGCTCGGGCACGGCGGCCACGGGCTCGGGCGGTATGGGCTTGGCCGGCGTGGCCGGAGCCTCGGCCGGTTCGGGCAGGGTCTCCTTGGCCGCCGCGCCAGGGCCCCCCTCGGGTTCGGCCGGGCCGGGCTCGGGCCGATCCCCCGGCCCCTTGGGGCCAAGGGGCAGCCCGACTTCGCCGGGCGGCAGCCCCGGCGGGGCCAGGGACACGAGGTCGACCTCGTAGACCGGCACGTTGAGCTGGAACTTGACCGGCTCGATGCTGACGAAGAGCAAGCTCGCCAGCACCACGGTCAGATGCAGGAAGATGGAAAATATCCAGCCAAGGACGCGCATGGTGTTCTCTATCGGTCACGCTCCGGGAACGGCTCCCGGCCGGGCCTATTTCTTTTTGGCGGCCGCGGCCGCCGCGGCGGCGGCGTTCTTGGCCGATTTCTCGTCCTCGGCCACGACGCCGAGCTTGTCGACGCCGGCCGCCTTGATGATGCCCATGACCTTGACCACCGTGCCGTAGGCCACGGCCTGGTCGGCCCGCAAAAAGAGCTGCTTTTTCTGGTCCGTCACCAGCCGCTTCACCTGGCCTTCAAGGTCGGCGTACTCCACCTGATACTTGTCCAGGAAAATCGAGCCGTCGGCCTTGACGGTCAACACCAGGCTCGTGTCCTCCTTGGGCAAAACGCTGACGGCCCGGGTCTGGGGCAGGTCCACCTCAAGCCCCTGGGTCATCATGGGCGCGGTGACCATGAAGATGATGAGCAGCACCAGCATCACGTCCACGAAGGGCGTGACGTTGACGTCGGCCAGAAACCGGCCCTTGCCGCCGGTCTGCATGCCCATGGCCTAGAACCTCTCGGCGGCGGCCTGCTGCTGGCGGCGCGCGGCGGCCTGGGCGGACGGAGCGGGCTGGGCGGCCTCGCGCGGGGTCCAGGTGACCTCGCGCTGGATGCGGTTTAAAAACGCCCCGGCGAAGTTGACCAGCTCGTTTTCGATGCTGGTCACGAAGCCCAGGAAGTAGTTGTAGGCCAGAACCGCCGGGATGGCGACGGCCAGGCCGATGGCCGTGGCGACCAGCGCTTCGGAGATGCCCGGGGCGACGGCGGCCAGGGCGGCGGACTGCTGCAGGCCGATGGAGTGGAACGAGTTCATGATGCCCCAGACCGTGCCGAAAAGGCCGATGAACGGGGTGGCGTTGGCCGTGGTCGCCAGGAAGGCGAGGTTCTTGGAGAGCTTGGCCAGCTCCATGGACACGGCCTGGCGCAGCACGCGGCGGATGTTGTCCATGGCCACGTGCCCTTTTTCGGCCGGGTCGAGATCGGCCTGCTCCATGCGCACCAGCTCTTCAAAGGCCATGCGGCCGACGAAAAAGGCCGGCGAATGCCGGGACTGCCCCAGCGCCTGCATGGCCGCGCGCAAGGTGTCGGCTTCCTGGAACCGTTCGTAGTCCCGGGCCGTATCGCGCTTGGCGGCGGTCAGCGTGAAAAACTTGACGAAAATGATGCTCCAGCAGCCCAGGGACATGAATGCCAGCACGCACAAGACGAAAATAACCGTCGGCGTGGCGCTGGCCATCATGGCCCACAAGCCGCCATGCGGCGAAAGCGCGTCCATTGCGACCCACCTGTGGGAAAATGCAGCAGGTTAGGAAAGCACGCGTTCAATAAGGGCCGGCAACACGACTTCCGCCCTTCCCTTAAGGCGTACGTCGGCCAAGCCCTTGTAGGCGCTTTCCGTAAGATTGATTTCCACAACACCCCCGCCCCTGGCCTTGATCTCCCTGGGCAGAAGATTGGCCGGGGCGACCTCCCCCGATGTTCCGGCCACCACGATGACGTCGGCGGCCAAGGCCAATTGACCGCTTTTCGTCAGAGCGTCAAGTGCAATGGCCTCGCCAAAGAAAACGATGTCCGGACGTACCACCCCGCCGCAGTCTTCGCAACGCCACGGCAACGCCTTGGGCGACAGCCGTCGCGCCAGCGCGCCGTCATGCTCCGCGCCGCAGCCCATGCAGAAAAAATGCCGCACGCCGCCGTGGTATTCCACCACATTGGCCGATCCGGCCGCCTGATGCAGACCGTCGATGTTCTGGGTGATGACCCCGGCCAGCCGCCCCGCCGCCTCCAGCCGGGCCAGGGCTTCGTGGGCCGGGTTGGGCCGGGCCGCGTCCACCATGGCCAGCACCTCGCGCAAGAATTGCCAGACCCGGGCCGGATCGCGGGCCAGGGCCTGGGCCGTGGCCACGGCCATGGGGTCGTGGCGTTCCCACACCCCGCCGGGGCTGCGAAAATCCGGGATGCCGCTTGCAACGGATATGCCGGCCCCGGTAAGGGCCACCACCGACCGCGCCCGCCGCAGCAGGTTCGCCGCTTCCTCCAGGGTCCGGTCAAGCGCCTCGTCCGCCATGCGATCCTCTTGCGCGCGAAAACGCGTTGTGATTTTTTGCAAAGGCCCTATACTTGCATATTATGCCCAGCCAAAGACTCAACGAGGAGGCAAGACTCATGCAATTTCCTTCGCGCGCCGTCGTCGCCCTGGCCGGCCTGGCCCTGGCCGCCGTTCTGGCCGCCCCCCAGGCCCTTCTGGCCCAGGCTCCGCCGCCCCAGAACATGACCACGCCCCCGCCGCCCGGCGGGCAACCGCCGCGCCCGCCCAAGGGCCAACCCCAGGCCACGGTCCAGGCCCCGGCCCCCGTCCAGGCGCCGGCCATGGTCCAGGCGCCGGCCACGGTCAAGGCCCCCGGCCCGGTGGCCCAGGGGCCGGGCATCATCGTCCAGCCGCCGTCGGTGACCATCCAGCCCCCGGCGGTGACCGTCCAGCCGCCCGGCTACTATCCGCCGCCGCCCCCGCAAGGCGGCCGCAGGGCGCGGGCGCTGATGCGCTGCAACCAGCAACAGGCGGCATGCGCCCAGAACTGCAACTACCGGACCTATGGACAGGCGCGCAACATGTGCAACAACCAATGCAACGCCATCTTCGTCAATTGCACCGCCCGGGCCAATTCCATGCGCTGACCCGGAAACCAAAGGATAACGCCATGAACACCAAAATCGTCCTGGCCCTGCTCGCGGCCCTGACCTGCGCCGCGCTGCTGGCTCCCCAGTCCGGCCTGACCCAGCCGCCGCCCTGCCCGCCGGGCATGGTCTGGACTCCGGGCGGCTGTCGGCCCGCGCCGCCGCCGCCGCCGGGCTACCCGCCGCCGGGCTACGTCCCGCCG
>JAEZMB010000166.1 GCA_023435825.1 Pseudomonadota bacterium | reverse complement strand
TGCCCGCAAAACGCCCCGCCCCGCCGCGCGGCGGCCCGGGCCTTTTTTTGTCGCTTGGCGCGGAAACCTTGGCCGGCTTTCGCCCCTTTCGAGCCAAGGCAACCGGCTGGAAACAGCTTGGGCCGAGGGACTTGGCTCGGGAAAGCGACCCAGCCCGGCGGCGCGTGCCTCAGGGCTGGACGAACAAGACGTTGAGCAGAGCGAACCCGAGCCGACGGTGGTCATCGCCGCCCAGGGAGGCCGGCGAAAACGGCCGGTCCACGCGAAATTCGAACGTCGCCAGCCCGCCTGTCAAAAGCTCGCCAGGCACGGCCACCTGCTGCACGGCCGGCGTGGCCGTCAGCCCAAGGGTCGCCAGCGGCTTGCCGTTGACCCGCACTTCCAAGGCCTGGGCAGCGCTTCCCGGGGCCAGCACGCCGCCGGCCGTGAAGGCCAGCACCCCGTCCTTGCCGGGCGTGACGCCGCCAAAGGGCAAATAGGCCCGCTCGCCCCGGCTGTACACGCCCCAGGCGGCCGGCCAGTACCAGCCGGCGCGGCCGTAAAACCGCCGGGGCCACTCGGCCGCCGCATAGAGGCGGCCGGGGGTAAGCATCACGGGCCGGGCGGCGAAACGTCCGAGGCTTACGCCAAGCCAGGCGTCGTCCCGGCGCGCTTCGCGCCAGGCCACGTACTGCCGCCAATAGGCCTCCAGGTCGAATTCAGGATGGCCCGCCACCAGCCCCAAAGGATCGACGCGGGCGGCGATGCCGCCGTTTGGGTCCGCTTCGGCACTGCTCGGCCCGGCGACGCCACGCGCCTCAGCGGCAAGCCGCCCGGCCCGGTCCCAGGCGGCCGTGTACTCCAGCATGGCCTGGCTCATGTCCGCGTTGTGGGAGTACGTGTAGGCCGAGGCCGCGCCCAGAATCATCCCGAACAGCATCGAAAGAACAAGCCGCCGCGTGCCCTGGCCGAGATGCCGGCCAAGGAGACAGACAAGGCAGGCCAGGGCAGCTGTGATCCACAGGAAGGCAAACCGGCTGTCGACATAGGCCGGGAGGTGTTCCAGCTGCAATTGCTGATACTTGGGCGAGAGCGCCAAGGGCAGGACCACAAAAAAGGCCAGACCGAGGCAGACGGCCGCCAGGCGTTTGCCCAAGGCCAGCCCCCGCTGCCTGTGGAGCGTGGCCGCCCCCAGGAAGGCGCTGCCGACAAACACCACGGCCAGGGGCAAGACGCCCCCGGGCGGCGGCGAGGCGTTGGCCGCAAGCACGGCGTAAAGATCGGGCCGGGCCAGGGTGAACCCGCCCACGGCATGGGCGGCGGCCGTGGCCAGGACCAGGGCCGGATCGAAGGTCGCGGCCAGAGTGGTGCCGGCGTAGGCCGGCGGATGGAGCAGCCGCCAGCCGCCGTAGGCCAGGGCGGCCAGGGCCACCGGGGTCGCGTCAAACCAGGTTTTCCTGCGCCACAGAAGCGCCTTGGCCTTGGCAATCAACCCGCCCCGGCCACGCCACCAGGCCAGGGCGTACTCCAGGAGCAGCAGGGAGACGCCGAAAATAAAGACGTAGTCGCTGGCCAGATAGGCGGCCAGCACCACGACAAAGAGGGCCAGCCGCTTGGCCGTCGAGGCCTGGGAGAGCGCCTCGTCGCATCGCAGCAAGACCAATCGAGAGCACACCAGCAGCAACGCCGGCAGGGTAAAAGCGATGGTGAAGCTGTTGGGCGGCAGATTGTTGAAATCAAGGATTTGCAGGGAGACGAGCAACAGCAGCAACAGTGTCGTGGCCTCGGCCCGGACCAGCCGGGCCCAATAGGCGGCAAAGGCCCACAAGAGGCCGAAGTAGACGCCGATAAACAACGCCCGGACCAGGAAATAGTCGGACAGCAGCTCGGCGTAATACGACAGCGGCGAAAAGAAAAAGCAGAAGCGCCCGGACACCACGGCGGCGGCCACGGATTCGGTCAGGATGGCGTCAAAGCCTTGCATCGACACCCGGTGCAAAGCCAACTGGTCAGGCGTGAGGCGGTAGCCTGTCAGGAAGAGCACGCCCTGGAGCACCACCACCAGGGCCAGAGTGACCCCGCGCAGGGGCCTGCTGCGCAAAAGCCTGACCGCGCGCGACACGAATCCGCCGGTCGGCTCCTGTCCTTGGCGCGCCTCGTTCGAACCGGTCGCCGCTTGGGACGCCATCAGTCCTGCCCGTCCCGGGCCTTGGCCCGCAGCTCGGCGTCGATGCAGCGCAGGGCCTCGAACGAGACCGCGCCACCCAGGGCCTCGTGGGCGGCGCCCAGGCCTGGGACGCCTTCGCGCCGCAGCCGCGACAGGGTCTCGCGCGCCCGGGCCATGAGCTCATCCGGCAAGCCGCAGACAGAAGCCGCTTCGATCTTGCCCCAGGCCACGTAAGCCAGCAAATGGCCGTGGATGGTGGACACGGCCAGCTCGCGCTTTTTGGCCACCGCTTCCACCGAGCCGAGTTCCTGGAAAAGGGCCAGCGACTTGGCCGCCGTGTCGTTGGGCTCTCGCGACACCGGAGCGCCAGCCTCGGGCGGCAAGGCCGGACGCGGCGCGGCCCGGCCGTGGGCGGCGTAGTGCTCGGCGAGCATGGTAAGCAGCGTCTGGCCGTATTTGTCGATCTTGGCCTGGCCCATGCCGCCGGCTCCGGCCAGCCCGGCGGCGTCCTGAGGCTTTAACAGCACGACGTCCAGCAGCGTGCGGTCATGGAAGACCACATAGGGCGGCACGCCGGCCTCCTTGGCCGTCTCGGCCCGCCAGGAGCGCAGCCGGTCCCACAGGGCCGCATCCTCGGGGGTGGTCAGATGGTCGTAGACCCAGCTCTTTTTGCCGCCGCCCTCCCCGGCAGTCCCCCGGGAGCGCTTGCGCCGCTCCTTGGGCGGCGGTTCCTTGGGCAGGCGCATGGCAAAGGGCCGCTGCCCCTTGAGGATCTCCCAAGCCAGCGGCGTGAGCACCAACCCCCCGTGGCCGGCGTCATCCGGGGCCAAGGCCCCCATGGCGGCCAGACGGCGGTAGATGGCCCGCCAGTGGTCCTTGGTCAGGTCCGCGCCGATGCCAAACGTGCTCACCTCGCGGTGGTTGAAGCGCTCCACCTGGGTGGTCGGCCGGCCGAGCAACACGTCGACCAAATGGCTGGCCCCGAAGCGCTGGCCGGTGCGAAAAACGCACGACAGCGCCTTCTGGGCGGCCACGGTGGCGTCCTCGGGTTCGCTCGGGTCCAGGCAGACGTCACAGTTGCCGCACGGCTCAAGCCGGGCCTCGCCGAAATAGCCAAGCAGAGTCTGGCGGCGGCAGCAATCGGTCTCGCAGTAGCCGGCCAGGGCGTCGAGCTTGGACAGGTCGATGCGGGTGCGCGTGCCTTCGCCGCCTTCCGGAGCGATGAGCCGGCGCAGGGCGGCGAAGTCGGCCAGGCTGTAGAGCATCAGCGCCGTGGCCGGCTCGCCGGCGCGACCGGCCCGGCCGGTCTCCTGATGGTAGGCCTCCAGGCTCTTAGGCGGATCGAGATGGGCCACAAAACGCACGTCGGGCTTGTCCACCCCCATGCCGAAGGCCACGGTGGCGGCCATGACCAGGCCTTCCTCGCGCATGAACCGGTCCTGGCGGCGGTCGCGCTCGGCCGGGGCCAGGCCGGCGTGGTAGGCCAGGGCCGGGATGCCGTTGTCGGAAAGCCACTGGGCCGTGTCCTCGGTCTTGGCCCGGGACAGGCGGTAGACGATGCCGGACTGGCCGGGGTGCTCCTCGCGGATGAACCGCAACAGCCGCCGCCGGGGATGGTCCTTGGGTTCTACCAGATAGCGGATGTTTGGCCGGTCGAAGCCGGTGGCGAAGATGCGGGCCTGGGACAGTTCCAGGCGCGTGAGGATGTCGGCCCGGGTCGGGCCATCGGCCGTGGCCGTCAGCGCCATGCGGGGCACGCCGGGAAAGTCGTGGGCAATGGAGGCCAGCTGCAGATATTCCGGCCGGAAATCATGCCCCCACTGGGAGACGCAGTGGGCCTCGTCGATGGCGAAAAGGGCCAGGGGCAGCCCGGCCAGGAGGTTGGCGAAGCCCTGGGTCATGAACCGCTCCGGGGCGGTGTAGAGGATGTCGAGCTCGCCCCGACGCAGCCTGGCCATGACCTCCCGGGCCGCGCCGGCCGGCAGGGCCGAATGCAGGCACTCGGCCTGTACGCCAAGGCCGGAGAGGGTTTGCACCTGGTCGCGCATGAGCGCGATCAGCGGCGAAATGACAATGGCCGTGCCCGGGCGCAGGATGGCCGGGATCTGGTAGCACAGGGATTTGCCGCCGCCGGTGGGCATCAGCACCACGGCGTCGCCGCCGGCAGCCACGTGCTCGACGATGGCCTGCTGGGGACCGCGAAAGCGGTCGTGACCGAAAACCTGCTTGAGTATCTGACGTGGAGTGCTCATGGGTGTGCGGCAGGATCGCCCCGCCACCGCCTCGGGTAATCGGTTGGCCCGGGAAAGGCAATGCGATCTGGCGCGCTTGGCTTGAATTCCCACCGCCTGGGCCGTATGTTATGTCATCGCGCTTGCACTCCAGCGCGGCAAGGCAGGCTCCGCATGAAGGCTCCGGTCCATCCTCCCCTTTCCAAGGAACGCATGGTCGCCGTTTCCGCCCAGTGGCGGCGGTTTGTGGCCGGTATGGCAGTGGACGAAGCCATCGTGCGCCCGCTCATCCTGCAATCCTGGCAGCGCTGCCGGCGGGCCGGGTTTCCGGCCGAGACCCTGGCCCTGTGCCCCATCGACGCCGCCGGCTTGGCCCGGTCCACCGCCGAAAACCAGGAGCTGGTGGACACGGCCAAGCAGGTCATGGACCGGCTGGCCCACTCCATCCATCTGTCCAGCAGCGTGGTCACCCTGGTGGACACCACCGGACTGGTGCTCCATGTCTCGGCCACCCGCGAGGATCTGGAAAACGTGCCATACGGCGCGCCGGGACGGCGCTGCGACGAGACGACCCTTGGCACCAACGGCATGGGCGTGTGCCTGGTCGAACGCCGGCCCGTCCACGTCATCGCCTCGGAACATTACAGCGCCTCCCTCCATTATCTGAGTTGCTCCGCCGCGCCGGTCCACGACAGCGCCGGCCGATTCCTGGGGGCGATCAACCTGGCGATCAGCACCGAGAACTTCCACCAGCACACCCTGGGGCTGGTCGAGGCCGCGGCCCACGCCATCGAGGAGCACCTGCGCCTGCGCAGCCTGGCCCGCACCCAGCGCATCATCCTGGAGTTGCTCGACGACGGCGTCATCGTGCTCGCCGGGGACGGAACCATCACCAGCATCAACCGGCAGGCCTGCGCCATGCTCGGCCTGAGCGCGGACGCCGCCGGGAAAAACATCCGGACCTTCATCCGGGCCAGTGACGTGTTCAAATCCATCCTGGCCGACCGCAAGACCTTCCACGACCGGGAGGTGATCTTCGGTCTGCGGCACGGCGAGCGCTCCTGCGCCTTGTCCTGTGCCCCCTTTGCCGACGGCGGGGTGATCCTCACCCTGCGCGAAACCCGGCGCATGCGCAAATATGCCGCCCGGGTGGCCGGGGCCAAGGCGGTCTACACCTTCGATAACATCGTCGGCGAATCCAAGGCCTTGCGCGAAGCCATCAGACTTGCCCGGGTCGCCTCCCAGGGCGAGGCCACAACCTTGCTGCTGGGCGAATCCGGCACCGGCAAGGAACTCTTCGCCCAGGCCATCCACAACGCCGGCAACCGCGGCAAGGGGCCGTTCGTGGTGGTCAACTGCGGCGCGCTGCCGCGTAACCTCGTGCAAAGCGAGCTGTTCGGCTATGTGGCCGGCGCGTTTTCCGGGGCGCTCAAGGAGGGCAGTCCGGGCAAGTTCGAGCTGGCCGACGGCGGCACGATCTTTCTTGACGAGATCGGCGAAATGCCGCTGGAGGCCCAGGTCAGCCTGCTGCGGCTGCTCCAGGAAAGCGAGGTCACGCGCCTTGGCGGCCAGGAGGCCAAGCGCATCAACGTGCGCATCATCGCCGCCACCAACAAGGACCTGCCCACGGCCGTTCGCAACAACGCCTTTCGCGGCGACCTGTATTACCGCCTCAATGTGCTGAGTATCCAGATTCCGCCGCTGCGCCACCGTGAAGACGATGTGCTGCTCTTGACACGCGTGTTCATGGACAAGTTCAAACGCTCCCTGTGCAAGCCCGAACTGGAGGTCACCCGCGAAGCCATGGCCGCCCTGGCCGCGCATCACTGGCCGGGCAACGTTCGGGAGCTTGAAAACTGCATCGAGCGGCTGGTCAACGTGGCCTGCGACGGGCGCATCGACATTGCCGACCTGCCCCAGGACGTCATGGCCGACATGGTCCGGGGCCGCCAACCCCTGCCCGGCGAGGCGGCCATGTCGCTCAAGCGCATCCAGAAGGCGCTGATCCTGGAAACCCTGCGCGAGACCGGCGGCAACTTCCGCCGCACCTCGACCCTGCTCAACATCTCCCGCACCACGCTCTACGCCAAGCTCAAGCTGTACGGCATTACGGCGGACAGCTTCCGCGCCTCGTAATTCCCAGCCCTCCACGCGGCAGGCGAGCGGTCGACGCCGTCCCCGCCTGTCCGCGCTCCCACCAGTGTCCATCGCTGCCTGTAAACCGGACATGTCAGGCTGACATGTCCAGATACTGAACATAACACGCCCCCCGCCCCCCGAACATCGAACCTGCATCCTGCTGCAATTACTACTCATAATAATCAAACAAAAACAGAGCAGCTTCTGGTCCGTCTTTTGCTTTCACATGCCAACACCTGCATGGAGAATGACTGGAAAATGCGGAAGGCAGGGTGCATGTCGGTAGGAAATCCCTGGTTGCAGGGCACGACCTCTCCAGCGGAATAACCGAATGCGCCAAGATGGTTTCTGACTGATGCAATCACGCGGCAGACAGGCTGCCCAAGGCATCGCGTCAAGACACGTCGCTTTCCGGCACAGATGCTGTACTTGGCAAAAGCAACGAGCCACCTGCAACGTATAACATCTTCGGAGGACGCAATGGCAGTTCAGGAACAGGTCTACGGCTTTTTCATCCCCAGCGTGACGTTCATCGGCATCGGCGCTTCCAAGCTGATCCCGGAGAAGATCAAGGCCCTGGGCGGCAGCAAACCCCTGCTCGTCACCGACAAGGGCGTCATCGCCGCCGGCATCTGCAAGCAGGTGACCGACCTGCTCGACGCCGCCGCCATGCCCTACGTCGTCTACGACGAGACCGTGCCCAACCCCACCGACACCAACGTCCACAACGGGGCGGAGATCTACAAGAAAAACGGCTGCGACAGCCTCATCACCCTGGGCGGCGGCTCTTCCCACGACTGCGGCAAGGGCATCGGCCTGCTCATCTCCAACGGCGGCAAGATCCACGACTACGAGGGCATCGACAAAGCCACCAAACCGCTGATGCCCTATCTCGCCGTCAACACCACCGCCGGCACGGCTTCGGAGATGACCCGGTTCGCGGTCATCACCGACACCTCCCGCCACGTGAAGATGGCCATCGCCGACTGGCGCATCACCCCGGGCATCGCCATCGACGATCCGGTGCTCATGGTCGGCATGCCCCCGGCGCTGACCGCCGCCACCGGCATGGACGCCCTGACCCACGCCGTGGAAGCCTTCGTCTCCACCATCGCCAACCCCATGACCGACGCCTGCGCCATCGAATCCATCAAGCTGGTGTTCAAATACCTGCGCAAGGCCGTGGCCAACGGCCAGGACCTGGAAGCCCGGGAAGGCATGTGCTTCGCCCAGTACCTCGGCGGCATGGCCTTTAACAACGCGAGCCTCGGGTATGTGCACTCCATGGCCCACCAGCTCGGCGGCTTCTACAACCTGCCCCACGGCGAATGCAACGCCCTGCTTTTGCCCTTCGTCGAGAAGTTCAACCTCATCGCCAAGGTGGAGAAGTTCGCGGCCATGGCCGAGATCATGGGCGAGAACACCGCCGGTCTGGCCCCGCGCGACGCCGCCGAACTGGCGCTCAAGGCCATCCGCCAGCTCTCCACCGACGTCGGCATTCCGGCCAACTTGGTGGAACTGGGCAAGCGCTACGGCAAGGAAGTCAAAGCATCCGACATCGCCACCATGACCGCCAACGCCCAGAAGGACATCTGCCGCTTCACCAACCCGCGTTGCGCCACGGACAAGGACGTGACCGACATCTACACCGCCGCTTTGTAGCCACGACCGCTTGACTCCTTCTCCCGGGAGGGGCCGCTCTCCCGGGAGAAGATGGTCCGGCGCGCCGACCGGACGCGACACCAAGGAAGGGCTCGTCGCCGAGCATCGCTCGCGAACAGCCATGGCGCCAACCGATGCACGTTTCGTTGCGGCTTCCGGCGGGCTCTTCCTTGATGGCGCGAAAGACCTTGCCCCGCCTGGGTCGGGGCGACGCCCCTTCGCTTCGTCTGGCCACGACCGGTCCGACCCTCCTGGCATGCCAGCCCGTTACGAAACGTCTTGTCCCATTATGCCCGGACCCTGCCGCCTGTGCGGCCGGGCCTTGCGCCAGCCATGCGCGACGCCCGTTCCCCGGGCGGGACATGCAAACCCGAGGAAGGAGGGGGAGATGCAACGACTGGTGTTTGGTTGGCTGGCCCTGGCTTTGGGCCTTGTCCTTGGCCCCATCGGCGCGACGCAGGCCCTGGCTGCCACCGAAGTGCGCATGACCGGCGACGCCCGGGTGTACGCCGATTTCTTCGCCAACCGCAATTTCACGGGCTGGAACGTCTCGAACTGGACCAGCGAGGCCCCGACCTGGAGCGCGGCCGGCACACGGACCGCTGAAACCTTCGAGATCTGGGAGCGGTTTCGCCTGCGCTCGGATTTTATCACCAGCGAGGCGCTCAAATTCCGCCTCGGGGTCAAGGTGGAGGACACCTGGGGGCATGGCACCCTGACCGCCGCCAACCCCACCGTCTCGGTCGAGGTCTACCAGGCCTATCTGCAATTTCTGTGGCCCGAGACCAAGGTCCGCATAACGGCCGGACTGCAGCCAACGGCCCTGCCCCAGAGCCCCTTTTTCAACGGCAGCCCGATCATCGACGCCGATGCCGCGAGCCTGGTCGTCACCGCGCCGGTCATCGACGACACCCTGACGCTGATTGCCGCCTACACCCGCACCATCGCCAGCGCCCGGACCTACGAGCCCAACCTGCAGCAGATCTACCGCAACCAGGAGGGCTATTTCCTGGGGGCGGCCGTGACCCTGCCGGGCGTATCCGTCACGCCCTTCGTCGATTTCTCCATCGGCGGCAAGGGAGCCTACTACCTGACCGAAGGCGGTTGGGCCGACGGGCTCATCTCCGCCGGCCTGCTCACCCGGCAGCCGCTCGGTTGGAAGGACAATTTCATCGGCGTGCTCTGGGCCGGCCTGCCGATATCGGTGACGGCGCTGGACCCGTTTCGAATCTACGCCGATGTGCTCTGGGGGCATGTGGGGCTCAACGAGTATCAAAAAAACCAGCGCCAGGGCTGGTTCATGGATCTCGGCCTGGAATACGCCGGGTTCGACGCCCTCACGCCGCAGGTCTTCGGCTGGTGGGCCAGCGGCGAGGACAGCTCCACGGCCAACGGCTCGGAACGCCTGCCCTGCTACTATCCCGGCCACGCCGAGAACAAGAGCAGCACCCAGGCCTGGAACGCCGGCAACAGCTTCCTGTTCGACGGCGGCCAGGAACTGGGCAAAAGCTCCAACATGCACGTCAACCCGGCCGGCGGCTGGGGCTTTGGGGCCTCGCTGGCCAAGGTCAAGCTTGTCCCGCGCCTGGAGCAGCGCCTGACCGCCGCCTATGTGCGCGGCAACAACTCCCCCCGGGCCATCCGGGACGCCAACGCAGCCCTTGGCAGCAATCCCCTGTTCGTCATGGGACGCGACCTGACGGTCAACGAATGGCTCCTCGGCGTTAACTGGGACAGCAGTTACGCGCTCTACGACAATCTGGCGCTGATCCTGGAAACAGGCTGGGCCCATCCCGGCGGCTTCCAGACCAGCGTCTGGGGCCATCGCTTGGCCAGCGCGGCCCAGGACGCCTGGAAAGCCGCCTTCGGTTTCAAATACACCTTTTAGCCTGGCGACAGGCTGGCGCACCGCGACCGGATTGGGT
>JAEZMB010000218.1 GCA_023435825.1 Pseudomonadota bacterium | reverse complement strand
GGGCTGAGCCCCCCGGCCGCCGGAGGCATCTTCCTTCCTGTCTTTTCCCTGCTCTCTACTCCCAACTCCTCTCCCCTACCCCTACTTGGCCTGGGGCAGGTAGTATTTCCCGTCGCGCGGCACGGCGGTTTTTCGGACGAAATCGCCCAATTCCCCGAGGGTGACGTAGGCGACGTCCTTGTCCTTGGCGAGCAGCGGCAGCAGGGCTTTCCATTGTTCGTTGGTGAACTCGTCGGGGCCGTGGGAATAGAGGCACAGGACGCCACCGATTTCTTTGATTTTTTTGAGGAAGCTGGCGACTTTGGCGGCGAACTGGGGCGAGGCGGGGTCGGTGCCGAAGGCGTCGCGGGGTTTAACGGCGTAGATGCGGTAGAGGTCGTAGCCGCCGGGCGAGCCCAGGGCGGCATTGCCGGCGGTGCCGACTCGGCCGCAGGCGAGTCCCAGTTCGCTGGTGACCTGGCGCGAGGCGGCGTCGGAGACCAGGAACGGGAAGACCATGGATTTGACGGCGTAGCCGGGCATTCCGGCGCTGATGTCTTCGTCGGCACCCTGGATTTCGTAGCGGGCGTGGGCGGGGATGTCGACGAACAGCGGCGCGAAGCCGTTTTTGAAAAAGATGTCGGTTTTGTCGCGTTCGGCCAGGAACCGGGACTGGATGTTGGCGTAGTAGGGGTCGCCGAGTTCGGCCGCGACGCCGCGCACGTTGCTGAGGGCATCTACGAGCTGTCGCAGGGTCGGGTGGCGGCCGTTTTCGGCGAGATCCAGTTCGGCCAGGGGTTTGGGGTTGTCGTCAACGATGATGCGCAGGACTTTGGCCTGGCTGTCCACGGCGGCGTAGGCCGATTTGGCCTGGGGGCTGAAGAAGCGGAGTTTGATGACGCCGGAGGGGGCCACGGGCACGTGATCGCGGGTATGGTTGGCGATTTCGTGGCCCTTGGCGACGCGGGCGGCCATGGCGACGTAGTCGGCCGGCGTGGCCTTGGCGGTGTTGAGCGCCAGGGTGGTCTTCATGCCGAACGCGTCGGCGTCGTCGGCGAGTTGCGCCCAGAGATCGAGGTTGGGCAGATCGTCGATGATGAGATTGACGTAGGCGCGGGGGCCTTTGCCGGGCAGCGGGACGCCCCGGGTGGCGTCGGACAGGCCTTGGGCCGGGGCGGCGGCGGCGAAGGCGAGGACGAGCAAGCAGGCGAGGACGCCGCCGAGGAAATAGTGGCCGATGCGGAGCACGGACTGACCTCCGGGAATCAGTGTTTGAGGGTGGCGAGCCAGGTGAAAAGCGCCGGGGTGTTGCCGCCGAGCCGCCAGACGGCCAGGCGGGAGAAGCCGGCGTTCTGGGCGGCCTGCCACAGCGTGGCGAAGGTCGCGGCGTCGGCGTGCCAGACTTCGTGTTCCTTGCCGGCGGGATCGCGGTAGCGGCTGACGAGGTAGCCGTCGACTTCGGAGCGGGTCGACGCAGCCCCTTTTTGGGCAATGAGGCTGGCCGCTTCGGACTCGACCAGTTGTTTGGCGGCCTTGGCCTCGGTCCAGTCGAAGCCGCCGGTGGCCAGGGCCAGGGCCGTGGCGTCAAGCAGGCCAATGGCCCGCAGCGACTTGGCCTGTTCGGCCAGGAAGGCGGGCGTGGCCTTGGGGCCGGGGCCGGAATGGGAGCCGAAGAGGTTGTACCCCATGAGCACGTAGGCCGGGCCGGCCGGCAGGGGCGTGGCCAGGAAGCGGCGCTGGGGCTGGAGCAGCACCGAGACGGCCAGTCCCTTGGCCGTGGCGGCCGGGTGCAACTCGCTGATGAAGGCGCAGAAATCCGGCCAATCGGATGCGGCCACGTTTTCGTAGTCGATCTCGATGCCGGCGAAACGGTAGCGGCCGGCCAGGGCCAGCAGGTCGGCGATGTGGGCGCTGCGGGCGGCCGGGGAGCCGACGAGGCGGCGCACCAGTTCCGGGTCCTTGAGCTTGTTGCCCTTGCCGGTGGGGGTGGCGATGTCGTTGACCACGGTGAGGAAGGCCGGAGTCGCGCCGAAGACCCGGGACACGTCGGGGCCGATGGCGGCGGCCCAGTCCGGGGCCAGGGCGGGCTTGCCGGCTTCGTTGAAATAGGCGGCAAAGACGCGCACGGTGTCGAAGAGTCCGGGATGGGCGCGCCATTCGGCCAGTCCCCGGGCCAGATCCCAGTCGGCGATCCAGCAGGACAGGCGGTCGTTGACCAGGGACGGAGAGGTTTGGGCGGCGGGCCGGGACTGGGCCGAAGCCGGGCCGGCCGGGCGCACGCAGGCGAGCAGGAAGGCGGCGGCGAAAAAGGCCAGCGCCAGGGAAAACCCCTGGCGCATGGCCCGTTTGATCATCAGAAGGTGTAGGTTATTCCTGCCCATGCTTCGCTCAGGTTATAGTCCGGCGTGCTGAAGTAGGAGTACTTCAGCCCCAGCTTTAACCTGTCGCGCATGGTGATGTCCATGCCGGCGTTGGCGCGCCAGACTTCCCGCCAGCTGTTGTTGCGGTCGCTGGAGACGCCGTAGCCCACGCTGCCGTTGATGTTGAACCATTTGCTCGGCGAGTAGCCGAACGAGCCGTAGGCCAGGTGGGTGGCCAGGTTCTGGGGCGCCCAGTACTGGATGGGGTTGCGGTCGCTGTTGGCGAACTGGAAGGCATAGCCCAGGGAGAACAGCGGGTACTCGAGCAGGCGGCGCAGCAGCCGGCCGTCGATGGAACCGGTGTTGTTGCCGTCGGTGCGCGAGATGCCGTGGGCGTTCACGAACAGATCCCAGTAGTCGAGAATCCGGGTGTGGGTGAAGACGCTCAGGCGGTTGGCCATGATCTGGTCGCTGATGGCTTCCACGGTGTCGATGCGCTCGTGGGCCGCCTGGATCTCCCAGGTGCCGTCGATCTTGGCTCCCTTGGGCGCGATGGGGCCGTGCAGCGTGGCCTGGCCGTTGGCCCAGGGGCCGGGGCCGCCGTCGGTGGAGGTCAGCTGGCCTTGGACTTCCAACCAGTATTCGGGGTGGAAGAACCAGCGGCCGCCCACGGTGAGGTCCTGGCCGCCCAGGGACTGGGTGTAACGCGAGTTGGCGATGTTGTAGAGGTTCTCGGCCGAGACCGTGCCGTCCTGGACGGCGTTGGAGTAGGCCTTGAGGATGTAGCCCCGGCGCTGGTAGCTCTGGATGGACCACTCGACCAGGCCGACCTTGGCAAAGACCATGAAGTCGTCGCGGACATGGTAGTTGCCGCCAAGGCCGGTCCACCAGTAGCGGCGGTTGTCGCTGTCCCACCAAGTGGTGGCCATGGCTTCGGCCTTGGGCCGCACCCGCAGTTCGGCCCGGTAGAGCTGCTCGGCGGCGCGCAGGCTGTCCGGGGACAGGGCCATGGCCTGCTGGGCCAGGTGCAGGGCGGTGGGATCGTCGTAGGCGTAGTAGGCGTTGACCGCCCGGTTGAAGGTCACTTCCGAGGGATTAAGGCCCAGGGAAGCGGCTTCCTCGAAGTAGTTCTCGGCCTGTCCGGTCTGCTCCTGCCAGGAATAGACCTTGGCCAGTTCCAGGGAGACCTGGCGCATGGGGTCGGCCTCGCGCAGCCAGGTTTGCAGGGCGGCGGCGTCCATGGTCGGGGAAACGGCCTTGGAGCCGATCTGGCGCGGGTTGGCCACGGGCGTCCAGAAGCCTTCGGGGCCGAGTTCAAAGGCCACGGGGAAGGTTTCGGTCACCACGTTCTGATACGGGGCGTACTCGCCGGTGAGCAGTTCCTCGGGCGCGGCCCCGCCGGGGTAGAAGAACACCGGCCGGGTCTGGCCGAGAATCTCGCCCTTGGGGTCCAGGGCGGCCAGGCGGGCCTTTAAGCGCGCGCCGGCGTCGCCGGGTTCGTTGGCGTCGGCTCCGGCGGCGTACCACAGGCTCATCTTGCCGCCGCCCGGGGCGGGCACGCTGGGCGGATTGTGGTCGGTCAGGGCCAGGGACCAGCGGCCGGTCTGGCGCAGGCGGGCAACGAGCGCGGCGTCGGGCAGATAGGGCGTGCCCGGGGCCAGGGACTCGCCGCCGACCACCAGCACGGCCTTGCCGCCCACGGCGGCCAGTTCGCGGTCGATTTTTTCCAGCACGGCGGCGTCGGTGCGGTCCACGATGAGGACCACGGCCGGCGGCGTGTTGCCGGTCTTTTCCTTGCGAGCGGCATCGCCCACGGGGCGGGCGGCCAATTCGTCGATGCCCAGGAACGAGCCGCCGGCATCGGCCACGGCCCGGATGTGGTCCGTGACCTGGGACAGGCGCACCTTGCCCGGCGCCTGTGCGTCGCGCACGTCGGCGTAGTAGAGGCACAGCACGCCGCTGCCCGGGCCGAACTGGTGGAGTTTTTCCAGCAGCGGATAGGCCGGACGGAAGGTGTGGTCGCCGGCGGCGGCAATGGCGAACTTGAGTTCGGCCGAGGCGTCGTCCGGGGCGGCCTCGCGCAGGATCTTGGCCACCTTGTAGGCTTTGTCGGCCTTGCCCGAGAGCTGGTAGACGCTCAAAAGGCCCCGCAGCGAGGAGAGCTGATGGGGGTTTTTCGCCAGCATGGCCTGGAAATGCTCCTCGGCCTCGGGGAACTTTTCCTGATCCAGGAGCACCCGGCCGAGCATGTTCTGCATGGTCAGGGAGTCGGGATCAAGCTCAAGGGCGCGGCGCACGTAGCCTTCGCAGGCCGGCAGGTCCTTGGCGAATTCGGTGGCTTCGGCGGCCAGACGCAGCAGTTCCCGGTCCTTGGGCGAACGGGCCAGCCCGACTTCGGCCAGGCGAATGGCTTCGGGATAGTCGCCCAGGGCCGAGGAGGCTTCGCACAAAATCGCCCCCAAGGCCGGATCGGCCGAGCCGGCGTAGGCGTTTCCAAGGGCCGTGACGGTCTGGGCGTAGCGGCTCTGACGATTGAGCGCCCGGCCAAGGCCGCCGAGGTAGTCCAGGGAATTAGGGTTTTGTTCCAGGAGCTTGCGGTAGAGGGTCTCGGCTCCGGCCGGATCGCCGAGTTCCAGGCGCACCACGGCGGCGGTGCCGAACACGGCCCGGTCGCCCTTGGCCACCTTGGCGTCGTACCAGGAGGCGTACTGCCGGGCTTCGGCGAAGCGGTTTTCGGCGGCGAGCAGGCCGATGACCCGCAGCCGCATGGCGTCGTCGGCCGGGGCCAGGGACAGGCAGCGTTGGAGGTGAGTCAACGCCTGGGCCATGTTGCCGTCGAGGTAGGCGAATTCGCCCAGGGCGTAGTCGCGGTCAAAGGGCGACGCGCCGGCCAGGGCCTGGGTGAGCAGCGCCTGAGCCTCGGCGGTCTGGCCCTGGCGTTTCTTGACCAGGGCGAGATAGAGCCGGGCCGGGTTGAGAGACGGGTCGGCTCCCAGGGCGGCGGTGAGCATGGCCGAGGCCTCGGACAGGCGTCCGGCCCGCCACAGGGCCTTGCCGGCCTCGGCCTGGACGGCGGCCAGGGCCTTGGGCGGGACTCCGGCGGCCCAGGCCGGCGGGGTCAGGAAGAAAAAGCCGTCAATGATCTGTTGTTCGGCCAGGGTGCGGATGATGCGCAGGTACAGTTCCCGGGCCAGGGCCGGCGTCAGCGTGCCCTTGACCGGCTGCCCGTCGGCGTTGAATCCGGCCACGGCGGCCTGGCCCAGTCCGGCGGCGGACAGTCCGGCCAGGGCGCGCAGCTTGTCCAGGGCCAGGGGGACCTGGCCGTTTTGCAGGCCGGCCATGGCGGTCAGCAGATCGGCGTAGGGGCCGGCCGGCAGGCCCGGGGCCAGCTTGGCCACCAGATCCCAGCGGTTCTGGGCGGCCAGGCTCCAGGCCAGCCCGAGCTGGCTCACTTCCGGGGCTTGGGCCTTCAGCATAGCCATGGCCTCGCCCACCCGGCCCTGCTCAATGAGCAGCGGCACGACCCGGGCCACCAGGGGATCGTTGGCCCCCAGGCCGTCGGCCAGGGCTTCCTTCC
The DNA here is from genome assembly GCA_023435825.1 of Pseudomonadota bacterium. Lineage (GTDB taxonomy): Bacteria > Desulfobacterota > Desulfovibrionia > Desulfovibrionales > Desulfovibrionaceae > Solidesulfovibrio. Next base: position 11,131 of record JAEZMB010000218.1, on the reverse strand, counting down.
AGAAGGCCAGGGCGGCGTCGTAGCGGCGATCGGCCCACATGCGCCAACCCACGTCGCGCATGATCTCGGGCTTGATGTCCATGCCCTCGACCAGGGTGCGCAGGTCGGCCACCATCTTGGCCGAGTCGCCGGACTGGCCGAGCTTGGTCACCATGAGGTTGGCCAGTTCGATGAACTGGTCGCGGAAAGGACGGCGGTTCTTGATGCGGGCCAGATTTTCGGCGGCTTCGCCGTAACGGCCGCTATTTAAGGCGATAAGGGCCTTGCCGAAATTGAGGCCGTCCTGGTCCGGAGCCTCGGCCAGGGAGGCGGCGAATTTCTCGGCCGCCTCGGCCTGCCCCGAGGCGGTCAGGGCCAGGAGGTACTGCCCCTGGAGCACGGCGCTGTTCGGGTCGAACTGCAGGCTTTTTTCCAGGAAGTCGGCAGCCCGCTTGTAATCCTTGGAGGCCAGGCGGGCGTCGGCGATCCAGGAGGCCCAGCGGCCAACGTCGGGGGCGTTGCGCCAGTCCTTTTCCCACAGATCGGCGGCGGCGGCCTGATGGCCCTGGTTGTAGAGCACCCAGCCCAGTTCGCCGGCCACGGCCACCTTGTCGTAGCCGTTGGCCCCGGACTGTTCCAGGAGCTTTTGGGCCACGGCCAGCTTTTTCTCGGCCAGCATGTCCTTGCCGGCGTAGAACTGCAGCGCTCCGAGCACGGCCTTGGCCGGCCCCTGGGCCTCGGCCCCGGCCAGTTCGCCCATGGAGGCCGGGTCGCCCGAGGCGTAGCCGGCGGCCAGCCGGGCCATGGCCTTGCCCTGGGGCGAGGCCGGCGTCCAGGCGGCCAGGAAGCGGCGCAGATCCGCCTTGGCTCCGGGCCGGGTGAGCAGATCGGCGATGAGCGCGCCGGCCGTGCCGTCGCTTAAACCCCCGGCGTAGCGGGCCAGGGCCGGGTCCTTGCCGCCGGCCTTCTCGTCCAGGCGCAGCAGCGCGGACAGGGCCAGGACATTGGTTTCGATGTTCTCCGGCTCGACCTTGAGGGCCACGGCCAGGGTCTGCATGGCCCCGGCGTAGTCCTTGCCCTTGATCTGCAGGGAAGCCTTCTGGTTCCACAGGGGCGGATAGGCCGGGTCCTGGGACAGGGCCTGATTGACCATGTCCATGGCCTGATCGAGCTGGCCCCGGGCGGCGGCCTGCTGGGACTGGCGCAAGAGCGTCACCACCGAGGCGTCGGCGGCCAGTGCGGTCGTCGGCGCGGCCAAGGTCAGCGCCAGGGTGAGAACAAAGCCTTTGAGTGCCATGGCGCTACCCCTTCACTTCGTAGGAGACGGTTGTGGAGCCGGCCTGGGAGGCGGCCCGGTACAGCATCCGAGAGCGGTCGAACCGGTTTTCCAGGGCGGTGGTCGCCGCGTCGTCGGCCGGCGGCGGCATGTCGAAAAGCAGCCAGTCCGGGGACAGGCCCAGGTCGGCTTCCAGCAGCCTTGGCACGGCCGCGGCTTCCACCCGCAGGGTCACGGCATAGCCCTTGGCCTTGAGCTTGGTCGCGGCCTGGATCAGCCGGCCCAAATCCTCGGGCTTGCCAAGGGTCAGCACGAAGCCGCGCAGGAGCCGGGAGAAGACCAGCCCGGCCGGAGCGTCGGCCACCCGGGCCAGAGCCTGCTCCACCACGGCCGGGTCCTGACCGGACAGGTCGAGGTGGACCTCCACGCCGCCGGCCGCGGCGGTGATGAGCGCGGCGGCGTCGCGCAGGGGATCGGCCTCCAGGCTGTCCGTGGGCAACACCACGGCGGTGAGCGTGCGGGCGTCGCCCAGGGGCACGTCGGCGATGTTTTGCGCACTCACCCAGCGCGGCGGGAAGGTGGCCAGGCGCATGTCCGAGAATCCGGCGGCCTGGGGATTGGGGTCGCCCTCGTCGCTGGCGCCCAGGGCCAGGCTGCCCCGGCGGGTGCCGGCGGTGAGCGGAATGGGATAGTTGGCCACGGCCTTGCCGTCCACGGAGAGCAGCAGCCGGTTGCCCTTGACGCAGGCGTCCAGCCCCACCGATCCGGTGTGGTCCAGGGGCAAGGCGTACTGGAAGATGGTGTTGAGCGAAGGGCCGGTCTTTTCCTGGACCGTCACCCGCTGGGCCGTGACCCGGATGCGCAGGAAGGATTCGAAGTCGCGGTAGCGCAGGTAGACCAGCGCCGCGCCGTCGCCCTCGGGGGGCATGGCCTTGAGCTGCACGGTGAAGTTCTCGAAGCTCTCGGTGCCGCGCAGGCGGGCGAAGCCGTCCTTGCCCGCGGGCGGGGTCAGGGCCAACGTGTCGCCCAGGGCGGTCAGTTCGCCCAGGGTCGTTTGCCACAATCCCTGGCGCACGGTCTGGGTGAAGTCCATGTAGCGCGAACGGGGCTGGCGGGATTCGATCTCAAGCAGCAGCCGGTCGGCGCTCCAGTCCGGGGCGACCTGCATCCGGGTCAGCCGTCGGGGATCGAGGTCGTGGCTGTTGTAGGTTTCGCCGACGCGGGTGAAGGCCAGGGGGAAGTTGGCGGCCAGGGCCTCGGCGTTGGGCCGGGCCAGGGCTTCGGGGAGGCTGACGCCCAGGGTGTTGGCCGGCATGAAGACGTAGCCCAGCGGCGTGACCTTGCCGAGGTTCTCGATGGAGGTCCGGGCCTGGGTGAAGTCCTCGGCCACCCGGGCGTCGAAGGCGCCCTGGGTTTCCTCGGGCCGGCCGTCGGCGCCCTGCAGGCGTTCGCTCAGGTAGTAGGCATAGCCGCCCGAGGGGGTCTGGTTGATGAGGGCGGAATGGAAGCCCATGGAACCCACATCCCAGAAGGGATTGTCGGCGATCTTGCGCAGCTCGTTTTGGCGCACGAAAAACCGGTTCCAGCCGGTCAGATGGTCGCCGTACAGATAGAGCGCGGCGTTAAACCCGACCCCGGTCAGCACCGGTTGGCTGAAAAGCACGCTGTCCTTGCGGCCGCCCTCGAACATCAGATAGAGGGCCTTTTCCGGGAGCGGCTTATTTTTCGTATAGAAATCGACCAGATCGGCCGTGGTGACGGTCTGGTATCCGGCCTTGGCCAGGGTGGAAAGCTGTTCGCGCAAGCGCTCCTTGGTCACCAGGGAGTGGACGCGCTCGTCAATGGTGATGCCGCCGTAGCTCAGGGCCACGAAGCCGTCGCGTTGGGTCCAGGCCGCCCGGTCATGGACGGGCGGCGCCTCGCGCCGGAAGGCCGTCTGGTAGACGAAATAGCCGAAGGCGACCAGGATGGCGTATTGGAAGAGGTAGCGGAAGAATTTTCTCATGGCGTACGTCCCGTGTCTGGAGGATTATTGCCTTTTCCGGGGCGGCTAGCCCATGGCCGTGGACTTGTCGTACTTGGACGCCCTCGTGCCCCACTCCGACTTCCAGAAGGTCAGCAACGCCCAGACGATCTGCCACAAGAGCACGAAGAGGTAGAAGAAGCAGAACGGCACGCCGTAGAGCCAGAGATTCGACCGTTTGAGCAGCAGATAGGACGTGCACATAAGCACGCTCATGAGGAGCACGCCGGCCAGGTACATGGTGGGCCAGATACCGTAGGCGGCGGGCATGAAGACAAAGGCCCGCAGCACCACCACCGGGGCCATGACCGGCAGGATCAGGCCCAGGTAGAAGGAGATGGCCATGAAGGGTTCCTTGAGCCACATGAACTTGCAGGCCCGCAGGCTCTCGCGCAGCCAGGAACGCTTCCAGCGCATCTGCTGGGTGAAGAACTTGCCGTAGGTGGAAGGCACGATGGTGTTGCACACGGCGGTGTGCTGATAGACGGCGTAGTGGCTGCCGAGCACGAAGTTGGTCAGGCTGCGGTCATCGCCGAAGGTGGCCGGCCGCCCGAGGAAGGTCTGGCTCTCCCAGGCGTCGAGGTAGCGCATGAGCACGCTTTTGCGGTAGCAGGCCAGGGGGCCGGACAGACAGGTGACCACGTCGAAGATGCTCTCGGCCGCCTTGAAGATGCGAAAGCCGATGAAATAGCGCACGGCCTGCATCCGCGTGAGAACGTTGGTCCACTTGTTTTCGACTTCGCAACGGCCGGCCGCGCCGCCGATGCGGGGATCGTGGAAGGGCTGGACGACATGCAGCACGGCGTCGGGCTGCAGGAAGCTGTCGGAATCGACGAAGAGCACAAGCTCCCCTTTGGCCATGCGGGCGCCGGCGGCCAGGGCGTGGCGCTTGCCCCGGTTTTCCGGGAAGGCGTGGACGGTGAGGCGGTCGCCGGCCTCGTCGTAGATCTTGTCGCGCACGGCCCGGGCCACGGCCACGGAATTGTCCGAGCTGCCGTCGTCCACCACGATGACCTCAAGCAGTTCCTCGGGATAGAGCTGGTTGAGACAGCCGTGGATGGTCTTTTCGATCCACTCCTCCTCGTTGAAGCAGGGGATGACGATGCTGATGCTGGGCTGGTATCCGGGCGTGATCTTGTAGGGCCGGTAGAGGGCGGCGAAGAAAAACCGCGAGAGCAGGTAGAAGATGGCGCACAGGCCGTAGAGAAACACCGGCACGTCGAACCAGAAATAGAAGATACTCTCCTTCTTGATGAACCACACCCCGATCAGGGCCAGCAGGATGCCCAACAGCGAGCCGGTTTCGAAGTAGCGCCAGCGTTTGCGGCGCAGGTACTGCGAAAGCGGATTGGCGAACTCGAAGCCGACATGGCCCGAGGCCGAATCCACCCGCACCACCCGGGCCGGCAGCTTGACGAAGGATTCAAAACCCTCGGGCATGGTGCCGGCGCTTAAAAAAAAGCGCAGCACGGCCTTGTCGCCGACCCGCAGCGGCTTGTCCGGAACAAGCAACATGCCGCCCTCGGAGATGTCCACGGTCCGGCCGGAGGTGTAGCGGTACTTGCCGTCGGCGCTGTAGACGTCGGCCTGCCCCTGGGAGAAATAGCGCGGTCCGGAGAGACGCCGTGTGTGTTGCTTGGAGGGGATGTCCGGAAGAAAACGACGATCCGGCTTTTGTCTGGGAAACACTTCCGTCATGGATACAACCTCCAAAGCTGCACGGTGTCATGCCGTCGGGTCAGGCCGATCCGCTTCCGAGCCACAATTGCCGGAGCGGCGTTTAACTTTTTCACAATCTGCGACGCGTTCTCTCACCAGTTCCATCTTCGGGCGGACTCGCCTGCGCTCCGGCCAATTTGCGCCCGGGCGCAACGGACTTGAAATATTTACTTCTCTTTCAGCCAAGCTGCCCCTTGCGGCATAAACCCGCTTCGCCGATAGGAGCAAACGCATTGATACGCGAATAATTGCAAAAGTGGAGCCAAAAAAACGAGGGCCGCGTCGCTTCCATTTTCGTTGGAACGCGGCGATGTCGTTGCAATACCAACGACATCGCCGAGACACGTCGTCCCCGCAAAACAACTGCGGAAGAATAGGTGGGGCTACTGCAACAACAGCAGCAGGAGCGGAGCCGGAGTGAATCCCGAGGATGCGGTCCCGCTTTGGTAGAGGCCGACCGAGGGGATGGCGCCGGCCGGCACGACCTGGCCGCCGAAATCCGTCTTGGCCGTGGCGTAGGCCGCGCCGGCGGCCAGCAGCGTCGAACCGGCCAGGGGCCGGTAATTGGCGATGTCGGGCCAGACCGTGCGCGTATAGACCAGATTTGTGGCGGACTGGGCGTTGGCCGCAAGATAGGCCTGGATGCCGGCCAGGGTGGCCACGGTGACGTTGTTGTCGCCGGCGATAAGCGCCAGCAGCGCCGACCATTCGGACAGGGAGTATTCATTGGCCCCGTGGCTGAAAAGCGAGATCGCCGCGCCGTTGAACTTGGCCCATTCCAGAAAGGCCGAGACCCGGCGGGCCAGGGTGGCGGCGTCGAGGTTGCGCCCGAAAACGATCCCGGGCTGCACGGCCCAGATGTTCAGCGCGTCGTAGCCGCCCGGCGTGGTCCCGGAATAGAAGCCACCCATGGCCGAAGAACCGTCGTAGCCGCTGCGGGCGGCGATGTAGCCGGCCCCGGCCACGGCGGTTCGCGTGGAAGCGTCCTCGCCCAGAAACGGGAACACAAAGCTCGTGCAGTCGTAGGGGCCGCCGGCCGGGGCCGAAAGATTGGCCTGGATCATGGTCTTGGGCGCAACAATCTCGTCGGCGTAAAACTGGGCGTTGTTTCGCGACAGGGTCGCCGTCGTGTTCTGGATGGAAACGCTGGCCACCTGGGCCAGATCCCGGGACAGCACCCGGCCGCTGGTGTAGGTGGTGCCGCTGATGCTGATAAGCCCGCAGGTGAAGCCGGACTTGGCGTTGATCGTGTCGCAGACGCCGCCGATGGTGTTGGTGGCGGCGTCCGTCAGGTCCAGGCTGAAGTTGGCGACGGCGTCGCCGGTGGCGGAAACCGTCAGGGCGGTGGCCGCCGTGCCCTGGCCCGTCACGGTGACCACGGCGTTTGTGCCGACTCCCGCGTACGCCAGGGTCATGAGCCTGGTTTCGGGCAAATAGACATGGTGGGCGCTGTGGGCGGCCACCTCGTGGCCGGCGTTGACCAGGGGCTGCAGGGTGGACCAATCGCCGGAGACCGCGTCGGCGGCGTCCACGGCCGAGGTCATTTTCATGCCGTAGGTGCTGTTGGCCAGGGCGGCCACCTGGGCGAAAAACCCGACGTTGGCGGCGTCGTCGATGCCGAGATTGAGCAGCGTCGGCCGGCGGCCGTGGGTGAGCTTGGGCGAACCGGGCGTCAGGGGGGAGACTTCGGTGACCGCGCCAGTGTACTTCGTTCCGGTCATCTCTACCGGAGCCTTGTCCTGCATGAGACAGTTGGTCAGGGTCACCGGGGCGGACGAGCTTTGATTTTCAATCAGCGCATTGGCGGCGAAGCCGTTGCCCAGGGCCAGGCAGTTGGTCAGATGGACGCCGTCCGGCACGGTGGCGACATAGTCGTTGGACGAGTTGAGGTACAGCACGTCGCCCCAAAAACCGGCCAGGAGGCAGTTGTTGAAATCGATCCGCGAGGCCGTCACGACGTTGATGTAGCCGTACTCCATGTCGCCAAGCAGGCAGTAGTCGAAGACGATGGGGGCGGCGGTTCCGGCGTTGAGCTGGATCACGGCCGAATAGACCCGGTCGCCCCGGCGGGCTTCCTGGATGGTGGTGCGCGAAAAGGTCGCGCCGCCCGTGCCGACATTGAGCAGCTTCTGGCCCGGGCCGATGACGCACTGGTCGAAGGTGGGCGCGCCGCCGGAGATGGACACCGTGTAGTAGTCGCTGACGTTTTGCGAACCGTCGAAAGTCAGTCGCCGCCAGACGGTCTGGTGGGACACGGCCAGGACGGTGGATTCGGCCGGGCCGCGCACGGTCACCTGGCTGTTTTTGCCGGACGCCGTGCTGCCGGCCACGGTGACGCCGGCCCTGACGCTGGACAGCGCCTCATTGTACGTGCCGCCGGCCACTTCCACGGTGTCCCCGGAAACGGCGGCGTTGAGGCCGGCCTGGATGGTTTTGAAGGCTGTGGCCCAGGACGTGCCGTTGCCGCTGGAGGCGACGGCGGCGTCCACGTACCAGGTCGAAGCGACAGCGGGCGCGGCGTGCAGGAGAAGCAGGGAAGCCAAGGCCAGGAAGAAACGGGCGGCCGCCCGACAGCGGCCCAGGGCGTACAACTTTAAGTCCATACTCCCCTTATAGGGAATTTGCCCGAAAAGGCAACATTGCGACGCTGTCCGGGGATTGCAAAAGCGAAACCGGCCCGTGGGCCGGTTTCGCGAGCAGCCTGCCGGACCGGCGCGCGGCCCGACGTTTCACTTTCTTATTTTGTTAATCGGCGATCCGGGGTTTGAGCACGACGTCGGCCAGGCGCGACAGCACAAAGCAGCAGGCAACCACCAGGGAAACCAGGACAAGCTTTTCGACAAACATGGGTATACCCTCCGATTGCCGAATCAAGCAGCAACCTCCGTGCCAGTTTGCGCCAAACAAAACGCGCCCCGGAAACTTCCGGGGCGCGTTTTGTGTCGCATCGCCCGAACCTCACGCGGCCCGGACCGGGGATGTAAAGGCCTCCCCTGCCCTGCGCGCCGGGATTTGCGGCGCGGGCACGGCAAAGCCATGAACGCGGCCACCGGGCCCATTGGCGAAGCCGCCCCGCCGGCGGGGGCGCGGCAACGCCTCGAATCAGGCGTCCTTGGCGGTTCGCGGCAGCACGGCGTTCAGGACGACGCCGACCACGCCGGCCAGGCCGATGCCTTCCAGATGGATGCCGCCGAAGGAAAAGGCCATCTTGCCCATGCCCAGAACAATGACCAGGGCCACGATGGCCATGTTGCGCGGCTCCATGAGGTCGGCCCCCTCGCGCACCAGGGAGTTGAGCCCGACCACCATGATGGCTCCGAACAGCAGCAGCATGATGCCGCCCATGACCGGGGTGGGGATGGTCTGCAACAGCGCCCCGAGCTTGCCGATAAAGGCCAGGCAGACGGCGGTGACGGCGGCCCAGGTCATGAGCGCCGGATTGTAGATCTTGATCAGCGACACCGCGCCCGTGACCTCGGCGTAGGTGGTCAGCGGCGGTCCGCCCAGGCAGCCGGCCATGAAGGTGGCCACGCCGTCGCCCATGAGCGAGCGGTGGACGCCGGGGTTTTCCAGATAGTTGCGGCCCGTCACCTGGCCGATAGCGATGACGCCGCCGAAATGCTCGATGATGGGGGCGATGGCCACGGGCACGATGACCAGGATGGCGTCAATATTGAATTCCGGCCCGACAAAGGACGGCATGGCGAACCAGGGCGCGGCGGCCACGGGGGCAAAATCGACCAGGCCCAAGAACAGGCTGGCCACGTAGCCCGCGCCGATGCCGCACAGGATGGGCACGAGCTTGAGCAGTCCCCGGCCACGGATGGCCACCAGCACGGTGACGGCCAGGGAGAAAAACGACACGCCCATGGCCGTGGCCTGGGGATAGAGCACGGCCGCGCCGTCGCCGGTCTTGCCCATGGCCATGAACACCCCGACCGGAGCCAGGATCAGGCCGATGACCATGATGACCGGGCCGGTGACGATGGTGGGCAGAAGCTTCATGAGGATGCCCACGCCGCGCCATTTGATGAGCGCCGCCGCCCCGGCGTAGGCCAGGCCCACGCAGGCCAGGGCCCCAAGCGTGGCCGGCACGCCGTAGGTTTTGACGCAAAACATGATGGGCGCGATAAAGGCGAACGAGGAACCCAGGAAGATCGGAATGCGAAACTTCGTCAGCACCTGGTAAATAAGCGTGCCCACGCCGGCGCAAAAAAGGGCCACGTTGGGATTAAGGCCCGTGAGCAGCGGCACCAGCACCAGCGCCCCGAAGGCCACGAAAAGCATTTGCGCGCCCACCGGGAAATCCCGCAGCCGCAGTTGGTAGTCCTTGCCCGTGTCCAAAGCCATGTCTCCCTCCTTGCGCCGCGCCCGGAAACGCCCGGGCGCGCCCCCTATTTGGTGCCGAAAATCTTGTCTCCCGCGTCGCCCAGGCCCGGCAGGATGTAGCCGTTTTCATTGAGCCGCTCGTCGATGGCGGCGGTGTAGACCTCGACGTCGGGATGCGCTTTCTCCAGCCGGGCCAGGCCCTCGGGGGCGCAGACCAGAAACAGGCCCATGATGCGGCGGCAGCCGGCTTCCTTGAGCAGGTTGATGGTGGCGATGAGCGTGCCGCCGGTGGCCAGCATGGGGTCGAGGATCATGGCGTGGCGCTTGTGGATCTTCTTGGCCAGCTTGACGTAGTAGCGCACCGGTTCGAGGGTTTCCTCGTTGCGGTACATGCCGACCACGCTGACCTTGACGCCGGGGATCATGTCCACCACGCCGTCCATCATGCCAAGGCCCGCCCGCAGGATGGGCACCACGGTGATCTTCTTGCCCACGAGCTGGTCCACTTCCACCGGGCCGGCCCAGCCGTGGATCGTCTTTTTTTCGGTGGGCAGGGATTTGGTGGCTTCGTAGGTGAGCAGCCGGCCGATTTCGTTGGCCAGTTCGCGGAAATTTTTCGTGCTGATGTTGTTTTCACGCAACAAGCCGAGCTTGTGGCGCACCAGCGGGTGGTCGACGACGGTGACGGGCATGGACGCGCTCCTGGGTTATGGGTGGGACAGGGGGCCGGATCGGCGAAATCGCTTTCCGGGCCTAGCATGAAACGGCCTTCCCAGGCCATGGGCAAGACGCGCCCGGCGGAGTTGTGCCGGCTTGGCCGGCGGCGGTCAAGAAAAATGGGAGGCAGCCCCAAGGCTGCCTCCCATGACGTCGGATTGCGGGAGGTGACGCTCTAGCCGGCCTTGAGGGAATCCACCAGCCGGGTGAGGTTTTCGGCCTGTTCGGCGAGATCCTCCACCGAGCCGGCGGCCCGGGCCATGGACTGGGCCGTGTCGTCGGAGATGCGGTTGATGTCCTCCACGGCCCGGTTGATCTGTTCGCTGGCCGCGGACTGTTCTTCCGAGGCGGCGGCGATGGAACGCACCTGATCGGCGGAGCGCTCCACGATGGAGACGATCTCGCCCAGCACCTGCCCGGAGCGGCCGGCCAGGTCGGTGGCCTGGTCCACGGCCCGGGCCGCGCCCTCCACGCCCTCGATGCTGGCCCGGGCGCCGGCCTGGATGGCCCGCACGGCCGTGCCCACCTCGCTGGTGGCGGTCATGGTCTTTTCGGCCAGCTTGCGCACCTCGTCGGCCACCACGGCGAAACCGCGTCCGGCCTCTCCGGCCCGGGCCGCCTCGATGGCGGCGTTTAAGGCCAGCAGGTTGGTCTGGTCGGCGATGTCGGAGATGACGCCGATGATGTTGCCGATGCCCTCGGCCTGGCGGCCGAGCTCGTCCATGTGGCCACGCAGGGCGGCGGCCCGTTCCTGGACGCCGCCGATGGCGGTCACCACCTGGCGCACCACGTCGGCCCCGACCTGGGCCTTGTCCCGGGCCGTGCCCGCGCCCAGGGCGGCCTCGGAGGCGTTACGGGCCACCTCGAGCACGGTGGCGTTCATTTCTTCCATGGCCGTGGCCGTTTCCCCGGCGTGCTGGCGCTGGATGTCGGCCCCTTGCTTGGACTGGTCGATCTGGGAGGCCAGATCCGAGGAGGCGGCGGCCACGGCCCGGGCCACGTCCTCGATGCGGGCGGCGGCGTCGAGCGCTCCCCGGCGCTGGGCGGCGGCGGCGTCGGCCCTGTGTCGTTTACACATCTCCGAGCCC
>JAEZMB010000158.1 GCA_023435825.1 Pseudomonadota bacterium | reverse complement strand
CCCCTGTCCGATTCGCTGCTCAAGGAAGAATATCGCCTGGAGCAGCGGCATTAGGAACGGAAGCGATAAGCAACGAGACGAGACGAAAAGAGAAGGGAAGAGTGCCTCCGGCGGCTGGGGGCCTGAGGCCCCAGACCCCCCAAAGGGGAGAAAGGGGGATGCTACAAAGCGGCGTAGAATTCGACGGGGGCGAGTTCGGTGGACTCGAACCAGCCGCGCTCGGTCAAATGGCGGCGGATATCCTGGCACAGCTCGCATTTGTTGACGTAGCCGCCGGGGAGAGGCTGATACTCCTCCAGGGAGGCGGCGTATTCGTAGAAGCCGCTGATGCCGGACTCGGCCAGGGTGGTGAGGATGGGATAGCGCTCGGGGTCCAGGGGCGCGCCCAGGTCGTCCGCCCGGCAGGCCAGGCCCGAACACAGCCCGGGCACGTAGTCGCCGTAAAGATCCATGTGGAAATGGCTGGCGTCGGACAGCTCCCGGCGGCAGTCGGCCGAAGCCTCGGCCAGGATGGCCTCCACGGGTTTGCGCCCAAGGACCGGCGCGAAGAGATCAAACGCCCGGCCGCCCAGGTGTATCCAGGTGCGGCGCAGGATCTCGGCCGGATAGTCCGGCCCGAAGCGGTCGAGGTAGGCGGCGAACGGATGCGTCGCCTCGGGGTCGAAGGCTTGCACGTCGGCCAGAAAATGCTCCTGCCAGGGAAACACCGCCACCCCGGCCGCCCGGGCCGCCTCGATGACGCCCAGAGTCTTACGCAGCGGCACAAAGCCGTTGTGCATGGGGCTCAGGGATACCAGCAGCGAAGACAGGCCCATGGAACGTAGCTCGGCGAGCAGTTCCACGGCTTCGTCGGCGTCGTCGTACCACGAGGCGCTGGTCTCGACATATTCCAGGTGCATCCCGGTCTCGGCCGCCGCCGCCAACACCCCGGCCAAGCCCAGGGGATCGGCCAGGGGTTCGCCGCCGCCCACGTGCATGGAGGCGCAGCCCAGGGACAACGCCTTGGCGAAGCAGGCCGCGGCCATCTCCTGGCTCACGTAATCCGGCGACCGGCCCGGCCCGCCGCGATAGAGGCAGTGCGGGCAGGCGCTTTGGCACTGGTAGGTGGCGATAAGCCCCCCCGAGCGCAGGCGATCGACGAGCAGCGTCATGAAAAGGGCCTAGCTCCCGGCCAGTTCGGACAGGGCGGCCAGCACCACCTCGGCATGGCCGGCGGCCTTGGCCACCTGGCCCCAGGATTTGCGGATCACCCCCTTGGGGTCGATAAGGAAGGTGGAGCGCACCGTGCCGATGCAGGCCTTGCCGCAGACTTTCTTCTCGCGCCAGGCCCCGTAGGCGGCCAGCGTCGTCGTCTCGGGGTCGGAAAGCAAGGTCACGGTCAGCTCATGCTTGTCGATGAACTTGCGGTGGCTGGCCGGCTTGTCGCGGCTCACCCCGACCACGTCCGCGCCAAGGGCCAGGAACCGGGGCAAAAGCCCGGAAAATTCCACGGCCTCGGTGGTGCAGCCGCTGGTGGAGTCCTTGGGGTAGAAATAGAGCACCAGCCACCGGCCGGAAAAGTCGGCCAGGGTGTGAAGGCGGCCGTCGGCGTCGGGCAGGGAAAAGTCCGGGGCCGGGCTGCCCTCGGCGGGCCAGGGGGCGTCGCTCATGGCTTCTCCGTCTTGGCCGGCCCGGCGTCGCCGGCGACCAGTTTCTGGTGGATCACACCGATCCCCTCGTCGGGGTAACGCAGGCGCAGCATGAAATAGCGGTCCACGACCTTGAGGACATAGTCCTTGGTTTCGTCGTAAGGCGGCACGCCGCCGTGCTTGGCCACCGCGCCTGGGCCGGCGTTGTAGGCGGCCAGGGCCATGACTTCGGTCTGGAACTTGTCGAGCATGGCACGAAGATATTGCGTTCCGGCGGCGATGTTGCGCTCGGGATTAAATGGCTCGGTAAGCCCCAGCAGCTTCTGGGTGTCGGGCATGATCTGCATGAGCCCCTGCGCCCCCTTGGGCGAAACGGCGCACGCGTTGAACCGCGACTCCTGCTCGATGAGCGCATAGACCAGCCGGGGGTCCAGGCCGTGCTTTTTGCTGTAGCTGTTGACCCAGCCCAGCAGCTTGGCGTCGGCGATGACTTCCGGGTATTTGCAGCCAACGGCTTTTTTGTCGGAAAATTTGTGTCCGGCCTGACGCAAGGCGGCGTCGCGCCGGCCGGCGGCCACGGGATCGGGCAGGCCCATGCCATGGATTTCGGTGGTCGCGGCCATGGGCGCGGTCACGATCCGAGGCGCGGTCGCGGCCAAAGCCGCGCCGGTCCAAAGGACGCCGCACGCCAGGGCCAGGGCGGCCCCAAGAAAAAACGGTCTCGCTGGACGCATCGTCTGCTCCCTACCCCGGAAGCCGGGGTTTTACAAGGAAGGCGATCAGCGAACCTGCCGCCGCCACCGGTCCAGGGTGTCGGCGATAAAGCCCTTGTCGTTACACGGCGCGCTCCAGACCTCGGAAAAACGGGCCGTGTCGCTTTGCGGCCGTTCCTCGGCGGCCAGATCGCGCAGCCGGATGCGCATGGGCACGGGCACGCCCTCGCCCACGGCCACGGCCTCCTGGGTGCGCAGGGCCGGCAGGGCCGCCAGCAGGCCGGCGGCGTTTTCCGGCATGGCCCGGCGCACGAAGAGCTGATCCTGCTCGTTGCTCATGCGCAGGGCGAACAGCGTGTTGACCTGGGACAGCACGGTTTCGGAAATCTCCGACGGCCGCTGGGTGACCAGCCCCAGGGACACCCCGTACTTGCGGCCCTCCTTGGCGATGCGCGACAGGGCCCGGCGGGTGGGGGCAAAGGCGGCCGCGCCGTCGCGGGGCACGTAGCGGTGGGCCTCCTCGCACACGAGCAGCACCGGCACGCCCTGGCCGCGCCGGGTCCACAGGGCGAAGTCGAAGATGAGCCGGCACAGCACCGAGACGACCACATCCACGATCTCGGCCGGCACGCCGGCCAGGTTGAAGATGGTCATGGGCCGGCCGCCGCCCGGCAGGCGCAGGTAACGCGCCAGCAGATCGCCCATGATGTCCTCGATGGTCAGCTGGCCGAACATGAAGGCAAACCGCCGGTCGCGGCGCAGGGCGTCGATGCGGGTGTTCAGGCGCAGATAGGGAATGGAGCTTTCGGGTTTGTCGAGCTTGCCCATGCCGACCTTGAGCAGTTCGGCCACCCGGGCCAGGCGGTAGGGAACGGGCGTGTCGATGGTCAGCCCGGCTTCGTCCACGCTTCCTCCCGCGCTGCTACCCGAGCCGCCGCGCAGGTATTCGGCCTTGGCCGTCATCACGCAGTCCTTGAGGATGTTGGCCTCGACCTCGCGGTAAGGCTGGCCGGAGCTGCAAAAGACCTGGGTCAGTTCCTCGAAGTCCAGCAGCCAGTACGGCAGCGACAGGTTGTCCGGGGTGACCAGCTCGGCCATGTCGCCAAAGGCGGCGGCGTATTCGTCGTGGGGGTCCAGGAGCACGATGTGGCCGTCGCGGTGGGCGGTCAGCACCGAGCGCAGCAGCACGGCCACGGTGCAGGACTTGCCCGAGCCGGTGGTGCCAAGAACGGCGAAATGCTTGCCGAGAAAATCGTCCACCACCACGTAAGCCGGCACGTCCGGGTCCTGGTGCAGCGCGCCCACGGCCACGCTCGATTTGGTCGGCTTGGCGTAGATGCGGGCCAGATCGGCGCTCTCGGCCAGGCGCGCCGTCGCGCCCAGGCGCGGGCTGTGGGACACGCCGCGCTGGAAGCTGAATGCCTCGGTCTCCGGTCCGGGGCTTTCGCCGAGCAGCGCCAATTGGACCAGATGGCGGTCGTGGGGCGAGGCCGTCTCCCCCGGGGCTGGAGTGACAAGGGTTTGCACCAGCCCGAAGACCATGGAGCGCGGCGAGGGGATGACGACCATGGCCCCCACGGCCACGTCGCCGTAAGCTTCGGGGGAAAGCACCACCGTGGCCTGCGCCCCTTCCACAGCCGCCACATAGCCGATGGGCCGTCGTTCCATAATTCTCTCCCTGCTGGCGACGCCTCAGCGTCGCTTCTCGGCGTTTGCTTGCGCAAGCGCGCCGGGAACCCAAACAACTGTCCCCGCCCGCCTCCGGCCAGCTTCCCCGACAATGTTCAAGGCCTTGAACACCTTTTTCGTCGCAGGGGGCCGGGGGAATCATCCCCCCTGCCGCCGGAGCAATGGTGTTTCCCGTCAAGCGCCATCACCGATCTTTTTGGCTTTCCGGCGACAAGGAGCCAATCCTCGCCGCCCCCCTATAAACCTTTCTCCAGGTGGGGGGTCTGGGGGCCTCAGGCC
>JAEZMB010000157.1 GCA_023435825.1 Pseudomonadota bacterium | reverse complement strand
GGCCTGAGGCCCCCAGACCCCCCATCTGAAGAAAGGTTTAAAGGGGGGAACGGTTTGGCTTTTTGGCGGTTGGGAAGGTCAAGACGCCGCCATTGCCCTTGACGGGAACCACCGGCGCTCCAGCGGCCGACAATCTTGCCGATAAAAATGTCAGGGCTTGCCCACAACCGGCCGGAACGGGTATGAGGATGGAGAAAACCGTTTTTCCACCCCGACCGGAGGTCAGCCCATGCTTTCCTGGACCATCGCCTTCCTGGTCATCGCCCTGTTGGCCGGCATCCTGGGCTTTACCGGCATCGCCCGCACCGCGACCGGCATCGCCAAAGTACTATTTTTTATATTTTTAATTTTATTCTTGCTGTCGTTCTTGCGTCGGATGTTGTAACCGGGCCGGCCTGGCCGAGCCTGTTCGCCGCACATCGGACACGCTCCCGAAGCGTCAAAAGCCGCGATGTCCCCGAAAAGCGCCGCAGCGTCTTTCGGGGACATCGCATTTTCATACCTCTTCCGGGCCGCCCGAGGCGTCGGGCCAGGCGTCTTCCTCGGCTTCCGGCGTTTCCGGGGCCGCGGCCTCCCAAAGCGCCTCGACCACCGCTTCCACGCCTTCCCCGGTCAGGGCCGACATGAAAAAGAGCTTCTCGCCCGACGCCTTGGCCGCGGCCTTGCGCTCGGCCAGTTCCTCGGGAGTAAGCAGGTCGATCTTGTTGACCACCCGGATCTGCGGCCGCTCGGCCAGGGCCGGATCGAACTTGCGCAACTCCTCGTCCACCACGCCAAAAGCCTCGAACACGCCCTCGGCCGAGGCGTCCTCGGCGGAAACCACATGCAGCAGCACCCGGGTGCGCTCCACATGGCGCAAAAACCGGTGGCCCAGGCCCTGCCCCAGATGCGCGCCTTCGATAAGCCCCGGAATGTCGGCCAAGACCAGCCGGCGGCAGGCGTCGTCGTGCTCGATGACCCCGAGGTTGGGGGTCAGGGTGGTGAAGGGATAGGGCGCGATCTTGGGCCGCGCCCGGGACACGGCGGCGATGAAGGTGGACTTGCCGGCGTTGGGCAGGCCGATGATGCCGACGTCGGCCAGGACCTTGAGCACGAGCTTGATGCGCCGCTCCTCGCCGGGTTCGCCGGGCTGGGCGAACCGGGGCGTGCGCATGGTGGAGGAGGCGAAATGCAGGTTGCCCTTGCCGCCGCGCCCGCCGTGGCAGGCGACAAAGGTCTGGCCGGGCTCGGTCATGTCCACCAGGAACTTGGGCTCGTCGTCCGGAGCTTCCGACTCGATGGCTTGGCCCTCGTCCTCGGCATCCTCCACGGCGATGTCCATGGCCTGCTCGGGAACCCAGGTCTGGACCGGCTCCTCGGGCTCGTCGTCAAAGGATTCCGGCGCGGGCAGGGGCGGCAGTTCGAAAAGCTGGGTGCCCACGGGCACGTCGATGTAGAGGTCGTCGGCGGCCTTGCCGCATTTCTGCCGGCCCATGCCGCCCTGGCCGTTTTTGGCCTCGTAGATGCGCTTCAGGCGCAGGTCGTACAGGGTCAGCAGGTCCGGGTTGGCCCGAAACACCACGTCGCCGCCCTCGCCGCCGTCGCCGCCGTCCGGGCCGCCCCGGGGAATGAACTTCTCGCGGCGAAACGACACCGCGCCGCGACCGCCCTTGCCCGAGCGGACCACAATCCAGGCTTCGTCGACAAAACGCATGGGACCTCCAGGATGCCGGCGCGGTGTGCCGCCGGTCTCGCACAGACCGGCGTCGCGCCGCGATATGCCGTGCCGCCGGGGGGCGGCGTTTATTGCGGGGGGAGGCGGCCTTTAAACAATGCCGCGACCTTTGGCAAGCCGACCCGCCGGCCCGCCGTCAGGGACGCAGCCGGGCCAGCCGGTCCTCGCGGCCGACGATGACGAGCTTGTCGCCCTGGCGCAGTTCCTCGTCGGCTCGGGGGATAAACGAATAATGGTCCTCGCCGGCCCGCTTGCGGGCGATGACCTGGACCTGGTGCTTGTTGGTGAGATCGAGCTGGCGCAGGGTCCGGCCGGCCCAGTCGTCGATGCCGATTTCCTTGAGCGCCACGTCCTTGTCCATGGGCAGATACTCGATAAGCCCGGGGCTGGCGAGCTGATGGGCCATGTTCTTGGCGGCGAAACGCTCCGGGATAAACACGTTGTCCACGCCGATCTTGTGCAAGAGCTTCTCGTGGTCGCCGGAGATGGCCTTGACCCACACCTGGGGCACGCCGAGTTCCTTGAGGTAGAGCGATATAAGGATGCTCGCCTCCATGGAATGGCCAACCGACACCACCACATGGGACATCTCGTCCACATGGATCTGCTCCAGGGCTTTTTTATCCTGGGCGTCGAGCTGGTAGACCTGGGTAAAGACGTTCTGGGCGTTTTTGACCTTGTCCTCGTCGCCGTCGACGCCAAGCACCTCGCAGCCGAGTTCCACCAGGCAACGGCCCAGATGAAACCCGAACTTGCCCAGTCCGATGATGCAGATCCGTTCGTCGGCCATGCGCTCCCTCCACCCGGCCGGCCCGCCGGGCCCGGCCGGTCAAAAACCGTTATCCGATCATCATGCCCTGTTCGGGCCACCGGTAGCGCCGGGGCTCCTCGAAGCCCTGGAGCACCGACAGGAAGAGAATCGGCCCCAGCCGGCCCACGAACATGAGCAGGATGATGACCAGCTTGCCGGCCGGCGTCAGGCTGGGAGTGATGCCCGTGGACAGGCCCACCGTGCCGAAGGCCGACACCACCTCGAACAGGATTTCCAGAAACCGGCCGCCGGCTTCCACATGGGGGGCCACCGCCCCTTCGGTGAAGCACATGAGCAGCACCGAGGCCAGGACCAGCCCGAGGGCGAAGATGGTCAGCGTCACGGCCCGGTCCACGGTGTCGTCATCCACGGCGTAGCGCCCCACCACCACCTGCTTGCGGCCAAACATCTTGGCCCGGCCGAAAGCCGCCAGCACCCGGAAGGTGGTGGTCTTGATGCCGCCGGCGCAGGAGCCCGGCGAACCGCCGATGAACATGAGCAAAATCATGATGACCAGGGAGGCGTCGGCCATGCGGCCGATGTCGATGGTGTTGAACCCGGCCGTGCGGCAGGTGACGGACTGGAACAAGGCGGCCATGGCCTTGTCGAGGTGCGACAGCTCGCCGTAGCGGCCGCCCAGGAACTCGCCGCAATAGATCATGGCCGCGCCGGCCAGGATCAAGAAGGCCGACACGGCGAACACCGTCCGGGCGTACCAGGTCAGGACCAGGGGACGCCCCACACGGCGCGGCCGCCAGGTCAACAGCCGGTCGCGGGCCACCCGGTAGCCCTCGATGAGCACGGCGAACCCCAGGCCGCCGCTGACGATGAGCCACATGATGACGAGGTTGACCCCGGGATGGCCGGCGTAGCCCACGAGATTGTCCGGCATGAGTCCGAAGCCGGCGTTGCAAAAGGCCGATACGGCATGGAACACGGCCGAAAAAGGGGCGAAACCCCGGGGATCGAAGGCGTAAAGCAGAAGCGCCCCCGCGGCTTCGATGACAATGGTCACCGCGACCATGCGCACCAGGAAGCGGCCCAGGTGGAAGGAGGCGTCGTGGAGCAGGCTCTGGCCCACGGCGATGTGGTCGGCCAGGGACACCCGGCGTCGCCAGAGATAGAAGATGAGCGTGGAGAAGGTCATGATGCCCAGGCCCCCGAGCTGAATCAGCGCCAGGATGACGGTATGCCCGAAGCGGCTGTAGGCCGAGCCGGTGTCGACCACGGCCAGGCCCGTGACGCAGGCAGCGGAGGTGGCGGTAAAAAGCGCGTCGAGAAAGGAGACCGGCGCTCCGGCGCAGCTCATGGGCTGGCACAACAGCCCGGCCCCGAGAAAAATGGCCCCGGCGAAAAAATGGATGGGCAGGGCCAGCGGGGTGAAGATTTTTCTCAGCCACATGGGGGTGTAGGTAGCCTATGCGGCGGGGTTTCTCCAGGGGCGCGGCAGCGGCCAGCCCAAAAAAAGGGGGGCTCGGATGAGCCCCCGCGCAGGAGATGAAGGAGAGGTCAAAATGATAGGGAGGTATCACTTTGCTCTTCGCCTCCCTCTATTCCAAATCGCGTGCCAGACTTCAATGGCCGTCGAGATTTTCAAAATTCCCTATCAATCAAGGGCATTGACGCCAGGCTTGCCGGCCATTCCGATTATTCGTGACCGGAACGACCTCCTGGTTTACGGTAAAACAGTAAAAATTACGAGAAAACAAGGTTCCTTTCGCCCCGCAGCCGCCCCAAGGCGGCCTGCTCCTCCAGGCCGGCGCGAAAACGCCCCGGAGCCGACGGCGATCCCCGGCTAGGCCGGGCGTCCCGAAGCGGCCAGCTCGGCCACCAGACGGGCCAGCCGGGCCAGATCCAACGGCTTTTCGATGTAGCCGTCCATGCCCGCCGCCAGGAACTTCTCCTTGTCGCCGGCCATGGCGTAGGCGGTCATGGCCACGATAGGCACCCCGGAGAGCCGGGCGAACTCCGGCGCGGTCCGGATGCGGCGCGTGGCCGCCACCCCGTCGAGTTCGGGCAGATGGACGTCCATGAGCACCACGTCCACGGACTCGCGGGCCAGGATGTCCAGGGCCTCCAGGCCCGTCGTGGCCGTCTGGACGACAAAACCCTGCTTCTCCAGATACTGCCGGGCGGCCAGACGGTTGATGGCGTCATCCTCCACCAGCAGCACCGCTGCCCGGCTCGCCGGCAAGTCGGCCGCCGGGGTGTCCGTTTGCCCGTTTCGCCCCGCCGGCGCGGCCTGGCCCCCGGACGGCCCGGCCAGAACAGCCGTGCCGACCGGGATGGACACCGGCAGGCAGCCGTAGACCGTGGTGCCGCCCGGGGCGTTGTCCACGGCCAGTTCGCCCCCAAGCAGGGCGATCAAGCGGCTGACGATGGACAGCCCCAGCCCGACCCCGAAGCGGGATTGCTGCCGGGGATGGTCGCCCTGGGCAAAAGGCTCGAAGATCTCCCGCAGCCGGGCGTCCGGGATGCCCACTCCGGTATCGGCCACGGAAAAAACCAGGGGCGTGCGGCCGTCCGGCCGGGCGGGCAAACTCCACAGCTCCACCCGGACAAAGCCCAGGCCCGTGAATTTGACGGCATTGCCCACGAGATTGAAAAGAATCTGCAGCAGCCTGGCCTCGTCGCTCTCGATGCGGGCCGGCAGGCCGGGGTGCAGCGTGAATTCCAGGACCAGCCCTTTCTCCCGGGCGACCAGGGAGAAGACCTCCAGGATGGCGTCGCGCAGATTGGCCGTGTCGAAAGGCGCCAGGCGCAAGACCAGCTTGCCGGCCTCGATGCGCGACAGGTCGAGGATGTCGGAGAGCAGGTCATTGAGTCGCCGGGTGGATTTGAGGGCCGCCGACACGTACTCGTGCTGTTCGCCGTCCAGGGAGGTGGTCAGCAGCAGTTCCAGCATCCCGGCCACGCCGCCAAGGGGCGTGCGCAGTTCATGGCTCATGTTGGCCAGGAAGGCGGACTTGGCCCGGCTGGCCGCCTCGGCCTGTTGTTTGGCCTGGCGCAGTTCGTCCTCGGCCTGCTTGCGAACGGTGGCGTCGTCGATGAGGAGCAGCAAATGCGCCTGGCCTCTGCGCGAAAACCGAGTCAACCGCCACTCCAGCCAGAAGGTTTTGCCGAAGGTGGACACCACCTGCGCTTCATCATGAAACGTCCGGCCGGTTTCCAGGGTTTCCAGGACATGGTCCAGGATGCTTTTGCCGCGCCAGGACGGCAAGGTGTGAAAATTCTGTTCCAGCAACGCGCTTTTGTCGCCGCCGACGATGCGGCAGAAGCTGGCGTTGACCGAAACGCATTGGCCGTCGAGCCGGTAAACGCCAATACCCAGAGGGGAAGCCTCCAGGACCGCCTGATTGAAGGCCAACAATTCTTGCTGGTCCGCCGTCCGGGCGGCCACAAGCTCTTCCAGTTCAGCCTGCTGCCGCCGGGCCGCCTCCCACTCGCGGCGCAACTTGGCGGCGAGCGCAGCTGAGAGCGCCAGGATGGCGGCCATGGCCGCCGCCGTGCCCAGGCCCAACAGCCAGGCCACCCGCCACCAACGCGCCAGCAGGCTGTCCAGGGGCAGGGACAGGCACACCGACATGGAAAAGCCCGGCACGTCCCGGGACCGGCTGATGCTCTCGCCCGGGATCGGACACGGCGCGGCCTGGCCGCCCAGGCGTTCGGGAGGGGGATAGGCGGCCAGGGTCAGGCCGTCGCCCCGGCGCAGGACGATGCTGGCGTCATGGGGCAAATTGAGGGCGGTGTAGATGTCGAGAAAATAGCGCACGTCAATGGCCGCCATGAGCACGCCGGCAAAGACGCCCGAGGGGGTGTCGATGCGGCGCGACAGGCTGATCATCCAGGCGTTGTTGACCCGGTTGCGCAGCGGTTCGGAGATGAACAGGAAGTCGCCGTCCCCGCCCTTGTGGACCGTGAAGTACTCGCGGTCGGCCACCATGACCCGGGGCGTGGGCCATTCCCGGGAGTGGCCGCGCATCCTGCCGTCGGCGTCGAAGGCAATAAGGGCCTGCCCCTGGAGCAGGCCGCGAAAATTGGCTTTGAGGAGGTCGTGGATCTTTTCCTCATCGGCCGGCCAGGTCGTCCAATCGCTTTCCAGCTGCATTTTCGCGTCGGAAAGCTTGGTGTTGATCTCCTGAAAGGCCAGGGCGGTCTGATTGGCCAGGACAAAGGACAGCCGGTCCAGGTCCTTGCCGGCCTCCTCGATCTGGCCGGTGCGCAGCAGATAGAGCACGCCGCAGCAGCCCACGGCCAGCGCGCAGCTCAGCGCGATACCGGCGAACACGACATGAAGACTGGAACGCATCGGCAAGCCTCTCTGGAGGACACAAACCCTGGCGAAGATACCCTGGCGTATTGTTAAAACACGGACGATTGTTTTGGACGCACTCTTTGCAACGACACTTGTTTTCTTGTTGCAACGACATCGTCTCAAATCATTTCGCCAGAACGCAACCGGCAATTCACCGGCCTGCAACCAGCCCAGGCATCACCCTATCGGCCCATCAAAGCCATATCAAGTCCGCATCCGGGAAAATCCTGTTCGTCGCCACCCATGGACCGGCCGTGCGGCGGCGCTGCCAGCGCCGCATCACCGGACCAGCCCCGGGCCGGTCCCATAGGTCTCGCGCCAGGCCGTGGGCGATACGCCCACCAGCCGGCGAAAGCGCTCCCGAAACGCGGCGGCCGAGCCGAAGCCCACGGCGGCCGCCACCGCCTCCACACCCAGGTTCGTGGTCTCCAGCAACGCCTGGGCCCGGCGCACCCTGGCCCGGGCCAGCCAGTCCATGGGGGCCGCCCCGAGCTGCTCCCGGAAGCGGCGATGCAGCGTGCGCGGACTCAGGCAGGCCTGGGCGGCCATGGTTTCCAGGGTCAGCGCGACATGGAGGTTTTCCAGCAGCCAGACCTGCAAGGCGGCCAGACTGTCGTCCGCGCCCGGGGCCACCCGGCGCAGGCGCTGGGAACAGCCGCCGTCGCGCTCCAGGGGCAGCACGAAAAACTCGGCGCACCGTTCGGCCACGGCCGCGCCCCAGTCCTTGCGCACCAGATGCAGACACAAGTCGATGCCGGAAGCCAGGCCGGCCGAGGTCAACACGGCTCCGTTATCCACGAACAGGACATCGGAGGCCACGGCAACCGCCGGGTACAGCCGGGCCAGATCGGCCGTCTTGGCCCAATGGGTGGTGGCCGGCAGGCCGTCGAGGAGCCCGGCGGCGGCCAGAACGAAGGCCCCGGTGCAAATGGAGGCCAGGCGCGCTCCCCCGGCCGCCGCCCGGCCCAAGGCCTGGGCCACGGCCGCGTCGTCAAAGGCCTCTGGCTCCATGATGCCGGGGATGACCACGGTGTCGGCCTCGGCCAGCCGTTCCAGGGGCGCGACGCCGCAAAGGGCGTGTTCGCCGCTACGGACCGGATCGCCCGGGCCGCACAGGAACACCGCGTAAGGCGTGCTCCCGTCCGGGAGGCGGGCTTGGGCAAAAAGCGCCTGGGGGATGGCCAGGTCAAAGGGCACGAATCCGGGCAGGGCCAGGATGGCCAGACGATGGGGCGTGGGGGATGTGGGCATGGTGGTTTCCGCCGGATTGCTGGCAGCCGGCGTTTGGCCATATTCCGGCGGCGATTGGCCGGCAAGCCCCTTTCGGGAAAACGGCGGCGGCGTAGAGGAGGAGGAAAGCGTTCATCCAAGGAGGTTTCATGAATCGCCGCCATTTCTCCCTGGCCTGCCTGGGGCTGGCCGCCGCCGCCAGCGCGGGCGTGGCCCCGGCCCTGGCCGCCGCCCCGGCCGGGGCTTCCGGTCCGGCCAAACGCGAGGCCGGCAAGCCCCATATCGCCTTCCTGCTCTTTGACGGGATAACGGTCCAGGACATGATCGGCCCGGCCACGGTGCTCGGCGCTTCGGGGCAATTCACCATGGACTATGTCTGGCGCGACAGGAATCCGGTGCGGGCCGAGAGCCGGTCTCCGGCCGAGCTGCATATCGTGCCCACGGCCACTTTCGATGACGTGCAACACGCCGACATCCTGTGCGTGCCGGGCACGAGCAACGTGTTCGCCCAGTTGAGCCAGCCCGACATCCTCGACTGGGTGGCCCGGGTCGGGGCCAAGGCGCAGTGGGTGACCAGCGTGTGCACCGGCTCGTTCATCCTGGGCGCGGCCGGCCTCTTAAACGGCTACAAAGCCACCTCGCACTGGACCCTGGTGGACGAGCTGGCCGCGTTCGGGGCCATCCCGACCCGGGAGCGGGTGGTGGCCGACCGCAACCGCCTGACCGGGGCCGGGGTGACCTCGGGCATCGACTTCGGGCTGGCGCTTCTGGCCAGGCTGTGCGGCGACGACGTGGCCAAGACCATCCAGCTCACCCTGGAGTACGACCCCGAGCCGCCTTTTGCCTGCGGCTCGCCCAAATCGGCCCCGGCCGAACTGACGGCCAAGGCCAAGGCCGGCTATCTGGCCTATCTGGAGCAGGTCGCGCCCGACGCCCGCCAACTCTTGGACGCGGCATCCAAGCGTCTGGGCGTGAAAACGTCCTGACCGCCCTGCTCTCCCCGTCGCGCGCCCGCTAACGCCCAGGCG
>JAEZMB010000156.1 GCA_023435825.1 Pseudomonadota bacterium | reverse complement strand
GGCCTGAGGCCCCCAGACCCCCCGCATGGAGAAAGTGGGTGAAGGGGTTTTCGGCGCTGACTGGCCCCCCTAGGGAAAG
Organism: Pseudomonadota bacterium; assembly: GCA_023435825.1. Classification (GTDB taxonomy): domain Bacteria; phylum Desulfobacterota; class Desulfovibrionia; order Desulfovibrionales; family Desulfovibrionaceae; genus Solidesulfovibrio. Next base: position 2,971 of record JAEZMB010000156.1, on the reverse strand, counting down.
GGGCGGATGGGGTGAGGTGGTCGACGGGAAGTTGATTTCCGCGATTATTTATAAATCTCGCGGCGGTGGCCGAGAAGAACGACGAGAATACGGATACGCTCGTCCTCGATTTCGCACAAAATCCGGTAGTCCCCGGCGCGGTAGCGCCACAGGCCTGAAAATCGGGAGCCTTTGAGGGGTTCGCCCAGGACGCGGGGATTGTCGGCCGGCGCGACCCGTTCGCGCAAGAACCGGACGATGCGCGTTTGGGCTTGGCCCCCCAGACGCGACAACGCCTTGGCCGCCTCGGGCGTGAAATCAATCGTCCAGGCCAAGGTGACGCTCCAACTCCGCTAATGGCACGGCCGGCTCGCCGCTGGCCCTAAACCGCTCCAGGGCGGCTTCCGCCAGATACACGTCTTCCATATCCTCAAGGCTTCGCTCCAGCGCTTCGCGGACATAAAAGCTTTTGGGACGCTTGGTCGCCTCGGCCAGGGTATTGAGCCGGGCTTCAAGGTCTGCCGGAAGTCGGACGGTGAGCATGGACACCTCCTTCTTTGTCATACATGTATTCTTCGTATGACATTGGTCAAGCAAAAATGGAAAGGTAGCTGCATTTATAAGCAATAAAGTAAAATAGCTTGCTATTATTTACATTGTATATAAAATTGAGTAATCCGTAGAGTAAGCATGTAAGGAGCTGTAATTATGGCCAAAAGTGTTAAAGATGTTGCTGATGAAATTCATCAAGCCCTCTTGAGGTCTGGAAATTCTGTGATGACAATACCGAATGATGATCTGTATTCTATTTCTGGAAGGGTGCGCATTCGTGGCTCTTTTTTAGAAGAACTAAAAAAGGAGATAGAAACCATTGGGCATATTTTCGCTTCGGGTGACAAAGTCCATATTGTGTCACAGGATACGAACCATTCTCCCGGACGCTAGGTACGGCCTCTATCTCTATAGTTACGATGGATTAGAGATCAAGTCTCCGCGTGGTTAGATGTATTTTTCGTTCGCATAGGGGAACCACCACAAGACCTTGGAGCAACCTGCTCCTCACTCATAAAAAAAGCCGGAAGCGGTCTCCCGCTTCCGGCTTTTTCATAGCGACTGCTGCCGCTTATCCGAGCAGTTCGTTGACTTTCTTCATGACGGCGAAGGCGTCGGCCACATAGAGCACGTCGGCCTTGCCCTGGGCCCAGCCGCAGGCGGCGTCGAGGTTGACGGCCCGGCGTTCGGTGATGAAGCGCCAGCCGACAACATGCGGCTCCTCGCCGTGGCAGCAGGTGGCCAAGCCCTTCTGGTGGCGCGGGGTGGAGCCGGTCTGGCCGACCTGATGCAGGTGGGTGAGGAACGGCAGCACGGCCTCGCCGTCGCCGCCCATGTCCACCAGCGACTTGCTGCTGCCAAGGGACGCCTTGGACGCGCCCAGGAACCCAAGGATCAACTGGCCGGCCTCGGCCACATGGGGCGCGCCGTCGGCTTGCTTCTTGGTCCAGCCCGCGCCGGCCACGAACAGCGTGGCGGCGTCGGGGCGGATGGTCTGCTCGTCGGCCGAGGGGGCGACGATGGCTTTGACCGTGGTGCGGGTCATGGCCGGGGTTACGGCCACGTCCACGGCGGTGACGGCAGCCTGGCCGGGCGCGCCGTCATAGGCGGCGTAGCAGCCGGCCGAGACGGTGAGGCACCACGGGCGGGCCGTGCGGGTCAGTTCGGCGGTCATGCGCTGGCGGTAGAAGCCGCGCGTGGCCACGGCCTTGCCGTCCTTGGCGGCCACGGCCGTGACGTGGGCGTCGATGCGTCCGCCCAGGCGCGCGGCCACGCCCGGCAGGGCGCGGGAGACCCGGGAGTCGTCGGCGGCCACAATGATGGTCGCGCCGGCGGCCTTGGCCAGGGCTTCCATGGCGGCGGCGTCGGTGGCGTAGCGGGCCGGGGCAAAGGCTTCGCCGGTGACGGCGTAGACCTGGCCGCAGGCGGCAACGGCAGCGGCGGCCGGGGCGACGTCGGCCCCGAAAAGGCCCACGGCCAGGGGCGCGCCCAGGCCCTCGGCCAGGGTCTTGGCGGCGGTCAGGGCTTCCAGGGAGGCCTTGGGCAGCGTGCCGTCAGCAGCCACGGGCGAGATGAAGAGAATGGTTTCCATGGCGGCCTCCTTAGTTTTTCAACCAGTCGACGATTTCCTGGGCGATGACGTCGACGGGCGTATCCTTGACCACGCGGGTTTCGCGCTTCTGGGCCGGCAGGGTCACGGACTGGTAGTCGATGGCGTCGGCCTTGATGGCGGCCGGCTTGGCCTTCTGCAGGGCCGGCATGACAAGGCGCATGTTGGCCATGCCCACCTGCGGATTGTTGGGCGGCTCGGGCAGTTCGCCCGTGGCCCAGCCGAGCACGGCCGGCGCGCCGGAGCAAGTGGAAATCTGGTACGCGCCGCCTTCGATGCGTTCCATGATCTCCAGGCTGCCGTCAGCGCCCACGGTGAGCTTGTCCACGCCCTGGAAGTGGTCGGCGATGCCGAGCTTTTCGCCCAGGATCTGGAGTGTGGAGCCCGAGCCGCGCGAGGCCGACTGCCAGCCGCCGAACACCAGCAGCTTGGAGGCGTCCAGGCCGGCAATGCCGGCAATGACGGCGTGCAGGGCCTCGGCCACCTCAAAGGAGTCGGTAAATCCGCTGGCCGGGCCGTCGGCCACCACCAGCTCGAAGGGAGCCTTCTGGGCCACGGTCATCATGAGCTGCTGCAGCTTGGCCTTGGGCCCAAGCGACACCAGCCAGACCTTGCTGCCGGCGACGGTCTTGGCCAGGTTGGCCGCCTCGTACAGGGCGTGGGAGGCCCAGGGGTCCAGCACCGAAGGCAGCATGAGTTCGTTTTTGAGTCCCCAGCCGGCCGGTCCCTTGACCGGTTCCAGCGTCTGCAGCGGATCGGGCACGATGCCGCCGCATACGACGATATGAAACATAAGCGCTCCTTGTCGGGGGGCCGGAGGAACCGGGGGAG
>JAEZMB010000153.1 GCA_023435825.1 Pseudomonadota bacterium | reverse complement strand
GCGCGGGGCCGGGCATGGGTGGCCGGGGCGCGTCGCCGAAAGCCGGCGGCCCCATGGGATGGGGCGCGCTCATGGCCCCGGCCGGCGTCATGGGCGGCATGCCGCCGAAGCCGTCCGGCGCGGGCGGATGCATCCCGCCGCCGTAGCCCATGCCGCCTTCCGGCGGGGGCGGGCGCATGCCGCCGCCAAATCCCATGCCGCCTTCGGGCGCGGGCGGATGGAACCCGTCGCCGCCAAAGCCCATGCCGCCCTCAGGCGGGTGAAAGCCTCCCCCGCCAAACCCGCCTTCCGGCGGGTGGAACCCGCCGCCGCCAAACCCGCCGCCGCCGAAACCGCCGTGAAAGCCGCCGCCGCCAAAGCCCCGAAAGGCCTGCCCGGCCCCGGGAGCGGCGACAACGAGTCCGGCGGCCAGCCCCAGGACGCCAAGAAGCCGGCAAATGCCGCGCGTTATTGCGTGTGCCATGGCGCGCCTCCGTTAGGGCTTGGCGGCCGGGGCCGGCTTTTGGGGAGCCGTGGCGACCCGGGTCGCGTCCTTGGGCGGCGTCCAGGTAAACGTCTTGGCGCCAAAGCCCGAGACCGCCTTCCAGTCGGCGTATTCGACCAGGGTGCGGGGATCGCCGTGCAGGGTCTTGTCGGTGACGGCCAGGCGCAGGGGCCAGGGCGTCTTGCCGGCGTCGATCCACAGCTCGAAATCCCGGGTCAGTTGGCGAAAGGCCAGATGATGGCAGGCCTTGCCGCCCACTTCGCTTTGGCCCACGTAGACGGCCTCAAGCACGCCGTCCATGATGCTCTTGTAGGGATCGTCGGCCAGGAAATCGACCATGGGGCCGACCAGCCGCAGCTTGGCCAGGGCTTGGGCCAGGGCCTGCTCCAGGCGCGGCGGCACGTCCAGGGCGACGTAGGCCTTGGTCCGGGCGTCGTAGAGCGTCAAGCTCGGGCCGTTGACCAGCCACAGGCCGGACACGTCGTCGCCGGCGGCCTCGGCCCGCAGCTTGTCGGGACGCTCGGCCTTGATGGTCGTTTTGTGGAAAAAGGCCACTTTCTGGCCGTTGGGGAAGACCCGGTCCACCAGGCTGGCCTCGGTGACGGAAAAGGCGTTCAGGCCTTGCAGGTTGGCGACCATGGCCCGGAGCACGGCCTCGGCCTTGGGATCGACGGCCGGGCCGGCCAGGGCCTGGCCGGCGGCCAGGATCAAGGCCAGGGCGGCCAGGATGACGGCGGGGAAGCGTTTGCGCATGGAGGACTCCTTGGGTTTGCCGCCGGCCGGACACCGGGAAAAGCGCCGACGCGGCTGGTTCCGTGACAAGAGCCGGCCGTGTCCCGCCGGATCAGAAGGTGAAGGCCAGACCGATGATGGGACCGCTCAAGGTGGCGTCGAACTTGAACGCGCTTCTGTCGCTGCCGACGCTGTAATTGACGCCAACAGCCCGGTAGCCGGCCAGAATCGTGCCATGCTCCCAGAAGGTATAGCCCAAAAGCGCCGTGGCGTCCCAGGTCAGGGCGGAGCTGACGGAAAAGCCGCCAATGCCGCCGCGCAGGCTCACAAGCCAGGCGTCGGTGAGATGAAACTCGGCCCGCGCGCCGACAATGGGATCGGCCCAGGTGCGCTGCGTGAAGATGTCGCGCCCGCCGCGCGCCCGGTCGCCGTCGAGCTTCAGCGCCAGACTCCAGATACGCGCCCCGCCCAGGACGTCGAAGGTCATGAAGGACGTCTGGTTCTGGCCCAGGGGCACGGTGCCGACCCGGTAGAAGGCGGCAACATCCGTCAGGAAAAGACTGGTCTTGCCGTCCAGGGAAATGCGCTTGCCCGAGGCCTGATCGCCCAGAAGCGAATAGTTGATGTCCGTGAAAAGCCCGACCCGGTCCTGGTAGAGCATCTCGATGTGGGCCATGGCCCCGATGTTGAGATACTTCGACAGATCGGCAAAGGAGCAATCGACGTTTGTCTGGTAGCCCTTGGCCCCGATGGTACCGGAAAGGCCGGTCAGCCAGGCATAAGGCACGACGGTCCACTGGAAATCGCCGCGCGTTTGTTGTTGCGGCGTCTGGGCCAGGGCGGCGCTGACGTTCAGGGCCAGGGCAAAAACGATGACGGCGACAAGGATCAACCGGCTGCGCATGGACTGCTCCAACATGTTCGTTTGGCCGCGTCCGTCAGCGTCGGCGGCGTTTGACATTTCCCTTGGCCTTGACGGCCGGCCCGAGCCTCTTGCGGCAAGTCTTATCTGATACGACTGGCGGCGTCTTATCCAAAAACGAAGCCATTGCGTGAAAAACGAATCCAACGCCCGGACAGCCGTCGCCCCATGCATCCGGTATTCCACGCCTGACGCCGTGGCGCCGGACATGCCCTTTTCCAATACATGGCAAACTAAATACCCATGACCTGATTTTGTCAATAAATCTGCTCTAAGCCAGGCCCTTCTCGTCGCCAAGCGCACCGAAGGAGGCCGCGCGACGGCGCGGCGGCCGGGCCGGTGCTGTCGGGGAAGGCGCGGCGGGCTGACGAAGTCCCACCGGCAGGCTACGGGACAGAGAGGGGATGGGCGCGAGGGTCTGCTTCACTGCCCCGGCAGGGGCGGCAACGAGCTGCGTCCCACGGAAACCGGGGCATTCCATGGCGTTGCCGTCTCGATCAACGGACGGGACAGCGGCTGGTGGTGCATTGCGCCAGTCCCTCGTCCGGGAAACGAGGAACCGGCAAGAACAAGGGCGGGTCAGTCTGTGGCCCGGGAAACGCCCTCCGGGGTTTTCGCGGGCGCGACCTTGGGGAGCTTGTGGGCGATGACGGCCACGATGGGGCCGCCGGGCTTGTTGATGAGTTCGTAGCGGGCCACGCGCCAGCCGGCAAAGGGCAGCGACCGGCACCAGGCGGCCACGGCGTCGGTTTCCTCGGCCCCGCCGGCATGGCCGCCGTAGCAGGCCAGGGCGATAACGCCGCCCGGGGCCAGGATGTCCCGGCTTGCTTCCAGGGCGGCCAGGGTGGTTTCCGGCCGGGTCGTGCGGGTTTCGTCGCCGCCGGGCAGGTAGCCGAGGTTGAAGACCACGGCCGCCGCCCGGCCCCGGTCGGTTTCGGGCAGGGTTTCGGCCAGGCGCTCGTGGCCCAGGGCATGGAGCCGCACGCGTTCGACCAGGCCGGCCCCGGCCAGAAGCCGCCCGGCCGATGCGATGGCCTCGGCCTGCACGTCAAAGCCGTGGACCAGCCCCGACGGGCCGACCAGCCGGGCGAGCAAGGCCGTGTCGTGGCCGTTGCCCACGGTGGCGTCCACGGCCAGATCGCCGGGGCCCACGACCTCGGCCAGGATGTGCTGCAAAAACGTGAGCGAAGCCGTGATCCGAGCCGCCATTGTTCCCTCGTTGCGCTCCGGCAACCCGTTGGGGGGTCCGGGGGCCTCAGGCCCCCGGCCGCCGGAGGCATCTTAACTCCTACTTACCGCAGCACTTTTTATACTTCACCCCGGAGCCGCAGGGGCAGGGGTCGTTGCGGCCGGCCGGGGCGCGTTTGGGAGCGGCTTGGGGTTCGGCCGCTTCCAGCTTGCCGTCGAGGTAGTACCAGCGGCCGCCTTTTTTGCGGAACCGGGCGTGCTCACGGATATCGCCGGCCTGGCCGTCCTTTTCGTAGGAGGCCACGAAGCGCACTTCGCCGCGCTCATCGTCCGGGCCGCCCTGGGCGGTTTCGAGGATCTCCAGGCCTTTCCAGACCACGTCGGCGTTCCAGGCGCCGATGGTCGAGGCGGAAAACCCGGGCCGCTTGGCCGCGACCAGGCTGGTGCCGAGATAGGCCATGTCGTTTTTGACAAAGGCGGTGTAGCGCGAACGCATGAGCGCCTCGGCCGTGGCCGCCTTGGCCGTGCCGGCCAGGATCGGGCCGCAGCAGTCGGCAAAGGGCCGGCCGGAGGTGCAGGGACAGAGTTCGGTGTCGGTCATGGGGCATCCTTTGGCGGCGATGGCCGCCGCAGGGCTGTTTCCACAGCCGGGCGGCCGGGTCAATCCCCTATCGGTGGATCGCGGTTACGGCCGGTTGCCGGCCGGCCTTGTCGCCGGCCCCGGCCCTGGGTTAGGGATGTCAGGCCCGGTCGCCCGTCGTCCGGGGAAAAGCCTCGCCGCCCGGGAGACCGCCATGCCTTTCGAACCCAACCACTGGACCAGCATTGCCGTCGGTGACGCCGCCGTCTATCTTTTTCCCCAAGGCCCGGACTGGTTCGTGCCCAACCCGGCCGGCCAGGCCGCCATCGAGCGGGCCGCCTCGGGCTGCGCCGGGGCCGTGGACGACGCCCTGTTCCTGGCCCGGCTGCCCGAAGCCGTGGCCGCGCCCTACGCCGGACGCCATGAAGCCCTGACCCTGTCGCGCCTGGGCGAACTGTGGCTGCACGTCACCGACCGCTGCAACCTGGCCTGCCGCCACTGCCTGTTTTGTTCCGGTCCGGCGGCCGGGACCGAGTTGCCGACGGATGTCGCCCTGGCCCGGGTGGCCGAGGCGGCGGCCCTGGGGTGCCGGGTCTTCGCGCTCACCGGCGGCGAACCGTTCTGCCATCCGGGGCTTTCCGACATCGTGGCCGCCGCCCTGGCCGTGCCGGGCAGTCATGTGGCCATCCTCACCAACGGCACGGGCTTTTCCGACCAGGCCGCCCTTGTCGCCTCCTGGCCCCGGGAGCGGGTGCATTTCCAGGTGAGCTGCGACGGCCTGGCCCCGCGCCACGACGCCCTGCGCGGAGCCGGCGCGTTTGCCCGCCTCACCGACGATCTGGCCCGGGCCAGGGACATGGGCTTTGGCGTCACCTTGTCGGCCTGCCCCACGAGGGACAACGTGGCCGACCTGCCGGCCCTGGCCGATCTGGCCGCCAGCGTCGGCGCGGCCGGGCTGCATTTCATGTGGCATTTCGCCGCTGGCCGGGGCCGCGACGACCACCGGCCTGACGATGACGCGCTTTTTGCCGCCGTCACCGAGACCGCCCGGCGGGCCGAGGCGGCCGGCGTGGCCATCGATAATCTTGCCGCCCTGGCCGGCCAGGTGTTTTCCCCGGCCGGCACCCGCCACGACGGCGCGACGTCGGGCTGGGAATCCGTGGCCGTGGGACCCGACGGCCGGCTCTACCCGAGCCCGGCGCTTATCGGCGAGACGGCCGTGGCCACGCCCATCGGCCAGGGCGGCCTGGCCGGGGCCTGGCGGGACAGCCCGGTCCTGGCCGGGCTTCGCCGCGTCACCTGCGCCGGTTCGGACGACCCCTGGCGGTTCGTGCTGGGCGGCCCGGACCCGGACCATGCCTGGCGGCATGACGGCCGCTTCGACGGTGAGGACCCCTATCTGCCGCTTCGCCGCCGTCTGGCCGCCTGGATGATCGCCCGGGAGGCGGCAGGCGTTCCCGACGGCCGGCCGGACCGGCCCGGACTGCGGCTGAAAATGGGCGAGACCCACGAGAGTTGCCATGCCCACGGCGAGGTGGCCCTGGCCCACGCCAACTGCCTGCTGTCCATGGCCGGCACGACGAGTCTTGGCCACATCAAGGACTTCTACACCGAAGCGGCCGCCGTGGAGAAAGGCGACATCGTCAACCCGGTGCGCTATCCCCTGGAGCTGGTGGACCATATCCCGGAATTTTTCCGGGTGCGCGGCTACGGCTGCGGCTCGCCCGTGGCCGACGCCGCCCTGGTTCCGGGCGAGACCGTCATGGACCTGGGCTGCGGGGCCGGGGTGGAATGCCTCATCGCCGCCCGGCAGGTGGGGCCCACGGGCCGGGCCATCGGCGTGGACATGCTGCCGGCCATGCTGGGTCGGGCGGCCAAAGCCGGGGCGGCCACGGCCGAGGTGCTCGGCTACGCCAACGCCGTCTTTGTCCAGGGCTATCTCGAAGCCCTGCCCGTGGCCGACGGGTCGGTCCACTGCATCGTCTCCAACTGCGTGCTGAACCTCTCCACGAAAAAACGCCGGCTCTACGCCGAAATCCTGCGGGTGCTGGCTCCGGGCGGGCGCATCGTGTTTTCCGACGTGGCCACCGAAACCCCGGCTCCGGCCCATATCCGCAACGATCCGACCCTTCGCGGCGAGTGCATCTCCGGCACGCTGACCCAGACCGATCTGGTCGCCATCCTCGAAGAGGCCGGATTCGCCGCCGTACGCATCCTGCGCCGCTTTCCCTACCGGGTGGTGGGCGGCCACGATTTCTATTCCGTCACCGTGGAGGCCAAAAAACCGCTGGCCGCGCCGACGCGCCGCCGGGTGCTCTACCGGGGGCCGTTTCGGGCCGTGGCCCTGGCCTCGGGCGAGCTGCTGCCGGCCGGTGAGGTGCGCGAGGTGGAACTCCACGAGGACGACCCGGCCGGGGCCTTCCTGCTGGTCCTGGATGATCGGGGAAACATCGCCAATCCGGAATTCGACGCCGGCGGCTCCTCGTGCTGCTGCGGCCCGGCCCCAAGCGAAACCGTGGCCGCGCTTTTACAAAAAACGACCGGCCAGCCGGAACTGACCCCCCTCAATATTGCCCCGCCTGTCCGGAGCAATTCCTAGACGCCGCGAGTGAAACCGGCCGTTGCGCCAACAACGGCCGGCCGCCGACGATGCCTCGCCACAGCGGGCTTACACAGTTGCACTGTTTCCCAGGCCACGGCTCCGGACTGCTGCGGGGCCGTGGCCATACGGCAAAATCGTTCACGATCTCCAGCCTGGCGGGTGTCCGGCGTGTTGCGCTTTGCAGTCCATTGCGTTACGCCAACTCCACCCGTACTTACGGAGCCCCTTGGCGTCGGAGGATCGTATGAAATCGTTCCCGGTTGTGTGCTGCGTCATTGTCAATGCCCTGCTCCTGGCGGCCGCCGGTTTCCTGGGCGGCGGGCCGGCCGCCGTGGCCTTGCTGGCCGTTTCCTTTGCCCTCACCACGGTTTTCCTCTTCTGGACCCAAAGCGCGGTCAACGGGGCCTGCTCCCAGATGATGGACACTTTCGCGGCCATGACCTCCAATGCCTTCACCTGCAGCATCACCGACCACCCCCTGCTCGAAACCGCTGCCCTGCGCGAGGCGCTGACGCCCCACGAGGCCGCGCTCAAGGCCCGCCTGTCCCGGGACGAAGCCATGATCGGCAACATCATCACGCCCATGGCCATCGTCGATGAACAGGGCAAGATCAAATGGCTCAACGAATACATGGTGAAGCTGACCGAAAACGACGGCGCACCGGAGAAGCACCTCGGCACATCCTTTTCCCGATTCTTCTACGGCGACTCCCGCGAGACCCTGGCCGAGCAGGCCCTGCGCTCCCGCCAGAAACAGTCCTCCAAGACCGAATTCGACACCCGCAAGGGCCACCACAAGTACATCAGCATCTTTTCCTCCCCGGTGGTGGATTTTGACGGCAAGCTCATCGGGGCCTTCGTGTCCGTGGCCGACTTCACCGGCGTGGTGCTCAAGGAACGCACCATCACCGAGCAGAACAGCCGTATCGCCAGCGGCGTCAAGGACGCCACCGCCGTGGCCGAGAGCCTGGCCGAGGCGGCCGAGCAGATGAGCGCCCAAATCGCCCAGTCCACCCAGGGCATGGAAGAACAGCGCGCCCGCACCGCCGAGGTGGCCACGGCCATCGAGGAAATGAACTCCACCATCCTGGAAGTGGCCCGCAACGCCGGCGACGCCGCCGCCACCGCCGGGCAGGCCAATTCCATGGCCGCCACCGGCGCGGGGTTGGTGGACAAGGTCATCGAGGTCATGGAGTCGGTGAGCGAAAAGGCCGACAGCCTCAAATCCGAAATGCGCGGCCTGGGCGAACAGGCCCAGGGCATCGGCCAGATCATGCAGGTCATCTCCGACATCGCCGACCAGACCAACCTGCTGGCCTTAAACGCCGCCATCGAAGCGGCCCGGGCCGGCGAAGCCGGGCGCGGGTTCGCCGTGGTCGCCGACGAAGTCCGCAAGCTGGCCGAGAAGACCATGACCGCCACCAAGGAAGTCAGCAACTTCATCCGGGCCATCCAGGACAGCGCCAGCCGCAACATGGCCGCCACCGACGAAACCACCCACGTCATCGAAAAGGCCGACGCCCTGGCCCATGAGGCCGGCGACGCCCTGCGCCAGATCCTCAACTTCGTCGAGCGCACCTCCGATCAGGTGCGCGGCATCGCCACCGCCGCCGAGCAGCAGTCGGCCACCTCCGAAGAGATCAACCGCTCCACCGACCACATCAACACCATCGCCGAATCCACGGCCGGGGCCATGGCCGTGGCCTCCTCGGCCGTCACCGATCTGGCCCATCTGGCCAGCGACCTCAAAACCTCCATGACCCGCATGCATCTGGAGCAATAATGGCTTTTTCCCTCTCAATTCCGGCGCAGGCTTGACATTTCGCGGCCCCGGGGCTTACCCCGGGGCCGTTTTTCTTGTGATCGGCAACGGGACCGACCGGATGCACAGCGCCGGCCCCGCGACAAGGGTGGTCGTCCATGGAACTGTTCGGACTGTCGCTGGCCTTTTTTCTCCTGGGGGCGTTGGCTTCCCTGGTCTTCGCCGGCCGGGAGGCGGCCAATCGCCTGGGGCCGGCCGGCGCGGTCGCCGGTTCCCTGGTCGGTCTGGCCGGCCTGGCGCTGACCCCGGCCAGCGCCGTGGCCCACGTCACCCTGCCCTGGGGGCTGCCCATCGGGTCCCTGGCCCTGGGCCTGGACCCGTTAAGCCGCCTGTTTCTCCTGCCGGTCTATGCCGTGGGCGCGGCGGCCGCCGTGGCCGGCTCCTTGGCCCTGGCCGGAAACGATCCCGCCCATGCCGGCCCGGACCGGCGCGGGACGCACTGGTTCTTCTTCAATATCCTGCTGGCCGGACTGGCCCTGGTCATGGCCGCCCGGGACGGGGTGGTCTTCCTCATCGCCTGGGAAGTCATGTCCCTGGCCCCGTTTTTCCTGGGAAGCCTGCATGACGACGAGGTCGAGGTGCGCGAGGCGGCCTGGACCTACCTCGTGTGCGCCCACCTCGGCGCGGCCCTGGTCATCGCCTTTTTCGCCCTGGCCATGGGGCAGGCCGGGGGCACGGGCTTTGCCGCCCTGGCCGAGGCCGCCCGGGCCGGCCGCCTGACCATGCCCAGCCTACTGTTCTTCCTGGCTTTTCTTGGTTTTGCCGCCAAGATCGGCCTGGTTCCCTTCCATGTCTGGCTGCCGGCCATCTACCCGGCCGCGCCCGGCCATGTGGCCGCGCTCATGTCCGGCGGCATGATCAACGTGGGCCTCTACGGCCTGTGGCGGACCCTGGAAATCCTGCCCCCGCCCGCGCCCTGGCAGGGCTGGACCATCGCCGGCCTGGGCGTGGCCAGCGCCCTGCTTGGCATGCTGGCCGCCCTGGGACAGGGCAACCTCAAGCGTCTGCTGGCCTATTCCAGCGTGGAAAACATGGGGCTTATCTGCCTGGGCCTGGGCCTGGGGCTGGTCGGCCTGTCCTGCGGCAACCCGGCCATGGCCGCCCTGGGCCTTGGCGGCGCGCTGTTCCACATGCTGTGCCATGCGGGTTTCAAGTCCCTGCTCTTTTTGTGCGCCGCCGAAGTGCTCGCCGCCGTGGGCAGCGCCCGCATCGCCCATCTGGGCGGCCTGGCCAAGCGGATGCCGGCCGTGGGAACGCTGTTTCTCCTGGCCGGGGCCGGCATCGCCGGCCTGCCGCCGCTGCCGGGCTTCATCGGCGAGCTGACCATGGCCCTGGCCATGCTGGCCGGCCTGGATCTGCCGGGGCTGTTGCCGCGCACCGCCTCGGCCGCCTCCCTGGCCGCCCTGGCCGCCGTGGGCGGCTTCGCCCTGGCCGCCTTTGCCAAGGCCGGCGGACTGGCCTTTCTGGGCGCGCCCCGCACCCCGGCCGCGGCCAAGGCCGAAGCGCCCCCCGCCGCCGCCCTTCTCGCGCCACTTTTCCTGGCCTCCGGCCTTCTCGCCGCCGCCGCCCTGGCCCCGACGCTTTTGCGCTTCGTCGGCCAGGCCGTGCTGGCCTTCCCGGGTATGGACCCGGCCCCGGCCCGGGCCGCCCTGGAGCAGGCCGCCATGGCCGCCCGCACCGTGGGCTTTTTCGGGGCCGGCATCATTGCCCTGGCCGCAGGGCTGCTGTGGCTGCGCGCCCGGGCGGCGGCCGCCCATGGCCGCCGCCGCGAGCCGACCTGGGGCTGCGGCTATACCGCCCCCACCGCCCGTATGCAGTACGGCGCGGCCTCCTTCGTGGAACCCACGGCCAAGCTCCTGGCCGGCCCCATGGGCCTGACCCGCCGCCTGGACATGGACCCGGGGCTGTTCCCCAAGCGCGCGACCCTTTTCGTCGTCAGCCGCGACGCCGCCCGGGACAGGCTGTTCACGCCGCTGTTCGAAGCCGTGGCCCGGCTGTGCGACGCCGCCAAGGTGGTGCAGCACGGCAAGGTGCATCTCTACATCCTCTACGTGCTGGCCACCGTCGTGCTCCTTTTGGCCTGGAAGCTCTCATGAACGCCTGGCTCCACATCCTCGCCGCCCTTGTCCTGGCCCCGCTGGTCCCCGGCATCGTCAACCGGGTCAAGGCCCGCATGTCCGGCCGGGTGGGCAAGCCGCTGCTGCAGACCTATTTCGATCTGGCCAAACTGACGCGCAAGGGCCTGGTCGAAAGCCACACGGCCAGCGCCATGCTGGGGGTGGGACCGGCCGTGTCCCTGGCCGCCATTTGTGGGGCGCTGTGCCTGCTGCCCGGCCCGGCCAGCCCGGCCCCGGCCAGCTTTGCCGGCGACTTCATGCTGGCCGCCTACTGCCTGGGGCTGTCGCGGCTGGCGCTGATTCTGGCCGCCCTGGACACCGGGTCGAGCTTCGAGGGCATGGGGGCCAGCCGCGAGGCCGCCTTTTCCGCCCTGGCCGAACCCGTGCTGTTCCTGGCCCTGCTCGCCCTGGCCGCCGACGCCCCGTCCCTGTCCCTGTCCGGGATGCTCGGCCAGGGGCTTTCCGGCGCCCTGGCCCCGGAGCGGCTCTTTGTCCCCTTGCTCCTTTTTATCCTGCTTCTAACCGAAAACTGCCGTATTCCGGTGGACGATCCCAACACCCACCTGGAACTGACCATGATCCACGAAGTCATGGTGCTGGACCACTCCGGCCCGGACATGGCCATGATCAGCTACGGCGCGGCGCTCAAGCTGTGGTTTTTCGCCGCCGCCGTGACCCTGTCGTTGCTGCCGGTCCAGGCCATGCCCCCCCTGGCCGCCTGGGCCGCCTTCCTGGCCGGCGTCGTGCTGGTCGCCGTGGCCGTGGGGCTGGTCGAATCCTCCATGGCCCGGCTGCGGCTACTTCGCGTGCCGCGTCTGCTCGGTTCCGCCGGCGCGCTGGCCGCCTTGTCCCTGGTGCTCACGGTGTGGAGGTAGCCATGGCCGCGATACAATCCCTGCTCGTCGCGTTGGTGGTGGTCAATCTGGCCTACCTGGCCGTCACGCGCCTCAAAACCCTCACCCGCATCACCGCCCTGCAAGGGGTGCTCCTGGCCGCCACGCCCCTGGCCATCGCCGGTCCCCACGGCCACGGACTGGTCCTGTCCCTGGCCGTGCTGGCCATCAAGGGCATCGGCTTTCCTTGGCTCGTGGCCCGCACGCTGTCGCGGCTGGAAGTCAATCCCGTGGTCGAGCCCTACTTCGGCTTCAACATGTCGCTGCTGGCCGGCGTGGGCGGTTTGCTCTTTTCCCTGTGGCTGGAGTCGCGCCTGCCGTTTCCGCCCGGGCTTTTCCCGCCGCTGCTCTTCCCGGCGGCGCTGACCTCCATCTTCTCGGGCCTGACCCTGGTGGTGGCCCGGCGCAAGGCGCTCACCCAAGTCATCGGCTATCTGGCCGCCGAAAACGGCATCTTTCTCCTGGGCGTGCCCCTGGCCGCCCAAGGGTCGGTCTGGCTCGAACTGTCCGTGCTCCTGGACGTCTTCGTCGCCGTCTTCGTCATGGGCATCGCCCTCCACCACATCAACAAAACCTTCGAGTCCATCGACGTCGGACGGTTTTGCAGCCTGCGGGACTAACCCATGCTTGCCGCCTTGCCCCTCATTCCCTTGCTGGCCGGCCTCATTGCCCTGGCCCTGCCCGCCGACGGCCCGCGCCGTTGGCTGCTGGTGGCGACCGGCTGCCTCCATCTCACCCTGGTGGGCACGACCTGGATAGCCCCCCCGGCCCCGGCCTACGGCGGACTGCTCGAACTCGATCCCCTGGGCCAGCTGTTCCTCACCCTGGCCAGCCTGCTGTTTACCGCCGCCGCCTTCTACGCCGTGGGCTACCTGCGCCACGAAGGGGCGGTCCACGAAAAGCGCGACTTCCAGGACGGCGCGACCTTTGTCAACGCCCCCGAACGGGTCTTCAGCCTGTGCCTGTGCCTGTTCCTTTCGGCCATGACCGTGGTCTGCGCCACCCGCAACCTCTCGGTCCTGTGGGTCGGCATCGAGGCCACCACGCTGTCCAGCGCCCCGCTGATCTACTTCCACCGCCATCGCCGCTCCCTGGAAGCCACCTGGAAATACCTGGTCATCTGCTCCGTGGGCATCGCCCTGGCCCTTCTGGGCAACATCCTCGTGTCCGTGGCCTTCTACGACCCCGTGGCTCCGGCGGCCTCCATGGACCTGGCCGACCTGCTCCCCCTGGCCCCGGGCGCGGCCAAGCCCTGGCTGCGGGCGGCGTTTATCTTCCTGCTGGTCGGCTACGGCTCGAAAATGGGCCTGGCTCCCATGCACAACTGGCTGCCCGACGCCCACAGCCAGTCGCCGTCCCTGGTCTCGGCGCTTTTATCCGGCGCACTGCTCAACTGCGCCTTCCTGGGCATCCTGCGGGCCGTGCAGATCCTGTCCCCGGCCGGGCTGGGGGCGTTTTGCGGCGAGTTGCTGGTGCTTTTTGGCCTGCTCTCCATGGTCACGGCCGCCGTCTTCATCGTCGGCCTTGGCGACTACAAGCGCATGTTGGCCTACTCCAGCGTCGAGCACATGGGCATCCTGGCCCTGGGCGTGGGCATCGGCGGCGGCGCGGCCTTCGGGGCCATGCTCCACGCCGTCAACCATTCCCTCACCAAAGGCGCGCTGTTTCTGATTTCCGGCAACATCCTGGCCGTCTACCACACCCGCTCCTGCCACGACGCCCGGGGCGTGTCCCGGGCGCTGCCCCTGACCGCCGCCCTGTGGACGGCCGGGTTTCTGGCCATCTGCGGCTCGCCGCCTTTTGGCCTGTTCGTCAGCGAGCTGGCCATCTTGCAAGCCATGTTCGCCGGCGGCCACGGCCTGGCCGCCACCGTCTACGTCGTGGCCCTGGCCGTCATCTTCGTGGGCATGGCCACCTCCGTGTGCCGCATGGTCCAGGGGCCCCTGCCGCCGGCCGTGCGCCATCCCGGCCCCGAGCGAGTCCTGTCCGTGGCCTCGCCCCTGGCCCTTTTGGCCGCCGCCTTGACCCTGGGCCTGTATGTGCCCAAGGGCCTGGCTGACGTCTTGGCCCGGGCGGCCGCCGCCGTTTCCCTGGGAGGGTAGCAGGCATGGAATTTCCCCATATTCAGGCCGTGCCCCTGGCCGGCGCGGCGGTGCTGCCGCCGGTGCTGTTTCGGCGCGAAGTCCTGGCCCGGGTGGACGCCGGCTGGCGGATGCTGGCGCTTTTCGGTCTGCCCTGCCCGGGCGGCGTCGGCCTGTGCTGCCTGCTTGGCCGCGACGCCGACGGCCGGCTGGCGTTTTTGCGCCAGGTCCCGGCCGAAAGCTATCCGTCGCTGACCCCGGACTGCCCCCAGGCCCATCTGTTTGAGCGCGAAGTGCATGAACAATGGGGCATCGTCCCCGAAGGCCATCCCTGGCTCAAGCCGGTGCGCTTCACCGGCTGCCCGGCCCGGCCCGAGGAGCCCCGTCCGGCCCCGGGCGTGGCCGACCATTTTCAGATTCGCGGCGAGGAAGCCCACGAGGTGGCCGTGGGGCCGGTCCATGCCGGCATCATCGAACCCGGGCATTTCCGCTTCCAATGCTCCGGCGAGGATGTCTACCACCTGGAAATCAGCCTGGGGTTCCAGCACCGGGGCATCGAGGCCCGGCTTCTCGGCGGCCCGGACAAGCGCACCGTGCATTTCATGGAGACCCTGGCCGGCGACACCACCATCGGCCACAGCCTGGCCCACGCCGCCCTTGTCGAGGCGCTCACCGAAACCGCCGTGCCGGCCCGGGGCCGGGCCATCGCCCGCATTGCCCTGGAACTGGAACGCCTGGCCAACCATACCGGCGACCTCGGGGCCATGGCCGGCGACGTGGGCTATCAGCCCACCATGGCTTTTTGCGGGCGCATCCGGGGCGATTTCCTCAATCTCACCGGGCTTGTCTGCGGCAACCGCTTCGGCCGGGGGCTGGTGCGGCCGGGCGGGGTCCTCTTTGACCTCGACAAGCCGACCATCCGCACCCTCCTGGAACGGCTGGAGCTGACCCGTCGGGCGGCCTTTGGCGCGGCCGAGCTGCTGTTTTTGTCCTCCACCACCCTGGCCCGGTTCGAGGGCACGGGGCGGGTCAGCGCCGAAACGGCCCGGGAAATCGGGCTGGTGGGGCCGCCGGCCCGGGCCTGCGGCCTGCCCCGCGACGCCCGCCACGCCTTCCCCCTGCCCGGGGCCGGCCCCAAGGACATCCCCATGCAGCTCCACGACTTCGGCGGCGTCTACGCCCGGGCCTTGGTGCGCCGGCTGGAGATGGAAGCGTCCCTGGATTTCATCCACGACAGCCTCATCGGCCTGCCCGAGGGGCCGGTGCGGCAAACGCCCGTGGGCGGGCTGCCGGGCGGCATGGTGGCCGTGGGGCTGACCGAAGGCTGGCGCGGCGAGATCTGCCACGTGGCCGTTACCGGCGACGACGGCCGGTTTGCCGCCTACAAGGTGGTCGATCCGTCCTTCCACAACTGGTTCGGCCTGGCCGTGGCCCTGCGCGGCCAGCAGATTTCCGATTTTCCCCTGTGCAACAAGAGCTTCAACCTGTCCTATTGCGGGCATGATCTCTAGTGTCGCGTTCTCCGGCAAGCGCAGCTGTCGTATTGCCGGCAACAGGCTAAAACCATTGTTTACGAGACGCGAGACGAGGACCGGACGCCATGCTCAACATCTTGCTTGAACGCCTGCGCCAGGGAAAGCGCACCGTAGCCTTCCCCGCCGCCATGCCGCCGCTGTCGCCGCGCTTCCGGGGCTTGCCGGTCCTGGCCGAGTCGCCCTGCGCCGAGGGCTGCGCCTCCTGCGCCGGGGCCTGCCCCACCGGGGCGCTGGGGGCCGACGAGGACGGCCTTTACCTGGACCTTGGCCGCTGCATCCTGTGCGGCACCTGCGCCGAGCTGTGTCCCGGCCGGCGGGTCAGTTTCTCGCGCGACCATCGCCTCGCCTCCTCCACCCGGGACGGGCTGGTGCTGCGCCCGGGCGGACGCAGGCCCCATGTCGCGCCCCTGGAGCCGGCCCGGCGCAAGCTCTTCGCCAAATCCCTGCGCCTGCGCCAGGTGAGCGCCGGGGGCTGCAACGCCTGCGAGGCCGACACCAATGTGCTCACCACCATCGTCTTTGACCTCGGGCGCTTTGGCATCGATTTCGTGGCCTCGCCGCGCCATGCCGACGGCGTGGCCGTCACCGGGCCGGTGACGCGCAACATGCTTGAGGCGACCCTGGGAACCTTCGCCGCCGTGCCCGATCCCCGGGTCGGGATCGCCATCGGCGCCTGCGCCATTTCGGGCGGGCTTTTCGCCGGCAGCCCCGAAACCACCGGCGGGGCCACGCCCCATCTGCCGGTCGATCTCTACATTCCGGGCTGTCCGCCCCATCCCCTGACCATCCTCGACGGCCTGCTGCGGCTTTTGGGGCAGCAGACGCCGCCGACGACGGCCTAAGCGGGCTGGCGAGAGTTGCGAAACGGCCCGAAAGGGTGCAAAAGGGAGGATCGGCGCACCCATCCGGTGGACCCGCAACCAACTGCCAAGGAGTCGAAATGCCCACCGCCACGAATTTCACGCTCTTTAGCGGCGGCGCCCAGGGCGCTGAAGCCGAATTTGGAAGACAGGCCGAGCGCTACGGCGTCGCGGAAGTCAATTTCACCTTCGAAGGCCACCGCATCGACCGCACCCGCGGCATCCGCGTGCTGACCAGCGAGGAGCTGGAGAAAAAAGACGTGAGCCTGACCTACGTCTCCAAACTGCTCGGCCGCAAATTCAGCAACGGCCCGCAGATCCGCATGGTGCTGCGCACCATCATGCACCAGATCGACGCGGGGCTTGAGATCTTTGTCGTCGGCACGATCCTGGAAGACGGCACGGTCACCGGCGGCACGGGCTGGGGCGCGGAATTCGCCAAGATCTGCAACAAGCCGCTACACGTTTTCTGCCAGGAGAAGCAGGCCTGGTTCAGCTGGGAGCATGGGGCCTGGAAAGCCGGCGGCGAGCCGGTCATCACCCACACCCATTTCACCGGCACCGGAACCCGCTTCCCCAACGAGGCCGGACTGGCCGCCATCGAGGGCCTTTTCAAGCGTACTTTCGGCTAGCGCCGACCAGACGCCACGCAAAAACGACAGCCCCGGCGCACCTTCCACAGGCGCGCCGGGGCTTTTTTGTCGCGATAGCCGCGTCGGGCTGCCGCCCGTCATGGCGACTCGGCCTTTCTGCCGGGTCGCCTCATCCCTGGCGCGGTCAGGACCGAGCCAGCGCCTCTCCGGCCGCCGGAGCGTGGCGTGTCCAGGCGACAGCACCTCCGCTGCCCAGCCGGCCAACAAACCACCCCGCGCCGTCCCCCCTTCTCCAGGCAGCCGCTGCTGCTCACTTCATTGCCCATTACGCCCCCTTTACCCTTTTCCCATTTGGGGGGTCCGGGGGCCTCAGGCC
>JAEZMB010000146.1 GCA_023435825.1 Pseudomonadota bacterium | reverse complement strand
GGCCTGAGGCCCCCGGACCCCCCGAAAGGGGAGAAAAGGGGGATTGGTGACGCGGCGACATACGGCCGATTGGGCAGCCCGGCTGCGCCGAAGGGCCAAGGAGGAGGAAGCCATGCTTTTGTGGACGCGTTTGCTGGCCATTGCCGCCTTTGTCTGCTGTCTGACCGGACAGGCCCAGGCCTACGGACTGTTTACCTGCGTGGACGCCGCCGGCCGCGAGGTCTGCGTCATCGACACCGGCCAGGCCGCCGACTTCTCGCCGTCCCAGTGGTGCAACCAGTCCTGCCCGGCCTGCCAGGGGCGCTGCGACGCGGCCCGCTACTACCCGAGCCAGTCCGGCCATTGGCAAAAAGGCTGGCAGGTCGCCCCGGGCATTGACGGCAACAATATCATGACGCCCGGAGCCGGCCCCCAGGAAGATGCCCAACGGATCTTGAACGAAGGGCTGGTCGCCCCGACCCCTCCAGAAACGCTGCCACCGTCCGGTTACTCCGGCTCTTGACGGGCCGGCCGGATTGAGGCACTTATAACGCCATGAACGCTCGTCAGACCGCCCTGCGCACCGTTTCCTTCGGACCGTATTATTATTACGGCCTTCGCGCTCGCGGCTTGGCGGGTGGCGCGGCCGACTAAAGGCCGCTCCCGAAAACACCGCCGACAAGGGCCGCGGGCAGATTGCCCGGCGGCCCTTTTTTCATGAGCCGACCGGGGCCGGGTCCCAGGCGAAAAACCGCCAAGGAGATCGACCATGACCATCGGCAAATCCATTCGTCTGGAACGCATCGTCAACCGCGACACCGGCCGCACCATCATCGTGCCGCTGGACCACGGCGTCTCCGTGGGGCCCATTGAGGGCATCGCCGACATGCGCGACGCCGTCACCAACATCGTGGCCGGCGGAGCTAACGCCGTGCTCATGCACAAGGGCGTGGTGCGCTGCGGCCACCGGGCGCGCGGCCGCGACGTGGGCCTTATCATCCACCTTTCGGCCAGCACCAGCCTGTCGCCCTTCCCCAACGCCAAGACCCTGGTGTGCACCGTGGAAGAAGCCATGCGCCTGGGCGCCGACGCCGTGTCGGTCCACGTCAATCTCGGCGACGCCGCCGAATCCAGGATGCTCGACGACATGGGCCGCGTCACCGAGGCGGCCGTGTCCTGGGGCATCCCGGTGCTGGCCATGATGTACGCCCGCGGCCCGAAGATTTCCAACGAGTTCGACGCCGACGTCGTGGCCCACTGCGCCCGGGTGGGCAACGAGCTTGGCGCGGACATCGTCAAGGTGCCCTACACCGGCGACCCGGACAGCTTCGCCAAGGTGGTGGGCGGTTGCTGCGTGCCGGTGGTCATCGCCGGCGGCCCCAAGACCGACTCCACGCGCGGCTTCTTGACCATGATCGCCGACAGCCTGGCCGCCGGCGGCGCGGGCCTGTCGGTTGGCCGCAACATTTTCCAGGCCCCGGACCCGGCCGAGTTGCTGAAAGCCGTCACGGCCATCGTGCATGACGGCAAGAGCGTGGACGAGGCCATGGAGATGCTGGCCCAGGGATGACGTGAACGGGAGATTTCCCGTCCTTGCGACGCCCGGGGGAACAGCCGTTTCCCCGGGCGTTTTCTATTTGGAGGAGTGCAACATGACGGATTTCGAATTCCTGCTGCGCATTGGCGCGGCCCTGGTTCTGGGCGCGGCCATCGGCCTGGAACGCCAGTGGCGGCAGCGCATGGCCGGGCTTCGCACCAACGCCCTGGTGGCGGTCGGCGCGGCCCTTTTCGTGACGCTCACCGCCCTGGTCGATCAGGACGCCAGCCCCACTCGCATGGCCGCCCAGGTGGTCTCCGGCATCGGCTTTCTGGGGGCCGGCGTCATCATGCGCGAAGGCCTGACCATCCGGGGCCTCAACACCGCCGCCACCTTGTGGTGCGCGGCGGCTGTCGGTGTCTTGTCCGGCTCGGGCGCGTACCTGTTCGCCGGCCTGGGCGCGGCGGCCATCTTGCTGGCCAATATCCTGCTGCGCCCCCTGGCCAACGTGGTCAACCGCTGCCCGACGCGCCGGGCCGAGGCCGCGCGCTACCATATTGTGGTGGTCTGCACCTGCGAGAGCGAGCAGCACATCCGCACGCTGTTGCTGCAAATCCTCAACAGCTCGGCCGTGAAGCTGCGCTCGCTGCACAGCGAGGATCAGGACGACCCGCGCAAGGTGGAGGTCCGGGCCCAGGTCTCCTGCGAAAGCGACTGCGACCGGGTGCTGGAGCAGGCCGTCTCGCGCCTGAGCCTGGAAAGCGCGGTCAGCGCCATCCGCTGGGAACTGGTGGATGGGGACGGGCCTGAAGAGGAAGAGTGATGCCGGGAGGAAGGAAGCGGCGGGAGGCAGGTCGAGGCGACACCCGGAAAGCGGCATGCTCCCCGGGCGTCGCGCCGTTACGCCAGCACCGACAGTGCCGTGTCGTACCGATAGATCGTCTGGCTGGGATACTCTCCGGCAATGACCGCCGCATTGCGGTCCCCCTCGCGGGGGTTGGCCGCGAAATGGTCGTTTATGGCGATGGCCGTCAGCGCCAGCTTGTGCCGCTTGGCGAAATGACCGTAGACGATGGCGTCGGACAGACAGCCCAGCTGATTGGGGACGACGAGGATCGTCTCCAGCCCGAGTTCCAGGGCGAAATGGTAATTATAGCGCCGCTGCCCCAGGGGCACGGCCAGGCCGCCGGCGCTTTCGACCAACAGCGCGTCGCAGCCCTCGGCCGCCGCCTCGATGCGGGCCACGCACTCGGCAAAAGGAAAGGGATCGAATACGAAACACGGCGAGGCTGGTTCGGCCGCCGTGTAGAGCGTGACCGCCTCGCTAGCCCCAAGCCCGGCCTGCCCGGCCACCCAGGCCGCGTCGTCGTCCTCGGGGTAGCCCGTGGCCACGGGCTTGACGTAGCGCACCCTCAGGCCCTGGCCCAGGAGTTCCTTGGCGAAAAGGGCCGAAAACACCGTCTTGCCGATGCCGGTTCCGGTACCGGTAATGAAATAGCGCTTCATCCAAGCACCGCCTCGACCGCATCCAGGGCGATGTCGGTCAGCCTGTCGATTTCTTCCAGCGTGATCACGTAGGGCGGCATGAAATAGATCATGTCGCCGAGGTTTCGCAACCACGCGCCGCGCTTGATGGCTTCGCGGTAGATGCGAAATCCCGTGCGGTCGCGTTCGTCAAAGGGCCGGCCGGCGGCAGGATCGGCGGCCAGGGACACGGCCGTGATCCAGCCTGTGGAGCGGATGTCGGACACGTGCTTGTGCCCGGCGAAACGCTGGCGCACGGCGGCTTGCAGATGGGCGATCTTGGGCCGGTTGGCAATGATGACGTCGTCTTCCTCGAAAATGCGCAGGGTCTCGCAGGCGGCGGCGCAGGCCAGCGGATTGCCGGTATAGCTGTGGCTGTGCAGGAAGGCCTTGTCGTCGTGGTAGTCGTGGTAAAAGGCGTCGAACACGGCGTCGCCGGTCAGCACCACCGAAAGCGGCAACGTGCCGCTGGTGATGCCCTTGGACAGGCACATGAAGTCCGGGGTGATGGCCGCCTGCTGGCAGGCGAACATGGTGCCCGTGCGGCCAAATCCCACGGCGATCTCATCGGCGATGAGATGGCAGCCGGCGGCGGCCGTCGCCTGGCGCAGCTTGGCCAGATAGGCCGGCGGGTGCATCCGGAAGCTCCCGGCGCACTGCACCAGCGGTTCGATGATGACGCCGGACAGCTCGTCCGCGTGCGCCTTGATGGCCCCGTCCATGCCGCCAAAGCACTCGGCGGCGCAGCTCGCCCGATCAAGCCCCAACGGGCAGGCGTGGCATTCCGGGCCGGCGACTTCGATTTGCGGCACGACCAGGGGCGTAAACGGCGCGGCGTAGAGGCGGTCGCCGCATACGCCCAAGGCTCCGGCCGTCTCGCCGTGGTAGCCGTTGGAAAGATAAATGAATTTGCATTTCTCGGGATGCCCGAGATTGCGCCAGTAGGCGTGGCTCATCTTGAGCGCCGCTTCCACGGCGCAGGAGCCGTTGTCGGCGAAAAAGACGCGCGTGAGGCCTTCGGGGACCACGGCCAGCAGCCGCTCGGCCAGTTCCTCGGCCGGGGCGTGGGTGCAGCCGGCGAAAATCACGTGTTCCAGACGCGTGAGCTGTTCGGTGACGGCCTTGGCGATGCGCGGGTTGGCGTGGCCAAAGAGGTTGACCCACCACGAAGAAATGGCGTCGATATAGGACTTTCCCTCACGGTCGTAGAGGTAAATCCCTTGACCCCGGTCGATAAAGACGGGAGGATGCTTCTCGTGGTCCTTCATCTGGGTGCATGGGTGCCAGATCCGCATGGCCGCCTTCCCGGAAACGTGAGACATGAGCACATCCTTTTTCGGCAAATACATCGTGCCCGAAGCGGCGAAACTCCGCAATTCGGACAGCTACCGGACCATTCCGCCCGTGGACGACGGCGCGGCCCGGGAGGTTGTCTACTCCGGCGCGAAGCTTTTAAACCTCGCCTCCAACAACTACCTCGGCCTGTCCCACCACCCGGACCTCATCGAGGCGTCCATCAAGGCCGCCACGCGCCACGGCTGTTCGTCCGGAGCCTCGCGGCTCATCACCGGCAACTTCGCCCTGGCCGAAACCCTGGAAGCGGAACTGGCCACCTTCAAATACCAGGAAGCGGCCCTGGTCACCGGCAGCGGCTACGCCGCCAACCTGGCCGTGTTCACGTCCCTGGCCGACCGCCATACGGTCGTTTTCTCCGATCGCTTAAACCACGCCAGCATCATCGACGGCATCCTGCTCTCCGGGGCGCGCCTTGTGCGCTACAAGCACCTGGACATGGAGCATCTCTCCCGCCTGCTTGACCGCGAAGCCCTGGCCGAGAAGAAGATCATCGTCACGGACACGGTCTTCAGCATGGACGGCGACGTGGCCCCCTTAGCGCGATTGGTCGAGCTTGGCAAAGCCCACGGGGCGCTGGTCGTGGTGGACGAAGCCCACGCCATGGGCGTGCTCGGCCGGGGGCGCGGGCTGGTGGCGGCGCTGGGGCTGTCCGACGATGTGGACGTCCAGGTGGGCACCATGAGCAAGGCCCTGGGGTCCCTTGGCGGCTACGTGGCCGGCCGGGTGGAGACCATTGAGCTTTTGCGCAACAAGGGCCGCTCGTTTATTTTTTCCACGGCCCTGCCGCCGGCCGTGCTGGCCGCCGGGCTGGCCGCCCTGCGCCACGTCAAGGCCAACCCCGGTCTTGGGGCGCGGCTCATGCGCATCTCCCGGCAGATTCGCGACCACCTGGACAGCCTGGGCTTTGACACCATGGGTTCGACCACCCAGATCATCCCGGTTTTTTGCGGCAAGAACCGTGTCGCGCTCCATGCCCAGGCCCTGCTGCGGGCCGAAGGCCTGCTCGTGGCCGCCGTGCGGCCGCCCACCGTGCCCCAGGGCACGGCCCGGCTGCGGCTGTCCCTGCGGGCCGACCTCACCGACGACGACCTCAAACACATCCGCCTCGGGTTTTCCAGGCTTCGGGTTTCCTTTTTCCCATGACGCAAACGGTTTTCTGCTCCGGCTTTGCCGGCCCCGAGGCGCTTTTTCCAGGCCTTTCGGGCCGGGCACATTTTGTCGCGCCGTTTCTGGACGGCGACGAGGCCGTTGTGGTCAAGCAGCTCATGGACGGCGGCGACGTGCTGGCCGGCTGGTCCACGGGCGCGCACATCATCCTCAAGCACGCTTCGACCCTTTTCCCGCGCTATGGGAAGGTTGTGCTTGTCGCGCCATTTTTGCGCTTCGCCGACTGCTATCCGCTGCGCGCCGTGCGGGGCATGGCCGCCGGGATGCAGGCCGATCCGGCCGGGACCATCGCCGCCTTCTGGCAAAACTGCGCCGTGGACACGCCGCCGGCCTACGATCCGGCCTGGACCGGGGCGTTGACAGCCGGGCTGGACTATCTGCTGGCCTCCGAAGCGGCCGTGCCTGGCGTCGCCGCCGGCCATGTGACGGTCGTTTCCGGCACGGCCGACCGCATCGTGCGGGCCTCGGCCGTGGACAAGGTCCTGGCCGCCCTGCCCGGGGCGGTCCACGTTGTCCATCCCGGCGGCCACTGGCCGCGCCCGCAACTCCTGGAAGAGCTTCTGCGGCCATGAGCAGCCACGACATCCGCCGCCGTTTCGACCGGGCCGGGGCCGGCTACGAGAGCGTGGCCGTGGTCCAGGCCCGGGTGGCCGAGGAACTGGCCCGTCGCTGCCCCGAGCGCCTCGCCGGCCGGGTGCTGGAAATCGGGGCCGGCAGTGGCCTGCTCACCCGCCGGCTCGCCCCGCGCCTTTTGGCCGCCGGCCAGTCGGACAGCCTGTATGTGGCGCTGGACCTCTCGCCCGGGATGCTGGCCCATGCCGCCATGCCGCCCGGGGTGGTCCGGCTGGCGGCCAATGGCGAAGAGGCTCCGCTTGTGCCTGGGAGCTTCGATTTCCTGGCCTCGGCCTCGGCCATGCACTGGTACGCCGATCCGGCCCGGTCGCTGGCCGCCAATCTGCGGCTGCTGCGGCCGGGCGGGCGCTTCGCCCTGGCTTTTTACCTGGAGGGGACGCTGTCGGAGCTGGACGAGGCCTCCCGGGCCACGGGCTTCGGCTCGGTCTACCCCATGCGGCCGGAAAGCTGGTGGCGCGAGACGCTGGCCGCCATGCCGGGGATCGTCTGGGAGATGGAAGCGGCGCGCCACACGGTGGTCCACGCCGACGTCCGGGAGATGCTTAGAAGCCTGCAAGGAGCCGGGGTCACCCACACGCCGTCAAAACGCGTGGGCAGCCCCGGGAAGTATCGGGAATTTATGCGGTATTACCAGTCGCGCTTCGCCTGCGACGGAGGCGTGGTGGCCGGCTACGTGGTGGCGATGGCGACGGGCCGGGCTACTTGACCAGGGCGAGCAGCTTTTCGGCCACCGGGCTGAAAAACGCCACAGCCAAAGCGGTCAATCCAATCAGGACCTTCACCATATTTTCCAGGCGAGCCAGACGGGCATTGACCTCGCCGCGAAAGCGCTCCAGATCGGCTTTGGTGGCCACTTCCGCCAACAGCGCGGACATGACGCGCTGATCGGCGGCCTGAAAGGCCTCGATGACAGGCTTGGCCGCCTCTTCACCAAGAGCACGCTCAATGGCTTTGGATTGATCAAACAGCAACATAGGTTTTTCCTGCTCCAGACAACAAAAGATGTCAAACGTCGTCAGGCGCTACGCCAGCGTCCCCCGCTTTAAAAGCCGCCACGAATACAGCACCACCAGCCCGAACATGCCGATGCCCAGCCCCTGGGCGAGAAGCCCCTTCACGCTCGTCACCGCCGCCGGATCGGTGCGTATCCAGACCACGGCCGTGGAAAAGAGATTGAGGGCAAAGGCCAGGGCCAGCACGTTGACGGCCTGCTTTTTGAGCGACAGGAGCATGGACACGCCAACCAGCGTCAGCCCGGCGTTGATGTAGCCGATGACCCGGTCCATGACCGAGAACTTGGCCAGATAGGCCTGTTGCTCCGGGGCCATGTCCACGCCGCCGGCGGCCACGAAAAACATGGCCACGATGACCTGGACGCTGCTGATCAGATAAAAAAGAAAGATGACCCAGACCAGCACCGGACGCTTGCGCCCGGACGCCGTCTCCTCGACCGTGTTTTCCGTCTCGCCCATGTCCGCCTCCTCGTTGACGGCAATGTACGCAACCTCTTGACCGGCCGTCAAATCCTGCCGGATGCGGCGGCGTCTCGACAAAACCGCCGCTTGGCTTTACAGCTTTATCGTTTGCCGACACAGGGAGGAGGCATGGCCAAGATTCTCGTCATCGACGACGACACGCACATCCGCGAAGTCTGCAAGCTGGTCATCGAAGGCATGGGCCACGAGGTGACCGCCATGCCCAACCTGGCCAAGGGCCTCGACGCCCTGGACCGCGAATTCTACGACGTCCTCTACCTCGACGTCGACCTGCCCGACGGCAACGGGCTCATCGCCATCCCCAAGATCACCGAGCGCGACCGCGCCCCGGAAGTCATCATCTTCACCGGCGCGAGCTACCCCAACGGCGCGGAACTGGCCATCAAAAACGGGGCCTGGGACTACATCGAAAAGCCGGCCACGGCCGAGTCCATGACCCTGCCGCTCATCCGCGCCCTGCAGTACCGCAAGGAAAAATTCGCCCATCGCCCGCCCACCGTGGCGCTCAAGCGCGAGGGCATCATCGGCGGCAGCCCGCGCGTGGCCAGCTGTCTCGATCTGGTGGCCCAGGCCGCCAACTCCGACGCCAACACGCTGATTACCGGCGAGACCGGCACCGGCAAGGAACTTTTCGCCCGGGCCATCCACGACAACAGCGAACGGGCCGAGGGACCCTTCGTGGTGGTGGACTGCTCCAGCCTGACCGAAACGCTCATCGAATCCGTGCTCTTCGGCCATGCCAAGGGGGCCTTCACCGGAGCGGAGAAAAAGCAGGAAGGCCTCATCAAGCAGGCCGACAAGGGCACGCTGTTCCTGGACGAAGTGGGCGAACTGCCCTTTTCCCAGCAAAAGGCTTTCCTGCGCGTGCTCCAGGAGCGCCGCTTCCGGCCGGTGGGGGCCAAGGAAGAGGAAACCAGCGATTTCCGGCTGGTGGCCGCCACCAACAAGGACCTCGAAGCCCTGGTCGCGGCCGGCGAATTCCGCAACGATTTGCTCTTTCGCCTGCGCACCATGCACATCAACATTCCGGCCCTGCGGCTTCGCGGCGAGGACATCCGGGGCCTGGCCATCCATTACATGAACGCCTTTTGCACGAAGTACAAAGTGCCGCTCAAGGGCTTTTCCCCGGAGTTCCTGGACAGCCTGGAAGAATACGACTGGCCGGGCAACGTGCGCGAGCTGGTCAACCTCATGGAAAACATCATCGTGCGCGCCCAGTACGAGCCCACGCTGTATCCCAAGCATCTGCCGCCGGAAATCCGCATCCGCATCATGAGCGGACGCATCAAGGACACCCCGGCCACGGTCCAGGACGTCGAGATGCTGCCCGTTGCCGAAGCCGGCGGAGCCACACAGGAACTGGTGCTCACCCCCTTTGACGAATACAAAAAGGATGTGGAGCACCGCTACTTCAAGCTCCTCATGCAGACCGCCGGCGGCGACATCCACCGGGCCTGCGAACTGTCCGAGCTTGGCAAGCAGAGCCTATACCGCTACCTGCGCATCCACGGCATTCCGACCAGGACCTAGTGTCGCGGCCGCGAAAAGCGCAGATGGTGGTTTGCAGTCAAAGAGCTATAACCATTGTTTAAGAGACGTGACACCAGCCGCGTGTTCGTGCCTGGGCCATTGAGAACCGCTTCTCACGCATCGGGTTTTCTCGTAAACCGCCGTTATGGGGGAGGCGCGGCCCGGAGCGCCTGACCATTGGCCGCAAGGCCGTGACAGCGCCGTGATCGGAACAGGCGGGCCGCCTGCCTGCAGAGCCGGCCACCCCGCCGCGACCACGCCACAGGAGCCGCCATGACCGCCGTCTTCGCCTACGTCACCGCCCCGAGCGTCGAGGAAGCCGACCGCATCGGGGCCGCCCTGGTCGAGGAACGCCTGGCCGCCTGCGCCAATATTTTCCCGGCGATGCGTTCCGTCTACCGCTGGAAAGGGGCCATCGAGAAAGCCGACGAGGCCGTGCTCGTGGCCAAGACCCGGCAATCCCTGGCCCCGGCGCTCATCGCCCGGGTCAAGGAACTGCATCCCTACGAGGTGCCCTGCGTGGTCACCCTGCCCATCACCGACGGGCTGCCCGCTTTCCTGCGCTGGATCGACGACGAAACCACGCCCCAAACCGACAACCCCGCATGAAGGAGACACGCCCCATGCGCATCCTCGTCTCGGGCTCCCTGGCCTATGACCGCATCATGAGCTTTCCGGGCAGCTTCGCCGACCACATCCTGCCCGACAAGATCCATATCTTAAACGTCTGCTTCCTGGTCGAAGGCCTGGAGGAAAAATTCGGCGGCACGGCCGGCAACATCGCCTATTGCCTGCGCCTTTTGGGTGAAGACCCGACCATCGTGGCCACCGCCGGCAAGGACTTCGCCGCCTACGAGGCTTGGCTGCGGCACTGCGGCATCGCCATCGACGGCATCCGCCGGGTCAATGGCGAGTTCACGGCCGGGGCCTATATCACCACGGACAAGGCCGACAACCAGATCACAGGCTTTAATCCCGGGGCCATGAAGCACCGGGCCGACTATCCGGTGGACGAGGCCGACCCGGCCCAGACCATCGCCATCGTCGCTCCCGGCAACCTCGAAGACATGCAGGACTTCCCCCGCCGCTACAAGGCCAAGGACATCCCCTGCATGATCGATCCCGGCCAGAACATCCCGGCCTTTTCCGGCGACCAGCTGACCGAGATGCTCACCGGCGCGACCTACCTCATCTCCAACGACTACGAGCTGGAGCTGATCCAGAATTCCACCAAGCTGACCCAGGCCGAGATCGTGGAGCGCGCCGGGACCGTCATCACCACCCTGGGTGAGAAAGGCTCGGTGATCCGCCAGAAGGGTTCGGAAATCGCCATCCCGCCCTGCCCCGTGGCCGAGGTCAAGGACCCCACTGGCGCAGGCGACGCCTTCCGCGCCGGCTTCGTCAAGGGCCTGGCCCTGGGCAAGCCCCTGGACATCGCCGCCCGTCTTGGTTCGGTGTCGGCGGCCTATGCCGTGGAAAAGCACGGCACCCAGGAGCACGCCTTCACCTGGCAGGAGTTTACTGACCGCTACGCCGCCGCCTTCGGCCCCCTGAAGTAGCCGCCCTCCCACCTTCGCCGTTTTGCCGGGGGCGGCCACCCGTCCCCGGCTGCAAGGAATTTTCGCCCATGCCCCGCATCGCTTCCGAAGACGACTTCCTGGCGCTGATGGACGCCCACTTCCCCCGCCAGGCCGCTGGCGTGGAACTGCCGCGCGGCGACGACGCCGCCGTGGTCGCCGTGCCGCCGCGCCTGTGCGTCACCTCCGACCTCTTTGTCGAGGACGTGCATTTCCGGCGTTCGTATTTCACCCCGGCCGAGGTCGGAGCCAAGTCCCTGGCCGTCAATTTGAGCGACGTGGCCGCCATGGGTGCGACGCCCACGGGCTTCGTGCTGGGGATCGTGTGCCCCGACGACGCCGACCGCGACTACTGGGACGCGTTCCTGGCCGGCATGGCCGGACTGGCCGCCAGCCACGACCTGCCCCTGGTCGGCGGCGATCTGTCGCGCGGCGACAAGATCGCCGTGTCCGTCACGGTCTGGGGCGCGCCCGGGCCGTCCGGGCGCTTTCTCACCCGGGGCACGGGAAATCCCGGCGACATCATCGTGGCCGTGGGCGACCTGGGGCTGGCCCGGGTCGGGCTGGCGGTGCTGGAAAAGCACGGGCGCGCCGCCCTGGCCGATTGGCCGGCGGCCCCCGCCGCCCCCCATGCCCCCGCGCCCCGCCTGGCCGCGGGGCTGGCCCAGGCCGGGCGGCCCGGCGGTACCT
>JAEZMB010000142.1 GCA_023435825.1 Pseudomonadota bacterium | reverse complement strand
CCGCGGCCGCGCCCGGCGGGACCATCGACGGACCGCGCCTGATCGCGGCCAGCGAGGAAATCAATCAGGCCATGGACAAGGCCGTGACGGCATTCCAGGCCGCGTCGGAAGCCCGGGTGTCGCTGCTGTTCTGGCTTCAGGCAGGGTTCGTCGTCGTGGCGTTGCTGCTTGGCGCGGCGGCGCATTGGGTATTGATTCATACGGTGCTGCGGCCGCTGGGCGGCTGCATCAAGTTCGCCGAACAGGTGACGACCGGGGAGCTTGGGGTTGACTGCCGGGTGGAGGCCGAGGGCGAATTGGCCCGGCTGCGCGACTCCCTGGCCTGCATGTTGGGGAGCCTTCGCTCCAAGATCCGCTTTGCCGACGGCGTGCTGGAAGCCATTGCCGACACCGCGCCCTATCTCATTCTCGACGGCCAGGGAAAGATTACCCACACCAACGCCAAGATGCTGGCGCTCATGGAAAAGCCCGGCCGCCAGGAAGATTACCAGGGCCAAAATCTCGGACAGTTCATCTACGGCGATCCTGGACGCGAGACCACAACCTCCCGGGCCGCCCGCAACCGCCAGGCCTTCCGGGGCGACATTGACGTGTCCCTGCCCTCGGGCACGGTCAAGACCCTGCGGGTTTCGGCCACGCCCATCGCCGATTTCGACGGCGCGCCCCTGGGGCTGTTCGGTTTTTACATGGATTTGACCACCGAACGGCTCCAACGCGAGGAGATCGAGCGCCAGCGCCGGGACCTGCTGTCCCTGGCCGAGGAATCCAACGCCGTGGCCCGGTCGGTGTCCGAGGCGACGTCGGCCCTGTCCGGACTTGTCAACAAGGCCGCGCGCGGGGCGCAGTTCCAGACCAGCAAGCTTGCCGCTTCCAGCGACGCCATGTCGACCCTCGACGTCCGGGCCAGGGAGATGTCCGACCAGGGACGCGAGGCCGCCCGGGAGGCCGAGGACGCCCTCGGCCAGGCCCGCGAAGGCGACGCCGCCGTGCGCTCGGTCACCGAGGCCATAAGCCGGGTCAACGCCATGGCCCAAGACCTCGGGCGCGAGATGAACGCCCTGGGCGAGCAGGCCCGGGAGATCGGCTCCATCGCCACGGTCATTTCCGACATCGCCGACCAGACCAACCTGCTGGCCTTAAACGCCGCCATCGAGGCGGCCCGGGCCGGAGACGCCGGACGCGGTTTCGCCGTGGTGGCCGACGAAGTGCGCAAGCTGGCGGAGAAGACCATGGCCGCCACGGACGACGTCAGCCGGGCTGTCGCGGCGATACGCGAAGGCATCACCCGGGGCGTGAGCGCCGCCAGGGAAGCCGGCGACGCCGTGGAAGCCTGCACCGGTCTGGCCGATAATTCCGGGGGCAGCCTGGCCGCCATCCTGGACATTGTTTCCCGCACGTCCACGCGCATTGGGACCATCTCCCAGCACGCCGACGCCCTGGCCGAACTCGGACAAGGCATCAAAGGCCATCTCGGCAGCATCAGTTCCATTTCCGCCGAAACCATGGACAGCATGAAGACCGCCGCCGAATCCATGGCCACCCTGGCGGCGCGGACCGGCGAACTGGAGCAGCTCATCGACTGCCTCAAGGCCGAGCAAGCCAACGAGTGCCGCAAAATCGCGGCCTAGGGCCGCTGTCGCCGCCAGCCGCCGGTGTTGCGGGCGGGCGGCGACGTGGCCCGGCTGTTGACAGGGCGTCCCCTTTGCCGCATCCCTTGGCCTCGTGCGCCCGACCGGGCGTCCCACGCCAAGGAGACCGTGATGCTCAGTCCTTCCCTGCGATTTCTCGGCCCCCGCCGCCAGGATTACCTCCCGGGGCTGCTTGACCACTACGTGCCCATCGCTCGGGGAATGGCCCTTTTGGGCGAGGCCCTGGGGCGCAGCCTGGCCGCCGGACAGGACGCGGGATTCAAGGTGCTGGCCGGGGAGATCGACATCCTCGAAGCCGAGGCCGACAAGATCAAGCGGCGCATCCGCAACCATCTGCCGGCCGGCTTTCTCATGGTCGTCGACAAGACGCTGTTTCTCAACTACACGCGCAGCCAGGACAACATCCTCGACGCCGTGCAGGAAGCCGTGGTCTGGCTGGGACTTGGCGAATTCGCCATGCCGCGCGACCTGGCCGACGCCATGATCGAGTGCGTGGCCCAGGCCCGGCGCACGGTGGAACTGCTGGAACCGGCCCTGTCCGAAACCGTGGACCACGTGCTGGCCGGCCGCAGCGACCGGGGCGAGGTCAAGGCGCGGATGCACGAGATCCGGCTGCAGCACCTCAAGGTGGTGCGTTCCAAGCGGTCGCTCATTGCCGCCGCCTACGCCTCGGAGCTGGAATTCGCCCGGGTCTACCAGATCATCCGGTTCGTGGAGTACGTTTTCCGGGCCAGCCACAGCGCCGAAGGCTGCGCCGACATCCTGCGGGCCATGCTGGCCCGCTAGCGTCCTTCCCGGCTGCGGCCCTGAACGCCCGCCCGTTTACGGGTGCGCGGCCGCTGTTCCCCGGCAAAGGGTTGGACGGTGCAAGGCGCGCCTCGGCCCGGCCTTGCCTGCGGCGGGAATTTGTCCGATAAAAAACCGCTGCCGTCCCTCCCGGGCGGCGCGCGACATCCGGCAGGGAGCCAGGGCCATGAAACCGCCGCGCTCGGAACGTCTCCAAGCCATCATCGCCCGCCTGCACGCCTGCGGCTACCGGGTCACGCCCCAGCGCGAGGCCATCCTGGCCGCCATGGCCGACAGCCCGGACCATCCCACGGCCGAGGCCGTGCATCGCCGGCTGCTCCCGGCCATCCCCGACCTGAGCCTGGCCACGGTCTACAAGACGCTCACGGCGCTCAAGGCCTGCGGCGAGGTGCTGGAGCTGCAGTTCAGCAACCAGGACAACCGCTACGACGCGGCCCGACCCAAGCCCCATCCGCATCTCATCTGCCAGGGCTGCGGCGCGGTGACCGACCCCGACCTGCCCGGCGTGGAGGCCATGGCCCAGGCCTTGGCCGAGGCCACGGGCTACGCCATCACTTCCCATCGTCTGGATTTCTTCGGCCTGTGCCCGGCCTGCCGGGCGAGCGGCGCGGCGGACTAGCCCCGCCCCCTGCCCTTCAGGCTTCCCAGCCGACAGAGAGCCCAATCCGCGTCGCCCCCCTGGAAACCTTTCTCCCGATGGGGGGTCTGGGGGCCTCAGGCCCCCAGCCGCCGGAGGCCTCTTACTCCTCTTTTTTCTCCCCTTTCCGCTCGTACTCAAACAACCGTCCCCGCATGATGGCGGCCTTGCCGAACTTGTCGCGGATGCGGTCCAGGGCGGCGTCTATTTGGGCGTCGTGGCGGGCTTGCGTTTTGCCCGGCGGTTCGAGGAGGGCGAGCTGGCGGGGCGCTTCGCCGAACTGGGAGACGCCGACGCCGATGAGGCGCAGGGGGTTGGGCAGGGGTTCGGCGTCGAGGAGCGCCCGGGCCGTCTCGAAGATGGCGCTGTCCGAGGCGGTGGGTTCGGCCAGGGTGCGGCTGCGGGTGATCTGCTTAAACGTGTTGAACTTGAGCTTGATGGTCACGGTGCGGCCGCGAAGGCCTTCCTGGCGCAGTTCGCGGCCCACGCGTTCGGCCTGTTTGAGGAGCCAGGCGGCCAGAACGTCGCGGTCAGCGGTGTCGGCCTCGAAGGTGTTTTCAGCGCTGACGGACTTGGCTTCGCGGTCGGTGCAAACGACGGCGCTGCCTCGGGCGTGGGCCTTGTCGTAGAGGTCCAGGCCCCATTTGCCGCAGTGGCGGGCCAGAAATTCCGGCTCGTGGCGGCGGATGTCGGCCACCAGGCGAATACCCAGGCGGGCGAGGGTTTCCTCGGCGCGCTTGCCCACGCCCGGAATCTTGGACACGGGCAGGGGCCCCAGGAAATCCAGGGCGGTTTCCGGGGTGACGATGGTGAGCCCGTCGGGCTTGTCGTAGTCCGAGGCGATCTTGGCGATGAATTTGACCGGCGCGACGCCCACGGAACAGGGCAAGCCCGTGGCCTCGCGGATGGCGGCCTTCATGGTCCGGGCCATGGTTTCGGGCGGCCCGAAGAGGGTCTCGCTACCGGTGATGTCGACGTAGGCCTCGTCGATGGAGGCGGGTTCGACCAGCGGGGAAAAGCGGCCGAGGGTGGCCATGACGATCCGGGAAACCTCGCTGTAGCGACGGCGGTTGCCGGGCAGGAACACGCCGTGGGGGCAGCGGCGCTTGGCTTCGGACACGGGCATGGCCGAGCGCACGCCGTAGACCCGGGCCTCGTAGGAGGCGGCCGAGACCACGCCCCGGTGGTGGTGGCCGATAATCACGGGCTTCCCTTTGAGGGAAGGGTCGTCGTGCTGTTCCACGGAGGCGAAAAAGGCGTCCATGTCGAGATGGAGGATCACGGCCATGGGGTGAGGGTGCGACGGGGCGGCCCGAAAAGCAAGGGGCGCGTCCGGGATGGCTCCGGTCCGCGCCCCTGGGGGAAAAGACCTTGCCCGCCTCAGGCGGACGTGTTGACGTGCACGCCCTTGCCCATGCCGGACAGCACCTTGGTCTGGAAATCGTAGTCGGCGTCGACCTTGCCGTTGGCGTCGGTGTTGAGTTTGTCGAGGGTCTTGGTCACCACCTGCGCGCCCATGGTCTGCAGGTCCAGGGCCGAAGTCGTGGGTTTGGCGCTGCCGCCGTTCACTGCGTCCATGTCGCCTCCTTGAGGGGAAATTTCCCGCTCCTCGTCACTTATCGGCCACGGTCCGGGCGGAGTTTAGCGTCCGGTTGGACAGGGCGTCCTTTTTGCTGCTATGCTCCGGCTAAGACTCAAGCCCCGTCCCGGAGGACCGCATGCCTGTCGCATCCTGCCCCGTACATGGCCTCAACGCCGACGATCTGTCCTGCTCCATCCGCGAACATGTCGCCCATTCCCTGGGGAAACGCGGCCAGGAGGCCGGCTGCCGCGACGTGGCCACGGCCATGGCCCTGACCCTGCGCGACCGGCTGGTCGACCGGATGCTCGAAACCCGCGACCGCTACCGCGAGGGCCGGGCCAAGCGCATGTACTACCTGTCCATCGAGTATCTGCTCGGCCGATGCCTGGGCAACAATATCTATAATATGAACCTGCAGGACGAGATGGCCGGTTTGCTCCAGTCCTGGGGCTTTTCCCTGGAGGAGATCCGCGAGCACGAACGCGATCCGGCCCTGGGCAACGGCGGCCTGGGCCGGCTGGCCGCCTGCTTCCTCGACTCCCTGGCCACCTTGGACATGCCGGGCTGCGGCTACGGCATCCACTACGAATACGGGCTTTTCAAGCAGTCCATTGAAAACGACCGCCAGGTGGAGCGGCCGGATTACTGGATGGCCGAAGGCATGCCGCTGCAACTGGAGCGCCGCGACCAGGCCGTCATCGTGCCGCTGTACGGCCGGGTGGAGGACCACCAAGGTCCGGACGGCGGCTATCTGCCCTTGTGGGTGGACTGGCAGGACCTGGTCGGCGTGCCCTACGACATCCCCATCGTGGGCTACGGCGACCGCACCGTCAATTACCTGCGCCTTTTCGCCGCCAAATCCACCGACAACTTCAACATGCAGATCTTCGACCAGGGCGACTACATCAAGGCCATCCACCAGAAGGTCTATTCCGAACTCATTTCCAAGGTGCTCTACCCCAGCGAATCCATCTCCTTTGGCAAGGAGCTGCGGCTGGTGCAGGAGTTCTTCCTGGTTTTCTGCTCCATCCGCGACATCACCCGCCGCTTCCTGAAGCAGAACCGCAACATCGAGGAGCTGCCGGAATTCACCGCCATCCAGCTCAACGACACCCACCCGGCCCTGGCCGTGGCCGAGCTCATGCGGCTTTTGGTCGACGAACGCCGGGTGCCCTGGGAGCGGGCCTGGAACATCGTCACCCGGACGCTCGCCTTCACCAACCATACGCTTATGCCCGAAGCCCTGGAGATGTGGTCGGTGGAGCTGATGGAAAAGGTGCTGCCGCGCCATTTGCAGATCATCTACGAGATCAACCGCCGCTTCCTCGATTCCATCCGCGTCTCGGGCGTCACCGACGAGGCGAAAATCCGGCGCATGTCGCTGATTGAGGAATCGGGCGGCAAGCAGGTGCGCATGGCCCATCTGGCCGTGGTCGGGTCGCACTCGGTCAACGGCGTGTCCAAGCTCCATTCCGAACTGGTGAAAAAAGTGCTCTTCCCGGACTACGCCGCCCTGTGGCCCGGCAAATTCAACAACAAGACCAACGGCATCACGCCCAGGCGCTGGCTGTACAAGGCCAACCCCGGACTGGCCGGGCTCATCACCGAAGCCATCGGCGAAGACTGGATCACCGACCTCGACCAGTTGCAAAGGCTCGCTCCCCTGGCCGAGGACCCGTCCTTTCGGGAGCGCTTCGCCGGGGTCAAGCGGGCGGCCAAGGCCAAGCTCGCCGATTTCTTCGCCAAGACCACCGGCATCGTGGTCTCGCCCGACGCCGTTTTCGACATGCAGGCCAAGCGCATCCACGAATACAAGCGCCAGCTTCTTAACGCCATGCACGTCATCCACGACTATCTGCGCGTGACCGAGGACGGCTACACGCCGCCGGCCCCGCGCGTCTATGTGTTCGCCGGCAAGGCCGCGCCCGGCTATTTCGAGGCCAAGGAGATCATCCACCTCATCTGCCGCCTGTCGCGGGTGATAAACGCCGACAAGCGGGCCAGCGACTGGATCAAGGTGGTTTTCGCCGCCGACTACCGGGTATCCCTGGCCGAAAAGCTCATCCCGGCCGCCGACGTCAGCGAACAGATCTCCACCGCCGGCACCGAGGCCTCGGGCACGGGCAACATGAAGTTTTCCTTAAACGGCGCGCTCACCGTAGGCACCCTGGACGGGGCCAACATCGAGATCCGCGAGGCCGTGGGCGCGGAAAACTTCTACCTCTTCGGGCTGACCACCCCGGAGGTGGAGCGCCTGCTTGGCGCGGGCAGCTACGACCCCTGGGAATACTACCGCAAGCACCCGGAAATCCGCCGGGTCCTCGACGCCCTGTCGGCCGGGCGCTTTTCCCCGGACGAGCCGGCCGTGTTCCACTGGATGTTCGAAAAGCTCTTGTCGCGAAACGAACGCTACCTGCATCTGGCCGATTTCATGACCTATCTCGATGCCCACGAGCGCATCGGCATGGAGTACGCCAACCCCGACGTCTGGATGCGCAAGGCCGTGCTCAACGTGGCCCGCATGGGCACGTTCTCCTCGGACCGCACCATCCGCGAGTACGCCCGCGACATCTGGGGCATCAAACCCTTCCCGCCCAAGGGAGCCGCCCCCCGGGCCTGAGGCGTTTTCCCTTTTTTCCTAGGTGAAACCGACTCCATGGGTAATGTCTCGATATGCCCCCCTAAAACGTGACCGTCGTCACGTTTTAGGGGAGGCCTGAGGCCTTTTCCCCTTCAATCCATTGGCCGGGGGCCGGCCGGGTTTTTCTCCCGGCCGGCCCCTACCGCCGGCCGGCAAAATGTATTATAGGCCCATCCCACCCATCGAACAAAGGACTCCTCATGATCGGCATATCCAAGCTTTACTGCGGCGGCGTGGAGGCTTCCGACGCCCTGCGCTACGGTCGGCATTCCGGCAAGCTCCCGTCGCACCTGCTGCAATTTTCCAAGGACAAAAAGCCCGTCGTGGTCTGGAACATGACCCGCCGGTGCAACCTCAAGTGCGTACACTGCTACGCCAAGGCCGTGGACCCCGAGGGCAAGGACGACATCGGCACCGTCGAGGCCAAGGCCATGATCGACGATCTGGCCGCCTACGGCGCGCCGGTCATGCTGTTCTCCGGCGGCGAGCCCCTGGTGCGCAAGGACCTGACCGAGCTGGCCTCCCACGCCGTGTCCAAGGGCATGCGCGCCGTCATCTCCACCAACGGCACCCTCATCACCCGCGACAAGGCCCGGGAGCTCAAGTCCGTGGGCCTGTCCTACGTCGGCATTTCCCTGGACGGCGGCGAAGAGGTCCACGACAAGTTCCGCGGCGTGGCCGGGTCGTTCAAAAAGGCCCTGGAAGGCATCGAGAACTGCCAGAACGAAGGCCTCAAGGTCGGCCTGCGCTTCACCATCAACAAGCGTAACGCCTCCGAAGTGCCGCTGCTGTTTGACCTCTTGCGCGAACGCGAAGTGCCGCGCATCTGTTTCTACCATCTGGTCTACGCCGGCCGGGGCTCGGAACTCATCGCCGAGGACCTCGACCACGCCGCCACCCGGGCTCTGGTGGACCTCATCATGGACCGCACCAAGGCCCTGCACGACGCCGGCTTGCCCAAGGAAGTCCTCACCGTGGACAACCACGCCGACGGCCCCTACGTCTACCAGCGCCTGCTGCGCGAGGACCCGACCCGCGCCGCCGACGTCATGGAACTGCTGTCGTTTAACGAAGGCAACAACTCCGGCCGGGGCATCGGCTGCATCTCCTGGGACGGCAAGGTCCATCCCGACCAGTTCTGGCGGCACCATGTTTTCGGCAACGTGCGGCAGCGTCCGTTCTCCGAGATCTGGGACGACCCGAACATCGAACTGCTGGCCAAGCTCAAGGACAAGAAGAAGTACGTGAAGGGGCGCTGCGCCACCTGCCGCTACCTGTCGATTTGCGGCGGCAACTTCCGGGCCCGGGCCGAGGCCGTCTACGACGACGTCTGGGCGCCCGATCCGGCCTGCTACCTGACCGACGACGAGATCCGCGCCGAGGATTGATCCGGGCGCGCGAGCTTACGGGTTTCACGCGGCGGCGCACGGCTTGTGCGCCGCCGCAATTGTTTGACGCCAGGCAAAGGCGGCCCCCGGCCGCCGCTTCGGGAGGACCGCCGCCGTGACCCTGCCGCGCTTTCTGTGGCCTTTTTCCCCGGCCGCCCGGCACGATCCGGGCCGGCCCGCCCCGGCCGACGACGGACCGGCCGTGCGGGCCGTCTTCTGGGCCATCCTGCTCGTCGCCGCCTGGCTGCGCTTTTTCCACCTGGAAACGCCGTCCATGTGGCTCGACGAGATTCTCGTGCCCATGGCCGCCCGCCATCCGGTGTCCTACATCTTCGATCTGGTCACCACCTCCGAGGTGCATCCGCCCACGTATTATCTGCTGGTCAAGCTTCTGATGGCCTGCGGCGTGTCGGATTTCGCCCTGCGCGGCCTTTCGGCGACCCTTGGGCTGGCCAGCGTGGGGGCGATCTTCGCCCTGGTCCGCCACCATGCCGGCTTGGCTCCGGCCCTGTTCGCCATGGCCTTCCTGGCGGCCACGCCCCTGGCGCTGTACGTGTCGCGGGTGGTGCGGATGTACGCCATCCTCGTTTTTCTCCTCATCTGCTCCACCGGTTTCCTCCTGGCCTGGGCCCAGACCGGCTCCCGGCGCGACCTGCTGCGCCTTGTCGGCGTCAATCTGGTCATGACCAGCCTGCACTACGTCGCGTTCATGATCCTGGCCGCCCAGTTCGCGGCCGTGGTGTGGATCGCCCCGCGCCGGGGCGGCCGCCGGCCCTGGCCCGACATCGGCCTCTACCTGGCCGGTTCGGCCCTGGCCGTGGGGCTGGTGGCCCCGTTTTTCATCAGCCGGCTGCTGCGCACCCATC
Organism: Pseudomonadota bacterium; assembly: GCA_023435825.1. Lineage (GTDB taxonomy): Bacteria > Desulfobacterota > Desulfovibrionia > Desulfovibrionales > Desulfovibrionaceae > Solidesulfovibrio. Next base: position 8,236 of record JAEZMB010000142.1, on the reverse strand, counting down.
GCGGCCAGTTCATGGGCTATTCCTACCTCGAGGCGGCCGGCAACATGCTGGCCAAGGTTGGCGAAACCTTGTGGTTTTTCCCGCACCAGTGGCCGGTGGCGGCGTTTTTCGCCCTGATCGTCCTGGCCGGGCTGGTCCTGGCGGCCCGGCTGCGCTCCAACCTGGGGCGGGTCGTTTTGTGCCTGGGCGTGCTGCCGCTGGTGTTTCTGGGAGCCACCAAATACGACTACTACGCCTTCAACGTCTGGCATTTGTCGTTTCTGCTCGTGCCCTTCGCCATCGCCTTCGGGCTGGCGGCGGCGCGCCTTTCGGCCCGGGTGGCCGCCCGGGTTCCGGCCACGGCCGGGGCCCTTGTGCTAGCCGCCGGACTTGGGGCCTGGATGCTTGGCCCCCGCTACGAGGCCTTCTACGCCCCGGACACGGCCATCCTGCCCTTTTTCACCCTGTCCAAGCCCCTGGCCCGCAACCTGCCGCCGCTTCTCGGCCAGGACGGGGCCGTGGTCTTTTGCGACCTGTGCACGTTAAACGGCTACTACTGGTACGCCGACCAGTACGGTGCGGGCGAGCGCATCCGCGCCCAGGCCGTGACGCCGGACCAGGCCGTTCGCCCGGTGCGGTTCGTCTCGGGCAGCGGCTCCTTTGGCGGCTTCGCCAAGACCGAGGCCGAGTTCCTGGCCCGCTACGGCGCGCCGGCCAGCGTCGAGAAGACCTTTCAGGCGGCGGTCTACCGCTTCGACGTGGCCAAGACGCCGTTGCCGCCCGTGGCCGACCTGCCCTACGCGGCCACGGCCGAGGCCGGGCTGACAAGCTTTTTCGGCGGCGTGGACCGGGCCTGGGGGCTCACCCTGAACCCGGACTGGGGCGGGTCGGCCGGCCCGGCCGACACCGGCGAGGGCGGCTTTGAATACGTCATCGAAAACCACGTGGCCGGGCCGCAACTCGTGGTCTGCCATCAGGAACTCGTCAACACCGGCCGGGGCAACACCTATGTGGTGCGCTACCGCTTCAACGACGAGCCCTTCGTGGAGGCGGCCCGGCTGACGGGGCCGAGCCCGGCCGTGGATCTGGGCTTCGTGGCCGAGCGCCGCGAGCCGTACAAGCGCCTGACCATCCGGGTGGAGATGGTTCTGGCTCCGTACACGGCGGATTTCGCCGGCGGCAACCAGTCCACCTTGGGTTTCAAGCGCCTGGATTTGCGGGTGATGCCGTTGGAAGAGGCCGTAACGGCTTCCGCCGTCGCGGGGAAGGAAGGCGGATCATGAAAACGCGCGCCGCGACCTGTGTCCTGGCCCTGCTGCTGGCCCTGGCGATGCTTGGCTGCGACAGCCGCCGGCCAGCCCCCCTGGCCATGCTCGATCTGTTCACCTTCCGCCAGACCACCCCGGCCACCCTTGCCAACATCGAGGGGCTGGAGCACGACGAGAAAGGGGCCTGGCGCTGGCTGCTCGGTCCCGAAGGCCGGGTGGCCTTTGCCAGCGACGCCGCCCGGCCCTACACCCTGCGTTTTCGCCTCATGAACCCGCTGCCGGACCAGGTGGTGACGGTTTCCCTCAACGGGCACGTTCTGGCGACCTACGGCCCCTTGCCCCGGGTCGGCTGGCTGGAGCCGTCGGTGGCGGCGGCCCTGACCTTCCAGGCCCGGCCCGGGGAAAACGTCCTGGCCTTTGCCGTGTCCGACTGGAACGGCCGGACCGTGGCCCACATGCCCACCGACGCCCGGCCCTTGGCCGTGGTGTTCCTCGATTTCCTGCTCTATGCCCGCTAGTGTCGCGTCCGCGAAAAGCACATACGGCATTCCGTAGGCATCGCTTTAAAAGCGTGGGGGTTTCTTAAAAAATACGCTCGTACTTTTTAAGGAATGCGAACGAAGGCCGTCGGTACCAGGGCGGCCCAGCCTTGCTCGCTCAGGCCTCGGGTGTCGGCCCGGATGGGCGGATTGACTTTCCCAGGCCACGCCGCCGGCTGCTGGGCGGGTGTGGAAAATTTCTTTTTGAAATAATTGTCGTAATATAACTAGAGGATGCGGCCACGGCCTGGGCTTCCTGTGATTTTTTTCCCAAGAAGGCCTTGCCAGTGGCCCGAGCCGGGCGTACCCGGGCCTTGTGGCCTGCCGTCAGGTTCGGGATGCCGTTCGGAGAGCGGACGACGGGACGGCGGGACGCCACAGTTGGAAGAGGCGAAACGGCCCTGGTTGAGACAACGCCTGCAACCAACGCCCTCGTGTTTCCGTTGTGACCGGACGCCCGCCCCCGGGGCAAGCGCCTGATCGACGAGACCCGGACCCGCCATCCGCCCGCCCGGGCCCCGGACGCCGCACGAGATCGCCGGACGCAAACCCGGCGGACGACGGCAGCCGCCCGTCGGCGACTTGGGGACACCCCCCGAGGAGTCGGACATGAGTCTGATGGATGTCGGCGCCATCCTTGGCGCGCTGGTGTTTCTGGCCCTGCTTGGAACCCTGGTCTACAAGATGAGCCTCAGGCATTGAACATGGCCGCGTAGGCGACGCGTCAGCCGGGCGTCCGTCTCCCTAGGGAGGCGGACGCCCGTCGCATTTCGGGTCGAGGGCCGTCGTGGCGAGGACGCCTGGTTGGGCTGCGGCCGCACCGGGATCGGCCACGCACCCCGGGCGCGCGCTCAGCCGCCGTCGCCGGCAAGACCGGCCGCCGTCGGGCAATGGAGCAGACGTCCGGTCGGGTGGACCGGGGAAAAGCGTGGCCGGATCGCGGCCTGCCTGGAAAATGGGAGAGACGGCGGCGGCGGCGAGACGCGGCCGCCAAAGCGGGAGCCGCCTAGTGGCGGGGATGGTCGGCGGCGGCGACGCGGGCCAGGGCGACTTCGGCCCGGCGGCGCATACGGAAAAGCGCCCGCATGCAGGTCAGGTCGTTCTCGGCCACGATGTCGGTCAGGGCCTCGACGGCGATGGCCAGACGCTCTTCGGCGGAGAGGTTCATGTCGGCGACAACGGTCTCGATTTCTTTCGCTTTCTTGACAGTGGCGGCTGTGGCGCTCATCTCGCATCCCCTTGCTGGCCGGGCGGCCGTGTTTTTTCCCGGCGGCTTCATACGCCCGGGCCGCCGGTCTGTAAAGCCTCTTCCCCGGTTGACCATGCACGGGAAAAAGGAATAGTGTCGCGGTTACGACTGGCCGCCGTACGGCATGGGCGGCCGGCAAGGGGGAGACCGTGGCCTGGTTGCCTGTGGACGCCCTGGAATCCGGCATGACCCTGGCCTCCGATCTCAAGGGGCCGGACGGCAACATGCTGTTGCCCAAGGGGATCGTCCTTACCGAGAGCCATATCGCCAGCCTGCGGCGTCGCGGCGTGGTCCAGGCCGACGTGGGCGACGGCCAGGACGAGGCCTTGGCCAGTGCGGCCGATCTCGACCCGGCCCTGATCGAAGCCAGCGCCCAGTACGTGGGCCGGCGCTTTGCCGCCAACGACGTCGAGCATCCGGCCGTGGCCGCCGTCTACGAAGCCGCCGTGCTGCGCCAGGCCCGGGAACTGGCCGCCGGCGCGCCGCTTCCGGCCGAGATTTTACCCAACCCCCGGGCCGAGTCCATGCCCGACATGTTTTTCCGCGAGGAAGGCAGCGTCAAGGACATCGTCACCAGCGAAGTCAAGCTGGCGTCTTTCCCGGACATCTATTTCAAGATCCGCCAGATCCTCGATTCGCCCACCAGCTCGCCCAGCCAGGTGGCCGACGTCGTCAGCAAGGACACGAGCCTTTCGGCCAAGCTCTTAAAGCTCGTCAACAGCCCCTTTTACGGGCTGCCCCAGCGCATCGACTCCATTTCCCGGGCGGTCATGGTCATCGGCGGCCAGGAGATCTCCACCCTGGTGCTCGGCATTTCGGCCATGAACGCCTTCAAGGACATTCCCCCGGAACTGATCAACATGCGCACGTTCTGGGAGCATTCCGTGGCTGTGGGCGTCTACGCCCGGCTGCTGGGCGCGGCGGGCGGCCAGGGCGGGGCCGAGCGACTTTTTGTCGCCGGCATCCTCCACGACATCGGCCGGCTGGTGCTGTTCAAGAAGATGCCCCACGCGGCCGTGGAGGCCATCTACTACGCCAAGGCCAACGGCTTGCCGCTCTACGCCGCCGAGGAAGAGGTCATGGGGTTTTCCCATCCGCTGGTCGGCGGGCTGCTGCTGCGGGCCTGGAAGTTCCCCGACGCGTTGGTGTCCTGCGTGGCCTGCCATCACAAGCCGGCCAGCTGCGCCGGCAATGTCGAGCCGGCCATCCTCCACGTGGCCGATTTCATGGCCGTGGGCATGGGCATTTCGCCGCCGGCCTCCTTTGTCGCGCCCATCCTCGACGTTCCGGCCTGGGAGCGGATCGGCGTCGCCCCCGAGCGCCTGGGCGAGCTGGCCGAGGCCGGGCTGTCCCAGGTGGAAGAGATCGTCAGCGCCTTTTTCCCTGTCCGCAAGCATTGATCCACATTCCAGAAAAGAGGTGTATCGTGAATATCGGTGATTTCCACCGTGGCCGTCGTCTGCGGCGCACGGAAGGGCTGCGCGACATGGTCCGCGAGACCGAGTTGCGCCCGGCCGACCTGATCCAGGGCTATTTTGTGGTCGATTCCCCGGACGCCGACTTTGAAAAGCCCATCAAATCCATGCCCGGCCAGAGCCAGTTCTCGGTGGAGCGGCTGGTGGCCCGGGTGGGCCAGGCCATGGACCTGGGGCTTCGGGCGGCCATCGTCTTCGGCCTGCCGGCCAAGAAAGACCCGGCCGGCACCGGAGCCTACGCCGACGACGGCATCGTGCAGCGGGCCGTCACGCGGCTGAAGGAAACCTACCCCTCGCTCACCGTGGTCACCGACGTGTGCCTGTGCGAATACACCAGCCACGGGCACTGCGGCCTGCTCGACGCCCACGGCGAGGTGCGAAACGATCCCACCCTGGAACTGCTGGCCAAGACGGCCGTGAGCCATGTCCGGGCCGGGGCCGACATCGTGGCCCCCTCGGACATGATGGACGGCCGGGTGGCGGCCATCCGGGAAGCCCTGGACGAGACCGGCTTCTCCCACATCCCCATCATGAGCTACGCCGTCAAATACGCCTCGGCCTTCTACGGTCCCTTCCGCGACGCCGCCGACAGCGCCCCGGCCTTCGGCGACCGCCGGGGCTACCAGATGGACCCGGCCAATTATCGCGAAGGCCTCCGCGAGGCGGCGGCCGATCTGGCCGAGGGCGCGGATATCCTCATGGTCAAGCCGGCCATGCCCTATCTCGACGTCTTGCGGGCGCTGCGGGACAATTTCGACACGCCCATCGCCGCCTACCAGGTCAGCGGCGAGTACGCCATGCTCAAAGCCGCCGTCGCCAACGGTTGGCTCGACCCCCAGCGTTCGGTGCTTGAGGCGCTGCTGGGCATCAAGCGGGCCGGCGCGGACATGATCATCACCTACTTCGCCGAGGAAGTGCTGCCCTGGATCAAATAGGGCGGCGCGGGAAACCAAGAGGAAACGGCGTCCGGGAGCGAGGCTTCCGGACGCCGTTTGCGTTGGGAGAGACGTTGCGCCGGAGGCCACCGGCCGAAACGGTCTCGTTTGCCGCCGACCATTCCCGGTCGGCGACCGGGAATGGCGTCGCGAGGCCGCCGCGCCGTGTCCCGGCCCGATGGTTGGCTACTCGAAACTGAACTTTTGGACCGACGTGTCGATGGCGTCGAGAAGGGCCGCGGCCAGGGGCTGAAAGCCCTGGGGCAGGTTGGCCTTGAGGTCGCCCAGGCATTGGGCCTTGGCCTTGCCGGCCATGAGGCAGTAGTAGGCGGCGGTGGCGGCTTCGAGGTGCTTTTGCTCGTTTGCGCCGGCGGCAGCGGCCGCTTTCTTGGCCGCCGCTTCCAATTCTTCGTACCGCTTGGGGAATTCACCCGGCTTGTCGGGACGCCAGCCGCTGTCGCCAAAGACGCCATAGCGGACCGGCGCGGGGTGGGAACCGGGGTAGTAGTCGATGACGACGTCGTTGGGCGCCGTGTCGCTGTAGCCGTTGAGGCTATGATCGGCCAGGACAAGCAGGCCGTCCGGCCCGAGGACCGAGGCTTCGCCGCCCCAGCCGACGTCGATGTACGCATTGCGGACGGCCGTGCCGTCAAAGGTGAACACAGCATAGGACAGGCAGCAGTTGGCGCCGCCGCTGTAGAAGGAGAGCAGCAGCGTGGCCATGCCCGGCTTGGGGAAGTTGGCGGCGATTTCGGTTGCGCCGAAAGTGTCGGTGGTGTCCATGCCCTTGAGCAGCTTTTTGCCTTTGTAGACGCCATCGACCGTGTAGGGGAGCATGTCCCGGCTTTTCTTGAACGTGATGTCGAGACCGTAGAACTTGATCTGCTTGCCCTTGATGACGATGTTCTTATCCGTGTTGTTTTTCTGGAACTGCGCCAGGGTTTCGCCGTGGGCCTGGCTCGGCACGGACGGCAGAAGCGCAAGACAGGCGACGACAAAGCAGGCGGCAACGAATTCGAACGGGGTCGCGGCGGATTTCATGAACGGCTCCTTGGCTGCCAGAATGGCCATGATGGATGGTATTTCCCGTGAAATGTCAAGGTGGTCGTGGTCTGGCCTCGCCGCCGCGACCCCGCTGCCGCAGGGTTTCCCGGCGAGGGTCCCTCGCCGCGCCCTGCCGCCGGCGGAGGCGGGCAGCGCCCCCAGGCCGGGCGAGGCCCCCGGCCGTTTGCGCTGCCGCCCCGGGCAAGTCCCCGCCCCTGCCTTGCCTCGCGCCGCCCAACCGTTATATTGAGCGGACCGTCGCCGCCAAGCCGGCGGCAAATTCCCGCCAAGGAGGACGCCGCGACGCGCGTTGTCGCGGCCCACGCCATATGCAGCATCCCCACAGCAAAGGTTCCGGCCATCCCCACGGCATGGGCTCCGGCCACCCCGGCGGCCAGCCCCTCGGGCATCCGGGCGGCCATCCCCAGACCGGCCCGGCCGGCGCGCCGCCCCTTCGCCTCGTCGCCTGGGAAGTCACCCGGGCCTGCAACCTGGCCTGCAAGCACTGCCGGGCCGAGGCCTGCCTCGATCCCTGGCCGGGCGAGTTCGATACGAAAGACGCCAAGGCGCTCATCGACACCTTCCCCGAGACCGGCAGCCCCATCATCATTTTCACCGGCGGCGAGCCGCTCTTGCGCCCCGACATCTTCGATCTCGTGCGCCACGCCAGAAGCCGCGACCTGCGCTGCGTCATGGCCCCCAACGGCACGCTGATCACCCCGGAAAACGCCCGGGAGATCAAGGCCTCGGGCATTGCCCGCTGCTCCATCTCCATCGACGCCCCCACCGCCGCCGACCATGACGACTTCCGGGGCGTGCCCGGCGCGTTCGAAGGGGCGCTTCGCGGCATCGAATACCTGAAGTCCGCCGGCATGGAGTTCCAGATCAACACCACCGTGACCCGGCACAACATGGGGAACTTCAAGGAGATCTTCAAGCTGGCCGAGAAGCTCGGGGCCGCCGCCTGGCACATCTTCCTGCTGGTGCCCACCGGCCGGGCCGCCCAGCTCGGAGCCGAGATCATCACGGCCAAGGAATACGAGGAAGTGCTCAACTGGTTCTACGACTTCCGCAAGACCACGAACATGCACTTAAAGGCCACCTGCGCCCCGCACTACTACCGGATCATGCGCCAGCGGGCCAAGGCCGAGGGTCTGGCCGTCACCCCGGACACCTTCGGCATGGACGCCATGACGCGCGGCTGCCTGGGCGGCACGGGCTTCTGCTTCATCTCGGCCGTAGGCCAGGTCCAGCCCTGCGGCTACCTCGACCTCGACTGCGGCCAGGTGCGCGAAAAGCCGTTCCCGGAGATCTGGCGCACCTCGCGCCAGTTTCTCCAGTTCCGCAACAAAGAAGAATATGAAGGGAAATGCGGCGTGTGCCAGTACCACCGCGTCTGCGGCGGCTGCCGCGCCCGGGCCCAGACCATGTCCGGCAACTACATGGCCCCGGAACCCCTTTGCGACTACACCCCGCCGAAAGCGGGCGAATAGGAACAGCCTCTGCGGGGGCCGGGGCGTCCGCTTCCGGCCCCCGTATCCGCCGGACCGGCCGCCCAGCCTTACAGACGTCGCGGCCGCGAAAAGCGCATACGGCGTTTCGCGGCCAGCCCACTAATTTTTCTTAAAATATCAATCGTCTGTTTAAGGGGCGTAACACGCCCCAAGCGTCCTGGCCCCTTCCTGGCCAACCCCCGACGCGCCCTCTCCTTCCGTACCCAACTGGGGGGGGCCGGGGGCCTCAGGCC
>JAEZMB010000070.1 GCA_023435825.1 Pseudomonadota bacterium | reverse complement strand
TGCCCGAACCGGGCACGCCGCTGCCGGATGCGCTGCCCCAGGAACTGGCCGCCTCCCTGGTCCGGGACGCCTCCCGGGTCATCGCCTGGAACGAGCCGGTGAAAAAGGAAACCACCTTCGCCATCGGCGGCCAGGACAAGACCCTGCTCGTGTCGCTGTTTCCCATGGGCCTGGACGAATCCCGGCGGCTGGCCGGCGGCATCGTCACGGACATCACCGACCGCAAGCAGCTCGAAAGCCAGCTGGCCCACATGGCCTTCCACGATCCCCTGACGGGCCTGCCCAACCGCAGCCTGTGCCTGGACCGCATCCGCCAGGCCTTGGAGCGCTCCAAACGGCGCGACAACTACCAGTACGCCGTCATTTTCCTCGACCTCGACCGCTTCAAGATCGTCAACGACAGCCTGGGCCACCATGTGGGCGACCGGCTGCTGGAAAGCGTGGCCCGGCGGCTGCGGGAGTGCGTACGCAGCCTGGACACCGTGGCCCGGCTGGGCGGCGACGAATTCGTGGTGGTTCTGGAGGAGACCGGCTCGTACCGGGAGGTGGTGCGCATCGTCAAACGCATCCGCGACGCCATGAGCGAGGTGTTCCCGCTGTCCGGCCACGACGTCCATGTCTCGGCCTCCATGGGCATCGTGGTCAGCCCGGCCATCTACGAAAAGCCCGAGGAGCTGCTGCGAAACGCCAACATCGCCCTGCACCGGGCCAAGGACGAGGGAAGAAACCGCTTCAAGGTCTTCAACACCCGGATGCTCGAAGACGCCATCCGGCTGATGGATCTGGAAAGCGACCTGCGCACGGCGCTGCGGCGCGGCGAGTTCTATCTCGACTACCAGCCCATCCTGGCCCTGCGCGACCGTCGGGTGACGGGCTTCGAGGCGCTGGTGCGCTGGCGGCGGCCGGGCAAGGGCATCGCGCCGCCCGGGGAATTCATCCCGGTGTGCGAGGACACCGGGCTTATCGTGCCGCTGGGGCTTTGGGTGCTGACCGAAGCCTGCCGCACCATGGCCTCCTGGCAGGCCCGCTTCCCGGAGACGGCCGGCATGTCCATGAGCGTGAACCTCTCGGCCAAGCAACTGTCCCAGCCGAGCCTGGTCGAGGACGTGGAACGCATCCTGCGCGACACGGGCATGGACCCCAGGGCGCTCAAGCTCGAAATCACCGAGACGGTGATCATGGACAACCCGGAAGTGTCCATCCTGCGCTTAAAGCGCCTCAAGGCCCTGGGCGTGCGCCTGTCCGTGGACGACTTCGGCACGGGCTATTCGTCGCTGTCCTATCTGCAGCGTTTCCCCATCGACACCTTGAAAGTGGACCGGGCCTTTGTCAGCGACCTGGACACCAGCGAGAACCGCAAGATCGTGGGCGCGGTGGTGGCCCTGGCCCACAGCCTGGGCCTGGACGTGGTGGCCGAGGGCGTGGAGCTGGAGACGCAGTCCGACGTGCTGACGGGCTTTGCCTGCGAGGCCGGCCAGGGGTTTTTGTTCTCGCGGCCGGTGTGCCGGGAAGACGTGGAACGGATGTTCGGCAAAGGGGACGGCCGATAGGGGCGAGGCGAAGCGGCGCGGGAAGACGGCCGCGTCGTCGTTGCGGCCGCAGCGCGGCATCAGGGAGTCGCCGCGACCGGGATGCGGGAGATGGTTGTCGCGGCGGCGCAACAGTCCTGTCTGGATTTCCGGGAGGCGGGACGCAGCCAGGGAGCAGGGCGTAGGCGGCTGCTGTCAGGGCTTTCAGGTCCGTATGTCGCGCAAATGAGCCTGGAACCCTATGCTGTAGTGTTGTTTGGACGGATTTTTGTTGGAGAGCCTCGACAATGGAAAAGCCGGCTGTTTTCGAGCACGGCGACCTGAAGCAAGCCTCGTCTCTCTCTGCCTAGCTCGGCGTCCTCTCTTGCTCGCCGCTTCCGTTTCGGTCATTCCTTGCCTATTCCGTGATCAATCAGAAGTTGTTGAGGCAACGTTTCTCTGCGGGGCGTCGTTGTTGCGCCGCGAGCCGACTTGTGCTTCTTGGCAACATTGCGTATGCGGGAAAAAATGTCGTTTGCCTTTGACAAAAATATGGGGCGTAATTAAGATTTAAAGGATCATCTTTGTCCTATTTGTCGTGTGTTCAAACGGCACGAAACGCGTGGGTTTGTTTCGTCTCGGTAACGGATAGCCATGAAGGGGGTGGGGAGTGAAAAACATACGCATGGCGCTCAAGATCGGCGGCGGGTTCGGGTGTCTTATCATCATTGTCCTGGCCATCGGGGCCTTGGGCTTGGTTTCCATGCGGGAGGCGAAAATCGACTCGGATATGCTGGCCGAGCAGTATCTCCCGGAAACGGCCTTGGCCAATGACCTCGAACGGTTGTTGCTGCGCACGATGTACGCCATGCGGGGCTATTCCCTGAGCGAACGCCAGGAATATCGCGACCAGGCCAAGGCCGAAGCCGAGCTGGTGCGCCAGTCCCTGGCCAAGGCCGGGGCCCTGGCCGACAAGTATCCGGGACTCGTGCGTCTGCGGGCCGAAATGGCCCAGGCCAAGGACCGGGCCAACACCTATTTTGCCCTGGCCGACGAGACCGAACGCAGCGTCCGGGCCGAGGGTGAAGCCCGCAAGACCATGGACGCCGCCGCCGCCGACCTCACGGAAAGCATCGACAATTTGCTGGAAAGCCAGAAAGCGAAGCTGCAGGAAGAAATGCGGGCTCAGGCCCCTTCGGCCGACCTGGCCTCGCGGGTGGAGAAACTGCTCGACTGCGAGGAACTGTACCAGATCATCGCCACGATCCGCCTGGACAACTTCAAGGCCCAGGCCACGCACGATGCCGCTCTACGCAAGGAAGCCGTGGCGTTGTTCGACAAGGCGGCTCCGTTGGTGGAGCGCCTCGACAAGACGATACGCAACGCGGCCGACAAGAAGGAGTTGCAGGACCTGCGTCAGGGCTTGGCCGCCTACAAAGCGTCGTTGCTGGCTTTTGACCGGGAAGAGGCGAACATCAGGGAACTTGGCGTCAAGCGCAATCAGGCCGCCGACGCGGTGCTGCACGGCGCGGTGGAGATGGCCAAGGCCGGGCTGGACAACACCACCCGCCTGTCCCACGAAGCCGCCTCCGGGCTGGGCACGGCCTCCCTGGTCATGGTCATCGGCCTCGGCGCGGCCTTGGCCCTGGGGCTGGCTGTGGCCGTGGTCCTGACCCGGGCCGTCACCCGGCCGCTGCACGCGGCCGCCGCCTTTGCCGACCGGGTGGCCGGCGGCGACCTGGACGGCGAACTGGCCGTGCGCCAGGACGACGAGGTGGGCCAGCTGGCCGACAGCCTGCGGGCCATGGTGGCCAACCTCAAGGAACGCATCAAGGAGGCCAACGCCCGCTCCGCCGAAGCCGCCGAGGAGGCCCAAAAGGCCCGGGAAGCCATGGCCCAGGCCGAAGCGGCCCAAAGCGAAGCCACGGCCCAGCGCGACGCCATGTTGGCCGCCGCCGTGACCCTGGGCGAGGTGGCCCAGGCCACGGCCACGGCCTCCCAGGAACTTTCGGCCCAGATCGAGCAGGCCAGCCAGGGCGCCCGGGCCCAGTCCGACCGGGCCGGCGAGACGGCCACGGCCATGGAGGAAATGAATTCCACCGTGCTGGAAGTGGCGAGAAACGCCTCCCTGGCCGCCGACACCGCCGAACAGGCCAAGGCCAAGGCCCAAAGCGGCAAGAACGTGGTGGACGGCGTGGTGAACGACATCCGGCAAGCGCAGGCCCGGGCCTTGGAACTGGAGCGCGACATGGAAACCCTCGGCGAACGGGCCAAGGGCATCGGGGCCATCATGAACGTCATTTCCGACATCGCCGACCAGACCAACCTGCTGGCCCTTAACGCCGCCATCGAGGCGGCCCGGGCCGGCGAGGCCGGGCGCGGCTTTGCCGTGGTCGCCGACGAGGTGCGCAAACTGGCCGAGAAGACCATGACCGCCACCAAGGAAGTGGGCGCGGCCGTGGGCGGCATCCAGACCGGCGCGGCCACCAACGTGGCCCACGTCAAGCGCACGGTGGAGGTCATCGAGCAGGCCACGTCCCGGGCGGCCCAGTCCGGCGAGGCCCTGGGCGAGATCGTGAATCTGGCCGACGCCGTGGCCAGCCAGATCCAGTCCATCGCCACGGCCTCGGAGCAGCAGTCGGCCACCAGCGAGGAGATCAACCGCAGCATCGAGGACATCAACCGGATTTCCCTGGAAGCTTCCGACGGCATGCGCCAGTCGGCCCTGGCCGTTGGCGAACTGGCCAACCAGTCCGGCGTGCTGACCGGCCTCATCGAGGACATGCGCTCGGGCTCGGGCGGCGCGGGTGCGGGACGCCGCCGGGCGCTGACGGCCTGAGGCCGCGACCGAGCCGACCGGGACAGCGCGTCCCTGACGGCCAGTCCGCCGACGACGAGCAACAAACGCCAAGCGGGCGGCCCCTTTCGGAGCCGCCCGCTTTTTTTGACACTATCGACCGCCGCCGGCCTCTTCGGCCATGAGCTTACGGATGCGGTCCTTGCGCTCGCGCTGTCGGGCGAGCTTTTCGCTCAACGTGTCCTGCTTTTTCATACAGACCGCCGGCTCCTGTCTGGAAAACGCCGTGATGACGTCGGAATAGCCCTTATAGGTTGGTTGTTCGAGGTATCGGCCCTGGTCCCCTGGCCCCTTGCGCCGTGCCTGGAGGGGCTGTATTCTTCTGCATACGTTGTATGCAGGAGGATGGCGATGAGCATCCCGACCACTGTGCGCATGGACGAAGAAATGGTGTCGCGTTTGGATGGCTTGGCGCAGGCGACCGGCCGCAGCCGGGCCTGGATCATCAAGGACGCCCTTTCCCGCTACCTGGAATATGAAACGTGGTTTGCCCAGGAAGTGGAGAAGGGACGCCAGGACGCGGCCGAAGGCCGGCTCGTTTCCCACGAGGACGTGAAGGCCAGGCTGCGCCGGCGGGGAATCCATGTCGATTGACTGGACCGAGCGGGCGGTCAATGATCTGGAAAGCTTGCTGGAATATATCGCGCAGGACGACCTGCCCACGGCGCAACGCGTGGGCGGGGACATCCTCGAAGTGGTGAGCCGCCTGGAGCGGTTTCCCGGCTCCGGCAAGCCGGGCCGGGTGCAGGGCACACGGGAGCTGCTTTTGGTTCCGCGTGGGCTGCCCTATGTCGTTGTCTACGAGGCGGGCGCACAATCCGTCTGCATTCTCCGCGTGCTGCATAGCGCTCGGGAGTGGCCGCCGGCATAATCGTTTACGGGGCACGCCCCCGAGTCACGGACGCCCCCTTGGGGAGCCTTCCGAGGGCGTCGTACACGATGCCCGGCGAGGCTCCAAACGCCAAGCGGGCGGCCCCTTTCGGAGCCGCCCGCCTGTTTTTCTCGTCTCGCCAGCGTTATTCCGATGCTCTTGCGCAATCGAAGCGACATGGCCAATGACGTGTTGTTATGCTTGTATATTTATAGAACATCACTGTCGTGATGTTCTATAATAGGCATTAGGCTTCTTCGGCCATGAGCTTGCGGATGCGGTCCTTGAGTTCGCGCAGCCGGGCCAGCTTTTCGCTCAGCGCGTCCTGCTTCTCCCGTTCCTTGGCCACCACGTCGGCCGGGGCGCGGGACACGAAGTCCTCGTTGCCGAGCTTTTTTTCCACCACGGTCAGTTCCTTGACCGTCTTCACTTCTTCCTTGGACAGACGCAAAAACTCCACGTCGAAGTCCACCGCGCCCGAAAGCGGCACAAAAAGCGCGCACGAGCCGCAGGCGGCCGAAGCCGAGGCCTTGGGCGCGGCCACGTCCGGGCCGGCCTCGAAGCGCTCCAGCTTGGCCAGGAAGCTGATCATGGCCGCGTTGGCCGTCAGCGAGGCGGCCTGGGCGGCGTCCTCGGCATGGACCAGGGCGGTTAGCTTCACGCCCGGATTGATGTTGAGCTCGGCCCGGATGTTGCGCACCCCGACGACCACGGCCCGCAGCAGCTCCATGGCCGCCTCGGCCTCGTCGCTGATGAGCTCGGTGCGCAGCGGCGGATAGGGCACCTTGGCCAGGTTCGGCTCGGCCATGCCCGGCAGCTTGCTCCAGATCTCCTGGGTGACGAAGGGCACGATGGGATGCATGAGGGTGAGCGTCTCGGACAGCACGGTGAGAAGCACGCGCTTGGCCGCGCCCTTCTTGAATTCGTCCTCGCCGCCCAGGTCCACCTTGGCCATTTCCAGGTACCAGTCGCAGAACTCGCGCCAGAAAAAGCCGTACAGCTCCTGGGCCGCCTCGTTGAACTGGTAGCCCTCGATGGCCCGGGACACCGTGCCCTTGAGGCGCTCCAGGCGCGAGAGGATCATGGCATGGCACAGTCCGGCCTTGGCCGCCTGGGACAGCTCCATCTCCGGCGCGCCGTCGGCCACGTGCATGAGCGCGAACCGGGCCGCGTTCCACAGCTTGTTGATGAAGTGGCGGTAACCTTCGATGCGCTCCTCGGCCAGCTTGATGTCGCGGCCCATGGCGGCGAAGGCGGCCAGGGTGAAACGCAGGGCGTCGGTGCCGTAGCGTTCCATCATGGCCAGGGGGTCGATGCCGTTGCCCAGCGACTTGCTCATCTTGCGGCCCTCGGCGTCGCGCACCAGGGCATGGATGTACACATGGCGGAAGGGCACTTCGTCCATGAAGTGCAGGCCCATCATCATCATGCGGGCCACCCAGAAAAAGAGGATGTCAAAGGCGGTGCTGAGCACCGAAGTGGGATAAAACGTGGCCAGTTCCTTGGTCTGGTCGGGCCAGCCCATGGTGGTAAACGGCCACAGCGCCGAGGAGAACCAGGTGTCCAGGACGTCGGGGTCTTGGGTCAGGCGCGTGCTGCCGCAGGCCGGGCAGGAGGTCGGCGTCTCGCGGGAGACAATAAGCTCGCCGCAGGAATCGCAGGTCCAGGCCGGGATGCGGTGTCCCCACCAGATCTGGCGCGACACGCACCAGTCGCGGATGTTGTCGAGCCAGTCGTAATAGGTCTTGGTCCACTGGTCGGGCAGGATGATGGTGCGGCCGTCTTCCACGGCCTTTCGCGCCACCTTGGCCAGGGGGCCGGTCTTCACGAACCACTGCTTGGACACGAAGGGCTCGATGACCGTGCGGCAGCGGTAGCACTCGCCCACGTTGTGCTCGTAGTCGCGGATGTCGTCTAACAGCGTCAGTTCCTTGAGGTCCTCGACCACGGCCTTGCGGGCGGCCAGCCGGTCCAGGCCCCGGTACTTCTCGGGGGCGTTTTCGTTGATGCGCCCGGCCGCGTCCTGGACGGCGATGACGTCGAGGCCGTGTTTGCGGCCCAGCTCGAAGTCGTTCATGTCGTGGGCCGGGGTGACCTTGAGGCAGCCCGTGCCGAATTCGCGCTCGACGTAGGCGTCGGCGATGATCGGGATGCGCCGTCCCACCAGGGGCAGGATGGCGAACTTGCCGACCACGTCCTTGTAGCGCTCGTCCTCGGGATGCACGGCCACGGCCGTGTCGCCCAAAAGGGTCTCGGGGCGGGTGGTGGCCACGGTGACGAACGTATCCGTGCCTTCCACGGGATAGCGGATGTGGTAGAGCTTGCCGATGTGCGGGGCGTATTCCACTTCCAGATCGGCCAGGGCGGTGTGGCAGCGCGGGCACCAGTTGATGATGTAGTCGCCCTGGTAGATCAGCCCGTCTTCATACAGGCGCACGAAGACTTCGCGCACGGCCTTGGACAGGCCCTCGTCCATGGTGAAGCGTTCCCGGCTCCAGTCCACGGACGCGCCCAGGCGGCTTATCTGGTTGAGGATCTTGCCGCCGTACTCCTCGCGCCATTTCCAGACGCGTTCAATGAACGCCTCGCGGCCGAGCTCCTCGCGGGAGGTGCCGGCGGCGGCCAGGGACCGTTCCACCACGTTTTGGGTGGCGATGCCGGCGTGGTCCGTGCCCGGCACCCACAGCACCTTGCGGCCGAGCTGGCGGTGGTAGCGGCACAGGATGTCCTGGATGGTGATGTTGAGGGCATGGCCCATGTGCAGGGCGCCGGTGACGTTGGGCGGCGGGATGACGATGGAATAGGGTTCGCCCGGGCCGTCGGGGTCCGGAGTGAAGGTCTTTTCGTCCTGCCAGTAGGCGATCCATTTCGCCTCGACGTCGGCCGGCTCATATCCCTTGGAAAGGGCCTCGCTGGTCATATGCGCTCCTTGAAATAGCTGCGGCGCAATGCGCCGCCAAGCGGCCCTGGATACAAAAGTTCGGCCGCAATGTCACGAGCCGACGGCAGGGCCGGCCGGCCGGAGCGCGCACCGCTCCCGGCCGAGCCGTCGCACCTTGGCGGCGTGGCTGACGATAGGCTCCAATACTGCGCGGCCCCTTGAAATACAAGGCGGTTCTTGCCGGCGGCCGGGCGAGGTTGTAGGACAGGGCCATGACCGCGCCATTCGCTGTTTTGTGGGACCATGCCCATGTGTGGGGGCTGCTTTTGTGCCGGGGGCTGGCCGCCCTGGGCGCGGCCTGTCGCCCCGTGACCTGCGCCGAGGTCGCGGCCGGCGGCCTTGCCGCCCATCCGCCCAAGGCGCTTCTGGTGCCGGGCGGGTTTTCCCGGCCCAAGTTCGCGGCCCTGGGTGCGGCCGGGCAGCGGGCCGTGCGCGACTACGTGGCCGGCGGCGGCACGTATTTCGGCGTGTGCGGCGGCTGCGGCCTGGCGCTGTCCCACGAGGCCGGCCTGGGGCTTTGCGACTGGACGCGCCGGCCCTTCGCCGACCGGCTGGAGCATCTGGCCAGCGGCCATGTGCGCCTTCGCGGCGACGCGGCCTCGCCGTACCTGCCGGCGGATCTGCCCGAGGATTTCCAGGCCCCGGTCTGGTGGCCGGCCGGCTTCGTGCCGCCGCCGGGCGCGGGCGACGGTGGCGGGGCGGCGGTGGTGGCCGCCTATGCCGGGCCGGGCGAGGATTTCATGCTGGCCGACATCGCCCTGGGGGCCATGCCCGGGGATTTGCTCGGGGCCTGTCAGGCGCGTTTCGGCCTGACGCTCGCCCCGGCCTTTCTGGACGGCGGGGCCTGCGTCATCGCCGGGGCGTTCGGCCATGGCCGCTACGTACTGTCCCATGCCCATCTGGAGACGCCGGATTCGCCCCAGGCCAATGCCTGGCTGGCCCATTTGCTGGGGCTTTTCGATCCGGACGGGGAAATCGGCGGGCGGCTGGTGCCGGCCTGGCACCCGACCGAGGAGGCGCGGCGTTTTGCCGACGTCCATCTGGAGGCGGCCCGGCGCGACATCGAATCGGTGATCGCGGCCGGCATCGAGGCGCGGCTGCTCATGCGCCGCAGCGACTGGCTGCTGGGCTGGCGGCCGGGGATGCCGGGATTTTCGCTGTCCAATCTCTCGGCCCTGCTGGCCGGAGCCTCGGCCCTGCCGCCGACGGAGGCGGCCATGGCCTACTGGCGGCAGGCCGGGCCGGATTTCGCCCAGCGGGCGGCGGCCTTTGCCCGGCGCTTGGAGGTGTTTTTCCCGGCCCAGCGGCTGGAGATCACCTTGTCGCTGGTGGAGCGCCGGGCCGGGGCCGATCCGGGGCTGGCGGCCGAGCGGCGGGAGCTGTTCGGGGCCTCGCCCGGCGGCGGCGGCCTGTGCGGCGAGCTGGCCGCGACCCTCGACGCCCTGCTGCTGCGCCTACTGACCTGGGGGGGGGGGGGGGGGGGGGGGGGGGGGGGGGGGGGGGGGGGGGGGGGGGGGGGGGGGGGGGGGGGGGGGGG
>JAEZMB010000061.1 GCA_023435825.1 Pseudomonadota bacterium | reverse complement strand
CCGCGGGGGGGGGCCCCGCGCCCCCCCGCACCCCTCCACATGGGGCGGTCGCCCAATGATGACTACAGTGAACGACCAACCCCCTATGGAAAGTTTTGGGGAAGGGAGAGCGCGAGAGGGAAACCCTTTTTTCCAAAAAGGGTTTCCCTCTCGCATCCTCCGCCTCCTTCTCCTCAACTACGAATATCCGCCCCTAGGCGGCGGGGCGGGCAACGCCACGGCCAACATGGCCCGGGAACTGGCCGGGCTGGGGCATCGGGTGCGGGTGGTCACGGCCGCTTTTGGCGGCCTGCCCCGGCGGCAGCTGGTGGACGGCTACGAGCTGGTGCGGCTGCCGGCCGTGCGGCGTCATGCCGACCACTGTTCGCCCCTGGAGATGCTGACCTTTCTGGCCAGCGCCGGGGTGGCCTTGCCGGCCATGCAACGGGATTTTCGGGCTGACGCCTGCATCGCCTTTTTCGGCATCCCGTGCGGCCCGGCCGCCTGGCTCTTGAAGCTGCTTTGCGGCGTGCCGTATATCGTGTCGCTTCGCGGCGGCGACGTGCCGGGTTTTCAGCCCTACGATCTGGCCGGCTACCACGAGGTCACCGGGCCGCTCATTCGCTTTTTGTGGCGCGGGGCCGCCCATGTGGTGGCCAACAGCCAGGGCTTGGCCGCCCTGGCCCGCCAAAGCGCCGGACAAACGCCCATCCGCATGATCCCCAACGGCGTGGACACGGCGCGCTTCACCCCGGCCGAGAGCCGGGAGGAAGGCGGCCCGGTCCGGCTGGTGTTCGTCGGCCGGGTGGTCCATCAAAAGGGCCTGGACGTGCTGCTGGCCGCCCTGTCCAAGCTGCCGGCCGAGGCCGACTACGAGCTGACCATTGTCGGCGACGGGCCGCTTCGCGGTGCGCTGACCGAACAGGCGGCGAGTCTGGGCGTGTTGCCGCGCCTGCGTTTTGCCGGCTGGGCCGGGCGCGAGGCCATGCCGGAGCTGCTGCGCCGGGCCGATCTGTTTGTTTTCCCCTCGCGCGACGAGGGCATGCCCAACGCCGTGCTGGAAGCCATGGCCGCCGGCCTGCCCGTGGTCGCCACGCGCATTTCGGGCAACGAGGAAGTGGTGGTCGACGGCGAGACGGGGTTGCTCGTGCCGCCGGGCGACCCGAACGCCCTGGCCGGGGCCTTGGCCGGCTTACTGACCGACGCGGCCCGGCGTCGGCGGCTGGGCGCGGCCGGCCGGGAGCGCGTGTGCCGGGAATATTCCTGGCGGTCGGTGGCCGAACGCTACGCCGCGCTGTGTGCGCCGCACACCTCGTAAGCCTGACGCGGTGGTGTTGGCATGAGGCAAGCCGCGCCGCGCGGGACAGCGCATGGCGGTTTCGCTTGGGGCAGGGCGTCGGGATAAGGTCGAGGAGGGGGCGCAACCATGTGCGGCATTTGCGGTTTTCTGACCAACCAGGGCGGCCCGGAGGCCCTCGGCCAGGTGCTGGGGGCCATGAACGGCGTCCTGGCCCATCGCGGGCCGGACGGGGAGGGCGTCCACCTCGACGCCTTTGCCCAGGGCGGCGGCGCGGGGTTGGCCCACCGCCGGCTGGCCATCATCGACCTCGTCACCGGCGACCAGCCGCTGTTCAACGAAGACCGCACCCTCGCCATTGTCTTTAACGGCGAGATCTACAATTTCCAGGAGCTGCGCCGGGAACTCGAGGCCAAAGGCCACGTGTTCGCCAGCCGCAGCGACACCGAAGTCATCATCCACCTGTACGAAGAACTCGGCCCGGCCTGCGCTGCGAAACTTCGCGGCATGTTCGCCCTGGCCATCTGGGACGCGCCGCGCCGCGAGCTGTTCCTGGCCCGCGATCCCTTTGGCAAAAAGCCGCTCTATTACGCCGCCGTGCCCGGCGGCCTGGCGTTCGGATCGGAACCCAAGGCCGTGTTGGCCCATCCGGCCGTGGCCCGACGCCTCGACCCCGAGGCCGTGGCCCACTACCTCACCTTGCAGCATGTGCCTGAGCCGTCCAGCGGCTTTGTGGGCGTCGCCAGCCTGCCGGCCGGCCATACCCTGCTGTGGCGGGGCGGACGGCCGCACATCGAGCGGTTTTTCCGCCTGGACTACCAGCCCAAGCTCGCCGGCTCCGTGGACGATCTGGCCGCCGAACTGCGCAGCCGCGTCACCGAGGCCGTGCGGCTGCGCCTGGTCGCCGACGTGCCGCTTGGGGCGCATCTGTCCGGCGGCGTGGATTCGGCCATCGTCACCGCCGTCATGGCCGGGCTCACCGACCAGCCCGTGCGCACCTTTTCCATCGGCTTCGCCGAGGAAGCCTTCAGCGAGACGCCCAAGGCCCGGGCCGTGGCCGAGCGCTTCGCCACCCGTCACACCGAATTCGTGGTCGGTTTCGATGAGGCGCGCGCGGCCATGGAAGCCGTGGTCGTAGCCACGGACATGCCCTTTGCCGATCCCTCGGCCCTGGCCTCCTGGCACCTGTGCCGGCTCACGCGCCAGCACGTCACCGTGGCCCTCAATGGCGACGGCGGCGACGAAATGTTCGCCGGCTACCAGCGCTACTGGCTCGACCCCCTGGCCGACGCCTACGCCAAGCTGCCCCACGTCGTCACCCGCCGGCTGGTCCCCTGGCTGGCCGGGCTGCTGCCGGCCAAGGGCGACGTGCCCGTGGAAGCCGACTGGCGCGCCGGCATCAAACGCCTGGCCCAGGCCACGGCCATCC
This sequence comes from Pseudomonadota bacterium, assembly GCA_023435825.1. GTDB lineage: Bacteria > Desulfobacterota > Desulfovibrionia > Desulfovibrionales > Desulfovibrionaceae > Solidesulfovibrio. The sequence continues at coordinate 714 of JAEZMB010000061.1, read as the reverse complement.
CGCGCGCCGCCAGCCTCGTGCGCTGGGGCTCCTATTTCTCCCCGGCCGACCGGCTGGCGCTGCTGCGCCCGGAATTCGCCAAGGCCGCCGGCCCGGCCGATTCCGTGGCGCTTTACATCTACACCGCCGCCGCGTCCAAGGCTGATGCGCCGCTGGACGCCTCGCTTTTCGCCGACGCCAACATCTACCTGCCCGGCGATCTGCTGGTCAAAGCCGACCGCATGGCCATGGCGAGCGGCCTGGAAGGGCGCTCGCCGCTGCTCGACAGCGAACTGACCGTCTTCGCCGCCCATCTGCCCACACGGCTGAAGCTCAAGGGCCTGACCGGCAAATACCTGCTGCGCCGCGCCTTCGCCGACCTGCTGCCGCCCGGCATCGCCAACCAATCCAAACGCGGCTTCGGCCTGCCCATGGCCGGCTGGTTCCGGGGGCCGCTCAAGGCCTTTGCCCACGATCTGCTCATCGGCGGCAAGGTCTGCCGGGAAATCGCCCGGCCCGAAGCGGTGGAAGCGCTGCTCATGGCCCACGCCGCCGGCCAGGCCGACCACGGCAAACGCCTCTTCGCCCTGGTCATGCTGGAACTGTGGCTGCGCCGGTTTTTTTAGGATTGCCTCCGGCGTGGGGGGGGGGGGGGGGGGGGGGGGGGGGGGGGGGGGGGGGGGGGGGGGGGGGGGGGGGGGGGGGGGGGGGGGGGGGGGGGGGGGGGGGGGGGGG
>JAEZMB010000053.1 GCA_023435825.1 Pseudomonadota bacterium | reverse complement strand
CCCCCCCCCCCCCCCCCCCCCCCCCCCCCCCCCCCCCCCCCCCCCCCCCCCCCCCCCCCCCCCCCCCCCCCCCCCCCCCCCCCCCCCCCCCCCCCCCCCCCCCCCCCCCCCCCCCCCCCCCCCCGGGGCGCGGGGCAGCGCCCCGCTTTTAAAACTTCACGCTGCGCACGGCGTCGAGGGTGCGGGCGTAGTCGTCCTCGGTGTGGGCGAAGGAGGTGAAGGCGCATTCGTAGGCCGAGGGGGCCAGGATGACGCCGGCTTCGCGCATCTGGTTATAGAAGCTGGCGTAGCGCGCGGCGTCGCCTTTTTTGGCCTCGTCGAAGTTGGTGACCGGGCCGTCGCAGAAAAAGAGCGTGAAGAGCGACGCAATGCGGGTCAGCGTCACGGGCGCGCCCTTTTCCCGCAGGATGGCGGCCATTTCCTCGGCCAGGGCCTTGGTGCGCTCGGCCAGGGCGTCGTAATTGGAAGCCTTGAGCTTGGTCAGCGTAGCCAGACCGGCGGCCATGGCCAGCGGATTACCGGACAGGGTGCCGGCCTGATAGACGTCGCCGCAAGGGGCGATGCGCTCCATGATGTGGCGTTTGCCGCCGTAGGCTCCCACGGGCAGGCCGCCGCCGATGATCTTGCCCAGGCAGGTGAGGTCCGGGTCGATGCCGAACACGCTCTGGGCGCCGCCGTAGGCCAGGCGGAAGCCGGTGATGACTTCGTCGAAAATGAGCAACGCGCCGTGGGCGGCGGTCAGTTCACGCAGGCCTTCCAGGAAGCCTGGCTTGGGCAGCACCAGCCCCATGTTGCCGGCCACGGGTTCGACGATGACGGCGGCGATGTCGGGCCGGGCTTCAAAGAGCGCCTTCACGGCGTCCAGGTCGTTGTAGGGGGCGAGCAGGGTGTGGCGTACGGTGTCGGCGGGCACGCCCGGGGTGCCGGGGATACAGAACGTGGCCAGCCCCGAGCCGGCGGCGGCCAGGAAGGCGTCGGAGTGGCCGTGGTAGCAGCCCTCGAACTTCACGATCATGGATTTGCCGGTGTAGCCCCGGGCCAGGCGCACGGCGCTCATGGTGGCTTCGGTGCCGGAGTTGACCATGCGCACCATGTCGATGCCGGGCACGGCCTCGACCACGGCCTCGGCCAGGGCGACCTCGCCCGGGCAGGGCGCGCCGTAGCTGACGCCGGCTTCCACGGCGGTCCGGATGGCGGCGGTGACGTCGGGGTCCTTATGGCCAAGGAGCATGGGACCCCAGGACATGACGTAGTCGAGCATTTCCCGGCCCTCGACGGTGGTCATCTTGGAGCCGGCGGCGGAAGCGATGAACAGCGGATCGCAGCCCACGCTGCGGCAGGCGCGCACGGGGCTGTTGACGCCGCCGGGAATGAGCGTCTGGGCCTTGGCGAAAAGGTCGGCGGACAGGGTCATGGGGCAGTCTCCGGGGTTGGCGATGTTTTTTCGAGGCGCTGGGCAAAGGTGAGGACGTAACCGCTTGGGTCCTCGATGCTGCACTCGCGGGTTCCGTAGCAGGTCTTATGGGGCGCTTTGAGGAACGGGGCGTGTTCGCTTAGGCGCTCATACAGGGCGTCGAGGTCGTCGCATTCGAGATAGAGGATCAGCGAACCGCCGCGTTTGGCCTCGGCGAAGCGCGGCAAATCGGCGGCCATGGAGGCTCGCGTCTCGAACATGAGCCGGGCCTGGCCGCTTTCGATCATGGCGAAGACCAGCGGTCCGGGGGGCGGCCAATCGACGACGGTCTCCCGTCCGGCCTCGACGACGCCGGCCAGGAACGTAAAGCCCAGGACATCGCGGTAAAAGGCGACGGAGCGGGCGACGTCGTCGACCATGAGCACGGGTGCGGCGCGGGTGATGGTCATGGGTTTTCCTTGGCCGCGCCGCTTAAAACGGCTTGCGGCGCGTCCCGGCAAGGTAGCCTTGCGCCGGCCCGGACGCAAGGGGGCAGCCCTTCTTTGCCCAATCGCCGCAATCATTGATCTTTTTTAAGAACATCACCGACCGCCACGGTATGAAAAAAAACCGGCCGCGACCACGCCCCGCCGGACGAAAAACAACCGCATCAGTCTGATATATCGCAGTAAAAAGGGTAAATTAAAATAAAATTCAGGCAGGCCGAAACCGCCCGTTTCGGGTTGACATCCCGCCCGGGCTTCACTAGGTACCGCCCCTCACAACGGCCAAAGAATCACTCCGCATCATCCTCGCGGCTCGCTTCATCTCCGAGAGGATTCTTCACAGCGCCAACTTCCCCCTGATCCATGACCGCCGCCGTCTGGATCATGCACCCGGGACGCCTGCCCGGTGTCTTTACCAACACCGGAACCAGCGCGAAACACTACATGGAGGACGTGCATCCATGAGAGTTTTTGCAGTCGTTTTTGCTTTGCTTTTAACTGCCACAGCGGCGAAAGCCTCAACCCACAAAAACATTTCCATCCGCAACCTTTCCAACAAACAGCGCATCGCCGCCACGGTCACCGCCTACACCCCCGATCCTCGGGAAAACGGCGGCAAAGGCAAGAAATCCGGCACCGCCATCGGCACCCGCATCCGGCCCGGCATCGTGGCCGTGTCCCGGGATCTGCTCAAATCCGGCTGGAATTTTGGCGACAAGGTCCACATCGAGGGCCTGGGCGTTTTTACCATCGAAGACACCATGCACCAGCGCCATCGCCGCACCATCGACGTGGCCGTGCCGGACCGCAAGGAAGCGGAGAAGATCGGCAAGCGCCGGGCCATCGTGGTGACCCTGCTGGAAGGCCGGCCCGAGGCCGAGGCCTGAAGGGAACGGGGGCTGTAACCGGCCCCGCCAAAGCCATGGACGCGGCGACGCCCCTGGGACGCCGCGCCATCTGCCTCGATCCCGCTCCATCAACGCTCCCGGGGCCGCGAAATCCGTCGCGGCCCCGCACCGCGTGTCGCCTCCCTGGAACAATACGATGGTATTGTTCCAGGGAGGCGACGCGTTTCAGGCGTCGGCCGCATCACTGTCCAGAGACGGGGCGATCCCCCGAAAAATCAGTTGGCGACGGGCTGCAGTTCGATGAGGCCGAGCTTGACGAGTTCGGCGATGAGCGTTTCGCGGCGCAGGGGCTTGGGCAGATAGGCGTCGGCGCGGCCGTGGAAAAACGACTCGCTGACGTGGCGGGTGTCGGTCAACACGGAAATCATGATGAGTTTGAACGGCTCGCGACGGCCCGGCCGGCTTTCTTCGATGCGCCGCAACTCCTGCACCACCGTATTGCCGTCCATGCCGGGCAACAAAATATCCATGAAGACGGCGGTAAAGGGCCGATCCTCCTCCAGGGCGGCCTCGTAGGCGGCCACGGCCTCAAGCCCGGCGGAGGCGGTGATGCATTCGGCGTAGGCCGACAGGAACGTGCGCAGGAACAGAATGATGCTCTCGTCGTCATCGACGATGAGAAACCGCTTGGAGACAGGCGACAGCACGACTGACGTCGGTAAAACGGACGACATGGGAAGTAGCTACGATGTTTCGGGCTGTCCGGCAAGGGCGTCGGGCCTGGGGCGCGGCGCAATGAAGATGACGTCGAGTGCAGTAAGATAGTCGGCCAATTTGGCGACCAGGGCCAGGGCCTCCTCCTGGCGACCGTCGTGGATGGCGATCTCGGCAGCCTCGGCCAGGGCGGCGGCGTCCGGCAGTTCGTAGGTGCCGGCCGCGCCTTTGACGCTATGGGCCAGCCGGCGGGCCTCGGCCGTGTCGCCGGCGGCCAGGGCAGGCGCGATGCCGGCCAGATGCCGCATCTGGATTTCGAGAAATTGCTGGAAGATGGGCTTGAGGGTCTGGCTGACGCGGACGGTGGTCGTCAGCTTGGAAATCGTCGCGTTCATGCCGTCTCCGTGTCGGGCCATCCGTGTCGGGCCATCTTGACGCATCCGGCGCGGTCCATTTAGAAACGTCCCGCGCGCCCGTAGCTCAGCCGGATAGAGCGTCGGACTTCGAATCCGCAGGCCGGGAGTTCGAATCTCTCCGGGCGCGCCAGCAAAATTCAAGAATTACAACATACTAAGGCGACTTGTCAAAAACGACAGGTCGCCTTCTTGATTTTTTGCTCCAACAGAGAGGTGGCGGGTAATCCTCCCCGTTTCAGGTGGTCTGAAAAGTAGGGCTCTGCAGCCATTCTCAATTTCTGTCTCGGGGTGATTACTTCTCGTTTGTCACTGCTCGGTTCTTTTGCCAAGTACCCGATCAAGGACTTCCTCCAGGTCCGCCATGTTGACAGGTTTGGAAATGTAATCATTTATCCCAGCCGCCAGAAAAGTCTCTTTGTCTCCGATCATTGCGTAAGCTGTCATGGCAATAATTGGGATTTTAGCTTTTTCGCCGAGAGATGTTGCGTTGCGGATCGCCTTGGTTGCCTCGACACCATCCATCATCGGCATTTGGATATCCATGAGGATCAGGTCGAACGCCTCCTCCGACAGAAGCCGGAGAACTCCCCGTCCATCTGTGGCGGTTATGACAACGTAGCCTAATTTTTCAAGAAACCGTTTACCAGCCAACGAATTTACAGGGTCATCTTCCGCGTACAGTATGCGAAGGGCATCGACTCTCCTTGGTATAAAACTTTGCATTTCGCGCCCAGGCAACCTCAAGGCTCTCTCGGAAACTTTAAACGGCAAGGAGACATAAAAGGTGGTGCCGCTTCCAACCGTGCTGTCAACGGCGATATTGCCACCTAATAACCCGACAAGTCTTCGAACAATAGAGAGACCAAGCCCAGCCCCTTGATAACGCCTGGTATATAAATTTTCGACCTGCGTAAAAGGTTCAAAGATGATTTGAAATTGTTCATCGGATATGCCGATACCGGTATCTGTCACCGTGATCAACATTCGGACCATTGACCTCGAAGAATTTGGCAATAACGTTATTCCGACTTGAACACGGCCCTTGTTCGTAAATTTAACGGCATTCCCGACGAGATTGAACAATATTTGACGCAAACGCACTTCGTCACCAATCAATGGAGACGGGATATCTTTCCCCTGATTGAATTCTAATAAAAGCCCTTTTTCCTTGGCTTCTGCCGAAAATAGGTCATTTATCGAATTATTTATCTCACGCATATCGAACTCTGATTCGACTATTTGCAGTTTCCCCGCTTCAATTTTGGAAACATCCAATATATCACTCAGCAAACGCGTTAGCCGCTTTGACGACTTGAAGGCAGCTTGGATATACTCTTTTTCTTCTTCAGATTGTGACGTAATTTCCAGCAATTGGAGCATTCCAATTATGCCATTGAGCGGCGTGCGAATTTCATGGCTCATATTGGCTAAAAATTCTGATTTCGATTTATTTGCAATCTCAGCTCCTTCTTTGGCCATGAGGAGCTGCGCTTCAACAGCGCGCCGCTCGACAATTTCCTGCTGAAGACATTGATTCAGCTTTTGCTGTTCCATAGCTAACGACTGAAGTTCGTCATGCGCCAAGCGCATAGCTTTGAGCGATGCCTCTCGCTGGGCAACCTCCTGACGCAGACCAGCCATACGCAAAGTGGCTCCGATCTTGGCCAGAAGCTCTTTCCCGGAAAAGGGCTTGACGAGATAATCATCGGCCCCGGTAGCAAGACCTTCGATGCGAGCCTCTTCACCAGCCCGGGCAGACAGGAGGATCATGGGAACTGTCCGGAGCTGTGGGTCGTCACGTAACGCTTTAAGCAGCCCGAAGCCGTTCAGGCGCGGCATCATCACATCCGAGAGAACAAGGTCAGGCGGCTCCCGACGTGCGACGGCAAGCGCCTCTTCGCCATTCGCGACTGCTTCCACTGCGTAATCGTTACTGAGCATACGTTTTACGTATTCCCGCATGTCGGCATTATCATCGGCCCAAATGATGCGCGGCCGAGGATCTTTTGCACACCCTTGCGTTGGATTCGACACAGCCTCTTTAAATAATGTTGGTTTGTAAGGGGACGCCTCTTCCTTGTTTGCTGCAAAACTTGCTTCCATGCCAAGCCACTGCAAGGGCTCGTCGCGGCCAAGTTCAGCGGCGATCGCAGGCGTGACGTATTCCCCTGCCGTCTTTATCTGATCAGCAGGCAGATGGTTTGTGCCGCAAGGAAGATTCACGTGAAATACGCTTCCTTTGCCCCGGTCGCTCTCAACCCAGATTTTCCCACCATTAAGCCCAACCAATTCACGGGTGAGCGCAAGGCCTATGCCTGATCCCTCGTGAGTTCGTCCTTCAACACCTTTGACGCGGTAGAATCGATCAAAAACATGCGGCAAGTCTTCTGCGGGAATCCCGACCCCCGTGTCCTGGACCGTCAGTTCCACGGTCTCGTTGGATTGCTTGAGAGTAACGGCTATCTCCCCGTGAAGAGTGAACTTAAAAGCATTGGAAAGCAGATTGAGGACGATTTTTTCCCACATCTCACGATCAACGTAGACCGGCGCGGGGAGTGGCGGACAGTCAATGCGCAATCCCAACCCCGCTTGTTCACAGGCGGAGTGGAAGTTACTCGCGAGGTATGTCGTCAAATCGGCCAAGTCCGTTGGTTCGAAAGCGGCTTGCGCCCGTCCGGCTTCGATTCGGGCGAAAGTAAGGAGCGAATTGACCAACTTAAGCAGGCGTAAGCTGTTTCGGTGGGCGATCTCAAGCCGGGCTCGCTGGATCGGGGCGAGCCCGGTTTCTGCGAGTGCATCCGCCAACGGACCAAGGAGCAAGGTCAGCGGCGTGCGGAATTCGTGACTTATGTTGTCGAAAAAGACTGTCTTCGCCCGGTCCAGGGATTTCAATTGCTCATTTAAACGCGCAAGTTCGGCCTCGCGTTGCTCAAGATCCTCCATCATCGCTTTCAGTCGACGGTTGGCCACCTTGACTTCACTCGCCCTCCTGGCCACTTCGGCTTCCATCCTGTCCGCGCGATCTTTAATATGGGTATTTTCTGTCGCGGAATTTTCTCGTGCGAGCATGAACTCCGTAATGTCTTCGACATGATGAATGATATATGAAACGTTACCTTCTTCGTCGAATACAGGAGTGTTCACTGGGCTCCAGTACTTCACTTCGAAGGCACCTTGCGCACCAGGAATTGGAATGTCATATTTTTGAATACCCATTATATCTTGTACTTTGTCATGCAGAGCTCGCTCAAGTGAAATTCGGAGATCATTAACACTGCTACTTGAATTGTCACTTGGGTTGTCTGGGAAAACTTCAAAGAGACCGCAGCCAAGTATATCTCGGCGTTGGGTGGCGGTGGCTGCCAAATATCGATCATTCACGGCAACAATGGTAAAGGCCGCATCCGGGAGCAATACAAGATACGGATGGGGGCTTCCTTCAAGCAGACGCTTGAAGTCGGGCTCTTTATATTTTTCGTTTCTGGGCATCATACTTTATTTTTTTATTCTTAGAGGTTACTCTAAGGCTGCGGCTTCCTCTCGATTTCCGAGCAGGATAGTCTACATTTTCATGGTCGAGCGTACAGAAATTTTACCTCCAAGTTAACGTTTATGACAACTTTTATTCACTATCCCTTCAAAATTTTTTGTCGCACCCCCTGAAGAACATGCAAGAAGAAGTCGTATACGGGAATTGCCGCCGGGCGAGTGCTCAGGGAGCGCTCGGGAGAGCTTCAGCCTCCGCTGCCGGCAGGGCGGATTACGGAGACGCTTGAGGGCGGGCACGGCGGGCTGCGGCGACAAAACCCCTGCCCCGGCCGAAGCTGATGGCCTTGACAGAAAGTACCTTTATGGTAATTTTTTTCTCATGGAAAAGCGAAAGCCGACGTATGACCTGGGTTCTTTCCAGGATGCGGCGAGAAGGGGCGAGGGCTGCATGGAAACAAATCCCCTGTGCCACGAAGACGGAACCGAAATGGTCCGTGACGTGAGGCCGGTGGAATTTTCCTACAAGGGACAGACGATGACTGTCGCCATGCCCGGATGGTATTGCCCGACATGCGGGGAAGGTCTCTATACCCGTGCGGACATGAAGGTCTCCGACCGGGCACTAAACGCCATGAAGGCGAAGTGCGAGGGGCTGTTGGACGGCCCGCAGGTCAAGCGCATCCGCAAAAAGCTCGGGCTGACCCAGGCGGCGGCCGGCGACCTCATCGGCGGCGGCCCGAAGGCGTTCACCAAGTACGAGAAGGGGGATGCCCTGACCAGCCGGGCCGTAACCAACCTTTTGAAGGTGCTGGACGCCTTGCCCGACGCGCTCACGATCCTTCGGGAAAATCAGGGGCGTCCTTCGTGCTGAGGCTTTTGGGCGTCCTGCCTTTTCCATCCTCCTGCAGAAAGGGAACGGCGTCGCAATGCACACTCCAGAGAGCGCTTGCCGGCCAGCCGCGAGTTCTCCCCGGGATTGGATGATCATTCCGCCAAGCTCAAAAAACACATTTCTCGTCGGTGGAGCAAACACCAGGCGTTCCCGGCGACGGCCGGGGGAGGCAACCATGCAACGCTTCAGGCTTATCGCGGCGGCCTGCCTCGTCATCCTTACGGCCATCGGCGTCCCGGGCCTCGCCCAAGCCGGAGCCGGGTTCGATGCCCCGGCCTGGCCCAACGCCCAGCTGACCATGGCCGACCTCGCCCTGACCGTCTTTCCCGGGGCCGCCTACGACCGGCAAGCCGGAACCCTTGTCACCGGAGCGGAAAAAACCCTGCGCCAGCCCGGCGTCAAACAGCGGGCCGTGCTGCCGGAAAACACCCCCATCTCCGCCGTGCGGGCCATGGCCGTGCGCGGCGAGGGCAAGCCGTATCTGGTGACGCTGTGGACCGCCGACGCCTCGGTCGGCCATCCCGGCGACACCTCGGTCATCCTGGCCGTCTTCCCCGAAGGGGGCAGGGAACCCACCGACGTGGTCAGCGTCCAGACCGACGTCTTTTGCGACAACGACGACGGCAAACGCCTGGACCTGGGACCCGACGAAGGCTTCTTCATCCGCAATCACCACAACAACTCCAACCAGAGCTATCTGGACACGGGGTTGTTTCACGTGATCGACGGCCGGCTGCGCCGCGTCGCCTCGGTCTTCACCCTGGACGTGCGCCTGGACTGCTCCCACACCTTTTTCGAGAAGCTGTCCTGGCGGACATCGGCCAGTCCGTCCGGCCCCAGGCCCGATGTCGCCGCCGCCGTGGCCATCTCGCCCGACCCCGACTGCCCGGGCGGCAAAACCGCCGTGCGCCGGCAGACCTTTGCCGAAACCTACCGCTATGACCCGGCCCGCAAGCAGTATCTGCCTGGCGGCAAGGGATTCGCCGGACTGGACCGCTTCAACGAAAAAAACTTCTAGGGACAGCCCCGGGAGCCGCCCTGGCGTGTCTGGGCTTCCACAAAGAGCTCAAACACCACCAGGCACAGGCTCATGGACACCGGCCCGTAGATAAGCCCCAAGGGGCCAAACAGCAGCACGCCGCCAATGATGGCCACGAAAATCAGCAGCAACGGCAATTGCGCGCCCTCGCGGATGAAAAACGGCCGCACCACGTTGTCCACCGTGCTCACCACCAAAAGCCACCACAGCGTCAGAAAAACCGCTTTGCCCGGCGCGCCAAGGGCCAACAGATAGACAATGGCCGGCACATGGATGAGCGTCGTGCCCACCACCGGGATCAATGACGCCACCAGGGCCACGAATCCCCAAAACACGGGGTCGATGCCGACCAGCCACAGCCCCAGCGCGGTGGCCAGGCCTTGGGACAAACCGGCGGCCGCGCCGCCGACCAGAATCGAGCGGGTCACGGTCTTGAGCCGTTCGGTGAGTTCCTGCTCCTGGCTGCGCCGCAGCGGCGACAACAGCCGCAAGCCCCGCACCACCTGCTCGGATTCGGCCAGGAAATAGAACAAGAACAGCACCAGCATCACGGTCTGGGCGACAAAACCGGCCATCTGGCCGGCCAGCCCCCGCCCCATGGACAGCAACTGTCCGCCGGCCGCCCCGGCCGCGCCGAGCAGGCTGGTCTTGAGGCCCTGGGAATCGATGGGGACCATGTCCAGCAGGCTTTGCAACCAGCCGGGCAGATCCAAGGATTGGAACCAGCCGACAAGGTTGGCCACGCCCCCTTCGTTCCACCAATGGACGCCCTCGACCAGCAGCGCGCCGGCCCTGCTGGTCGCCACCGCCGCCAAGGTGGCGGCCGGCAGCACGATGAACACCAGGGTGGCCACGGTCAAAAGGGCCGCCGTCAGGTAGCGGGCTCCCCGAAACGTGACCGCCAGCCGCCGGCGCAACGGCGCCAGCAACAGCGCCAGGATGGCGGCCAGGATGATGGCGTGGCGAAACGGCCATAAAAGCGCCCCCACCGTGCCCACCGCCGCCAGAAAAACCAGCAGCAAAAAGGGCCGGTAATACCGGGCATGGAGCGGGCCGTGATCCCCGTCGTCCACCTCGGCCGCGGCGGCCTGGCCGGGCTGGCTCGCCGACTGCGGGCTGTCCGGAGCGGCAGCCGGCTCCCCCTCGGGTTCTTGTCGGGAAAGGCGTCCGTCCTGGTCGGGCATGTCTGTCTTCCTGGTTGCGGTGTCCGGACGTCCCGGGGCGTCAAATACGCCGCCGACCGGCCGGAAAATCGCGGCGAATCCCCGTACCCATCAATGATGCCCGCCGCCGCAAGCGGCGTCAAACAGCCTCGGCTGCCCCGGAAGCCCGGCCAACGAATGCTTCAGGCCATGGGACGGCCGTGGCTTGACGCGTCCGGGCCACGCACCAACCCTCTCGGCTATCGGCTGCATACGCCGTCCGGCCATCTCGTTGCGACTGCCGTTTTCCAGGCGCGACGCAGTGCCCATGCGTTGACAGAACTTCCCGGTTTTGAAAATACATGTGAACCGTTTCGATTTAGATAATTGTTTTCAGACCGTGCCCCTATACAATTCAACAGTCCGCCAAACAGTCGGCCGATACGGGAGTCGCCATGCAATCGCTCAAGAAATGTTGTCTGTTGCTATCGCTTGTTCTGCTTGCCGGTTGCGGCAAATCCATGCAACAAGCCCGAGACTTGGCGGCTCCCAACATGTATCAGGAAGCGACGTACGCAAACGCCGCCCAACCAGGGCCGAGCGTCATTGTCGTCGGCGGCACCCTCACCTCCAAGACCTACGAATTCCTGTCCCAGATAAAGGCGGACAACTTGCGGGAGTACGGCGAACTGGAGCTTGGCAAGGCGAATTTCAAGGTCATGGAGAAAAACTCCCTCGCCAATATCTATCAGGAAATCTCCATCGCCGCCAACCTCGGCGACGGCTCCGTGGCCAAGCGCTTCAGCAAGCACAAGATCACCCCGCCCCAGTGGTTCGTGGTCTTCGACATCGCCGACGTCTCGGCCCAGACGCTGAGTTTCAGCTATACCGACAAGAATTCCGCCATGTTCGCCGGGGCGCTCATGGGCAGTTTCCTGGGCAGCGCGTCGCTTGGGCAGGGCGTCATCGGCTCCATCAACAACGCCAAGGAACAGCGCGCCTGGAACGTCACCCTGCGCTACCGCATCCTCGACGGCGTGTCCGGACGGCAGCTCCACGAAGGACAGTTCACCGAACAGGCCACCATCAACCACGAGCTGACCGGGTTTCTCGGCGTGGACGCGGCCCAGGCCGGCGGCCTGACGCTGGGCACCGTGACCCAGCGGCTGGTGCAAAAGGCCGTGGCCGACATCGACAAGCAGTACAAGCTCGCGGCCGCGTCCGAGCCCGAACCCGCGCCCAAGGCCAAGGGCGGCAAGGCGGCCAAGCCCGAACGGGCCGGCAAACACGCCGCCGTCGAGGACGCGCCCGCCCCGGCCGCGCCCGAGGTGGCCTGCGCCCAACAGTCCGTGGGCGGCTTCGTGTGCCAGATGCCGGTGGCCTGGTCCACGGGCGCGCCGCCCCGGGCCGTGGAAGTGGCCGTGGCCCAAAAGCCGGAACTGGGCCAGCTCCTGGAAGCCAGCAGGCGCAACGGCGGCAAGCAGGGATTCATCGACTCGGTGGTGGCCTTCGACATCCTGCGCACGGCCGGCCCCCTGGTCACCCTGACCGAACCGGAGTCGCCCCTGTCGGGCATGGGCAAGACCCTGGCCCTGACCGGCGATGGCGTCGAGGGGCGGATCTTCGTGCTGCAAGGGGCGTCGGCCAAATTCTCGGCCGACAAGCTGGCCGAGGCCATCCTCGGGCACATGCGCAACGCCGTGGTCGTGGAACCCCTTGGCGTCGAGGCCGTGGCCGCCAAGGACGGCCAGCGCAACATCGGGGTTTTCAAGTACATCAAGGTGGAACGGCGCAAGGAACTCGTTGAGAAGCCCGATTACGACCGCGACAAGAAGGACGATTACAAGATCACCTCGATCCCCCACTACCACAACATGGCCATGGCCGTGGTGCCCAGGGGCAACGACATGCTGCTCGTCATCGTCATCGCGCCCGAGGAGAAGTTCCTGCCCCAGCTGGAAGGCGTCAAAAAGCTCGTGGCTTCGGCGACGTAAGGCGGGAAGGAAAGACATGCCTCCGGCGGGGGGGGGGGGGGGGGGGGGGGGGGGGGGGGGGGGGGGGGGGGGGGGGGGGGGGGGGGGGGGGGGGGGGGGGGGGGGGGGGGGGGGGGGGGGGGGGGGGGGGGGGGGGGGGGGGGG
>JAEZMB010000047.1 GCA_023435825.1 Pseudomonadota bacterium | reverse complement strand
CCCCCCCCCCCCCCCCCCCCCCCCCCCCCCCCCCCCCCCCCCCCCCCCCCCCCCCCCCCCCCCCCCCCCCCCCCCCCCCCCCCCCCCCCCCCCCCCCCCCCCCCCCCCCCCCCCCCCGCCGGAGGCTCTGCATCACCCACCGCGCGGCGGGGTGCTCGATAAAGCGCGCGACAGCCAGGCCGACGGCGAGGGTGGCGGCGAGGCCGGCGGTTAGGCGGAGCAGGGCTTCGGGCCAGCCGGTTTCCGGCGGGCCGGCGAAGACGCCCAGCGTCCAGGTCTGGACGAGATAGATGGACAGGCTGGCGGCGCTGACAGCGCCCAGGCGGCGGGCGGACAGAAAGGCCCGGGGCCGGGCGGCGAAGGCCAGGAGCAGGGCGGTGAGCAGCGGGGCGTAGAACATGTTTTGGGCCACGACCTGGAGAAAGAAGCCGTCCTTGGGCAGGGGCACCACCAGCAGGGCGGCCAGCCCCAGGGCGGCCAGGATGTCCACGTTCGGCGGCATGGACGGCTTCAAGAGAAAAAAGCGGGCCGCCGCCGCGCCCATGAGCCACTCGAAAATCCGCAGATACGGACTCGAATAGAAGAGCCACTGGAAGAGCAGGGCGGCCAGTTCGCCGGGCGTGCCGGCCCATTCGGGATGGCGGGCGGCGTAGGCCGTGAAGAGCTGGGGCCACAGGCGCGCGCCGAGTCCGTCCAGGGCCACGGCCACGGCCAGGGCGGCCAGGACCAGCCCCAGGGCCGCCCGGGGCGTGCGCGCCCGGGCCAAGAGCCAGGCCGTGGCCGGGAAGGCCAGGTAGAAAAAGACTTCCACGCTCACGGCCCAGGCCAGGGGAAAGATTTGCGGCCAGTTCGGCACGAGAAACCAGGTCTGGGTGAGGCTGGCAAAGGCGAGCAGATGGCCCGGTCCGCCAAAGGAGCCCGGCCCGTGCTTGATAAGGGCCAGTCCGGCCGCCAGCCCCAGCGTCAGCAGATAGACCGGATAGAGCCGGGCCAGCCGGGCCACGGCGAAGCGTCCGAAGGGCAGCTTCCCGGCGGCCATGGCCGCGCCGTGGTTGTAGGCCAGCACGAATCCCGACAGCACGAAAAACGCCGACAGCCCGCACCGGGTGAGCCGGGCGAAGGGTTCGTAGAGGTCCGGAGTCCGCGGCAGCGGCGTGAGCCAGGCCACGCCGTGGCCCACCAGCACGGCCAGGGCGGCCAGCCCGCGCAGCCCGCCAAGACCCGGGAGAAAGGGCGGTCGCCCCGGCGTGTTTGGCATCGCGCCCCCTACCATGGCCGCTTGCGGCTGCAAAGCGTCGCCGGCCGGCCCAGAACCGGAAGTTCTTCGCTTGCCCTCCTCGAAAGACTCTTGACTTTGTAACAGATGTATCTAGATGAAGGCCATGTGTAACAAAACATGGTTGGTCTTTTCCTTTTCCCAGCCGGCCAGCCGGCAGTCCGGCCGGGTGCGGACCCTGCGGCGGCTGGCCGGGCTCGGGGCGGCCTCGCTCAAGGGCGGGCTGTACGTGCTGCCCTGGTCGCCGGAACATCATGAACAACTGACCTGGTTGGCCGGCGAGGTGGAGCAGGGCGGCGGCGAAGCGGTGTTTTTCGCCTGTCCGGACATCGCCAACATGGCCCACGAGGCGGTTGTGGCGGTGTTTCGCAAGGCCCGGGACGAGGCCTATGCCCAGCTTGCCGCCGAGGCCCGGTCCGCCCTGGCCGCCGAAACCTTGGACGACAAGGAGACGGCCGCCAAGCTGCGCCGCCTGACCCGGCGGCATGAGGCCGAGCGGGCCATCGACTTTTTCGACGCGCCCGGCGGGCCGGTGGTGGCCGGGCTGCTGGACGCCCTGGCTGCCCGGCTGGCCGGCGCGGCAGGGTCCGCGACCGAGGAGACGGCCATCGCGCCTTGCGATCCCGCCGCCTACCGTGGCCGGCTGTGGGTCACCCGGCCGGGGCTGTACGTGGACCGGCTGGCCTCGTTTTGGCTGGTGCGGCGTGGCATCGATCCCGAGGCGGCCATCGCCTACGCCGACACCCTTGACGATCTTCCGTCCCAGGCTGTGGCCTTCGACATGGCCGGCGCGCCCTTCACCCATGTCGGGCCGCGCATCACCTTCGAGGTCATCCGCCAGGCCTTCGGGCTGGAGGCCGTGGCCTCCGACCGGCTGGCCGCCGTCATCCGGGCCGTGGACCTGGGCGACTTCGAGACCGCCCCGCCCGAGACCGCCGGGGTGCGCCGCCTGCTGGACGGCCTGTGCGCCGTGAGCCGCGACGACGCCGAGCGCCTGCGCCGGGGCTTCGATCTGCTCGACGCCCTGGCCGCTTCCTATGCAATTGAAACCCAAGGAGCTTCATGATGGACATGCGTGACGCCGTGTATCAGGCCGCCGGCCTCATGGCCGCCGCCGCCCGCACCGCCCCCAAGGCAGGAGGCAAGGATCATCTGGAAATCGTCGTGGTCACCGACGCGGCCGACCTGGCCCGCATCGCCACGGCCATGCGGACCTATGCCCCCCAAAGCACCAACGAGGCCTTCTGGCTGCGCGACGCGGCCAACATCGAACAGGCCCAGGCCCTGCTCCTGGTCGGGCTCAAGACCTCGGCCGCCGCCGGCTACGACTGCGGGGCCTGCGGTTTCGAGACGTGTTCCGCTTTTGCCAAGGGGCGGACCATGACCGACAAGGCCATGGGCTACACCGGCCCCCACTGCGTCATGCGCATGATGGACATCGGTGTGGCCCTGTCCTCGGCGGCCAAGACGGCGGGGCTTTTATCCATCGACAACCGGGTGCAGCAGCGCGTGGGCGCGGCGGCCCGGACACTTGGCTACATCGACGCCGGCGTGGCCATGGGCATTCCGGTGGGCGTCTACGGCAAGTCGATCTTCTACGACCGCTCCGCCCCCAAGGCCCACTAAGGGCGTCGCTCCCCTTACGATCCCCAGGCCGGGGCGGCCGCCCGTCCCGGCAGCGAGGCTTTCATGTCCGTTTTCGCCAATCTGTGCCTGGTCAATTTCCTGGCCCGCTTCTCCTACGCCCTGGCCCGCAACCCGGTGCTGCCGCTTTTCGCCCTGTCCCTGGGGGCCGGCCCGGAAGCCGTGGGCTGGGCGGTTGGCGTGTCCACGGTCACGGGCATCTTTTTCAAGCTGCCCTCGGGGGCGCTGTCCGACGTCATCGGCCGGCGGCGGGCCATGCTGGCCGGCCTCGTGTTTTTCGGGCTCATGCCCTACGCCTACCTGTGCATCGACAGCTACGCCGCCCTCATCGTCGTGCGTTTCATCCACGGCCTGGCCACGGCCATCTACGCCCCGGTGGCCATGGCCGTGGTGGCCTCCCTGGCCGGCGAGCGCAAGGGCGAGCTGCTGTCGTTTTTCTCCTCCGTGGCCATCATCGGCACGCTGCTGGGCGCGCCCATCGGCGGCCTGATCCTGCACAATCCCTTCACCGTCGGCGAACCGGGGCTGACGCTGTTTAGGCTGGTCTACCTCATAAGCGGGCTGACCGGCACGGCCGCCCTGGTCCTGGGGCTGCGCTCCCTGGGGCTTGGCGAAGAGGCGCCGTCCGGGACCGGCCAAAGCCTGGCCGAGCGGGGCCGGCTGTTCGTCCGGGGGCTGCGGGAAGTGGCCGGCGACGGCCGGGTGCTGGCCGCCTCGTCCATGGAGGCGGTGCAAAATCTGGCCATGGGCGCGCTGGAAGCCTTTTTGCCCATCTATGCCGTCACCGTGGCCGGGCTGAGCGAGTTCGAGGCCGGCCTGCTGTGGGGCGCGCAGGTGACGGTCATCATGGCGGCCAAGCCGCTCATGGGTCGGGTGTCGGACCGCCGGGGCCGGCGGCCGCTGATCATTGTCGGCATGGCCCTGTGCGCCGTGCCCCTGGCCGTGGTGCCGCATCTGGCCGGCTTCTGGAGCCTGCTGGCCGTCTGTCTGGCCTTCGGCCTGGGCGAGGCGTTGGTCACTTCGTCGTCGGCGGCCCTGGTGGCCGACGTCAGCCGGTCGCGCCACCTGGGTTCGGCCATGGGCGTGTTCGGAACCATCGCCGACGTGGGCCATGCCGCCGGCCCCATCCTGGCCGGGACGCTGGTGGGTGGGCTGGGCTACGGTCCGGGCTTCGCCGTCCTGGCCGTGGTTCTTGTCGCGGCCATCCCCTGGTATGTCCGGGTCGCGGCGCGCCAAGGGTGACAAACGGCCCGGAAGGCCGTTGCGGCGGCTCCCGGGGCGAGCGCCGGGGTTTTCCCGCTACGCCGGCCGTGATGACAATCCGGAGGGAAAACCGTAACCAGGGCGGTACCCTCCGGAGGTGACCATGGGTCGCATTCGTTCCTCGTTGATCCGGCTGGCCTGGCTGCCCGTCCTGATCGTGCTCCTGGCCGGCCTGGCCCAGGCCGGGACCGGCCGCCCTCAGGAAGGCGGCCGGCTTTTCCTGTGGAAGATCGTCACGCCCAAGGCGACCAGCTACCTCCTGGGCTCCGTGCATGTGGCCAGGCCGGATTTCTATCCCCTGGACCGTCGCGTGGAGGAGGCCTTTGCCCAATGCTCGGCCCTGGCCGTGGAGGCGGACATCGGCGTCGGCCTGGATCAGCTGGCTGAAGCCGTCGAAAAGCTGGGCTATTATCCTGCCGACGGCGGCGACGGCCTGGAGCGCCACCTGAGTCCCAGGACGTTGCGGCAGTTCGAGAAAATCCATCTGGACGTGGCGGCCTTGCGCCAGCTCAAGCCCTGGCTCGCCGCCCTGGTCATCGATGCCCAGCTGTTCAAGGCGCTGGGTTTTGACATCAATCTCGGCATCGACAAGCATTTCCTCGACGCGGCCCGGCAGCGGGACCTGCCCATCCGGCAGCTCGAAAGTCTCGACGCCCAGCTGCGCCTTTTCGCCGACATGCCCGACGCCTGCGCCGAGGCCCAGCTCTACGAGGCCCTGCGGGCCGTCCAGAACAAGGGCCGGCTCCTGAAAAAAACCGTCGCCCTCTGGCAGGCCGGCGACGCCGAGACCCTCGCGGGGCTGGTCGCCCGGGATTTGGACGCCCATCCCGAATACCGGGACTGCGCCGACGGGTTTTTCGGCCGGCGCAACCGGGCCATGGCCGACATCGTGAACGACTGGCTCGGCCAGGGCGAACCGGTGTTCGTGGTGGTGGGCGCGGGGCATCTGGTCGGCCCGGACGGCCTGGTCGCCCTGCTGCGGGCCAAGGGGTACGACGTGACCCAGGTGGGGGCGTCGCCCCAGGCCAAGGGCGGCTCGTGAGGCCCGGTCCGCCAAGGATGACAAACGGCCCGGAAGGCCGTATCTCTCCAGATGGCCGGCGTGCGCCGGCCCTATCCCCAAACGCCCTTCCCAGACGGATTCCATGACCAGAAATCTGACGCCCACGGACCTTCGCGCCTGCTGCGATCCCGCTTCACTGCCCTTTGCCGACAGCCGGGACATTCCCGACGATCCCGGAGCCCTGGCTCGCACCCAGCCCCGGGCCATGGCCGCCCTGGACCTGGCCCTGGCCATCGGCGGCCGGGAATATAACGTCTATCTCGCCGGCGAGCCGGCCATGGGGCGCACCCATTTCGCCCGGGCCTTCCTCGATCCGGCCGCCAAGGCCGGGGCCACGCCGCCGGACTGGCTCTATGTCCACAATTTCGACGACCCGGACCGGCCCAAGGTCGTGTCGCTGCCGGCCGGCGAGGGGCGGGGCTTCAAGACCGCCCTGGCCAAGGCCGTCACCGACATGCGCGAGGAGATCCCGGCCCGGTTCGAGCGCGAGGCCTACCTGGCCCAGAAGCAGACCCTTATGCGCGGCTACAACGCCGACCGCGAGACCATGCTCGACGAGATGGAGGAGCGGGCCAAGTCCGAGGGCTACAACCTCCTGGTCGACGACCAGGGGGCCTTTACCCTCTATCCGCTGCTGGAAGGCAAGGTGGTCAGCGACGAGGAGTTCGAGCGCCTGGAACCGGAGCTCAAGAAGTCCCTCAAGGCCAAGGGCGACCTGCTCCTGGAGGAAATGAGCTCGGCCCTGCGCAAGCTCTCCAAGGAGGAGCGCGGCTACCGCGACCGCGAAAAGGACCTGGAGCGCGACGCCGTGGGCGAGGTCTGCGACGCCGCCCTGGCCCCCTTCGCCGACTTGCGCGCCGCCTCTCCGGCCATCGACCAGTTCCTCACGGCCATGCGGGCCGACATCCTGGACAACATCGACGCCTTCATGCCCCAGGCCCAGCCGTCCCCGCCCTCGCCCCACGGCGACCTGAATCTCCCCGAGGACATCTTCTACCGCTACGAGGCCAACCTGTTCGTGGACAACGGCCAGCTCTCGGGCGCGCCGGTGGTGGCCGAGGATCATCCGACCTATTTCAACCTCATGGGCTGCATCGAGCGCGAGTCCGAGATGGGCGCGCTCTACACCGATTTCACCCTCATCAAATCCGGCTCCCTGCACCGGGCCAACGGCGGTTTCCTCATCATCCGTGTGGACGATCTGGCCGCCAATCCCGGGGCCTGGGAGAGCCTGCTTCGCGCCCTGCGCTCGGGCCAGGCCCGGGTGGAGGACCCGGCCGAGGGCGGCGAGCACGTGCGCACCCGCACCATCGAGCCCGAACCCATACCGTTGGATCTCAAGATCGTGCTGGTCGGCCCGGACGAGGCCTACGAGGCCCTGCTCTACAGTGACGAGCGCTTCGGCAAGCTGTTCAAGCTCAAGGCCCATCTCCAGGAGAACATGGCCCGCACCCCGGACAACGTCGGCCTCTACCTGACCCTGGCCGGCCAGGCCATCCGTCAGGCGGGGCTGCTGCCCTTTGACCGGGCCGCCCTGGCCGCCCTGGTGGACTACGCCTCGGTGCTGGCCGAGGACCAGACCCGGTTGTCGCTGAAAATTCCCTTTGCCCGGGAGCTGATGATCGAGGCCGACGCCCTGGCCCGCCGGCAAGGGGCCGAAGCCGTCACCGCCGCCCATCTGGCCCTGGCCCGCAAGGCCCGGGAATTTCGCGTCAATCTCTACGAGGAGGAATACCTCGAAGAGTACGACCGCGAGATGATCAAGGTGGCCACCTCCGGCCAGGCCGTGGGCAAGGCCAACGGCCTGTCCGTGCGCATGTTCGGCGACTACGCCTTTGGTCTGCCCCACCAGATCTCCTGCACCGTGGGCGTGGGCCACGGCGGCATCCTCGACCTGGAGCGCGAGGCCGAGCTTGGCGGCCCCATCCACACCAAGGGCATGATGATCTTAAAAAGCTATCTGGTCAGCCGCTTCGCCCAGGACAAGGGGCTGGTCATGACCGGGTCGCTGTGCTTCGAGCAGAACTACGCCGGCGTCGAGGGCGATTCGGCCTCGGGCGCGGAACTGGCGGCCCTGCTCTCGGCCCTGGCCGAGGCCCCCATCCGGCTGCGCTACGCCATGACCGGGGCGGTGTCCCAGTCCGGCGAGATCATGGCCGTGGGCGGCGTCAACGAGAAGATTCGCGGCTTTTTCGCGGTCTGCCGCCGCCGTGGGCTGTCCGGCGACCAGGGCGTGATCCTGCCGGCCGACAACGTGGTCAACCTCATGCTCGACGATGAGGTCATCAACGCCGTGGCCCAGGGCCGTTTCCACATCCATCCCGTGGCCACCGTCGAGGAGGCCATGGAAATCCTGACCGGCCTGCCGGCCGGGACGCGAGGCCCGGACGGGACGTTCCCGGAAGGCAGCCTCTATGCCCGGGTCGATGCGCGCCTGGCCCGGCTGGCCCAGCTCGCCCCCCTGGGCGGCGGCTGGCAGGGCTGCGGACGGGGATAGACGCCATGTCGCACACCTGGTTCGAGGAAAAGCGCGACGAATTCTGCCGCGACCTGCTGCGGGACTATTGCCTGTCCGTGGAGACCCTGGAACGCCTGTTCCAGGACTTCGACCGCTCGGGCAAGGTGGTGTTCGAGGAGCTGCGCGACCTGCTCGGCGAAGAGATGAACAAGGGCCTTTTGTGGCGCTTAAAGGACACGGCCCACCATCTGTTCCGCGAAGGCGGCACGGCCAGCCCGGTCGGGCAGTTTCTCGACTGGTGCATCGGCTACATCTTCCACGAATCCATGAAGCTCAAGGAAGACGCCTACCAGCAGCAGAACTATGCCCCATGGTTTCGCTCCATGCAGGAGCGCGAGCTGCCCGAGCAGGACCTCATCATCAGCCGGGAGCTGTTCCAGCTGCTCATGCAGACCGCCGAAAGCATGCAGCGCGAAATACGGCGCATCCGGTTCCTGTTTGGCGAATGCCGCAAGCTGTTTCCCATGTACCTGTCCGACCAGGGCGACAACCATTGGCTGGCCCGGTTCCTGTTCAAGCGCAACGAACTCGTGCGCGAGGTTTTCGGCCAGGGCTACCGGGAGCTGTTGCGCGGCATCTACGGGGCCGCGCCGGAGTCCATGTACGTCATGGCCTCGCGCAGCCTGCGCGAAGGCGGCTGGATGCAGCAGGCCGCCGAGGCGGCGGCCAAGGCCTGCGACCTGAACCCGGACAGCGAACCGGCCCGCCGCGAAAAAGAGATCGTCGACACCTGGCGCACGCGGCTGCGGGCGTAATAGTGAACGATATGAGAGAAAAGAGCGGATGCCTCCGGCGGGGGGGGGGGGGGGGGGGGGGGGGGGGGGGGGGGGGGGGGGGGGGGGGGGGGGGGGGGGGGGGGGGGGGGGGGGGGGGGGGGGGGGGGGGGGGGGGGGGGGGGGGGGGGGGGG
>JAEZMB010000043.1 GCA_023435825.1 Pseudomonadota bacterium | reverse complement strand
CCCCCCCCCCCCCCCCCCCCCCCCCCCCCCCCCCCCCCCCCCCCCCCCCCCCCCCCCCCCCCCCCCCCCCCCCCCCCCCCCCCCCCCCCCCCCCCCCCCCCCCCCCCCCCCCCGCCGGAGGCATCCCATGTCTCTCCTCCCCATATGGTTGCCAGGGGCAGGCGCGGCGGCTACCGTGGGGCATGTTGTGTCCACCGCGATGCGCCGGCCCGGCGGCCTTTCGGCTCCTGGCCGCCCTGGTTGCGGCGCTTTTTCTGGCCGGCTGCGCGTCCAAGGCCCCGGTTCCCGGCCCCGGCGGCCGCGAACCGGCCACGCTGCGTCCCTACACCATAAAAGGCGTCACCTACGTGCCGCTGCGCACGGCCAAGGGGTACCGCGAGGAAGGCATTGCCTCGTGGTACGGCCCGGGCTTTCACGGTAAACGCACGTCCAACGGCGAAGTCTACGACCAGTACCAGCTCACCTGCGCTCACAAGCTGTTGCCCATGCAGACCAAGGTGCGGGTGACCAATCTGGAGAACGGCCGATCCATGACGCTTCGGGTCAACGACCGGGGGCCGTTCGTGGCCGGGCGCATCATTGACTTGTCCCAGGCCGGGGCGCGGGAGCTTGGGGTCCATGCCCGGGGCACGGCCAGGGTGCGGGTGGAGGTGGAGGGCGACGCGCCGGGGACGGGGCCCGGCGGCGAGCTGCCGGGACCGTTTTACGTGCAGGTGGGGGCTTTTGCCTTGAGAGGCAACGCGGAACGGCTTTTTGCCCGGCTGCAGGCGGCGGGCTATGTCGGATCGCGCATCCAGACCCGGGAAATCGACGGGGCGACGCTGCATCTGGTCCACGCCGGGACTTTCCCGACGTCGGCGGTGGCGGACGAGGCCCGGCTGCGCCTGGGCGAGCGGTTTGCCGGAGCGTTTATCCTCGCGCAGTAACGATTTTATTCGGGCGGCGACGGGCGGCTTCGTCGATGGAGACCGTGCCGGGAGGGCGGTCGGGAGGCGCGCAGACCGTGGGGCTACGGGCAACCGCCTGGCAGGCCGTGCCAGGGAGGCGGCGTGGTCCGCCCGGCCTCAAAACCGCAAGGAAACTGGCCGGTCAGGCCACACGGGAAGGGGAGGCGCGGCGTCTGGTGTCCGTTGTGCAGAGGCGGCCTGGGCCGGACTCGCGGCCGGCCGCCAAGGCGAACGCGCGCCGGCGACAAGGCCGGGCGGATCGGTCAGGACCATGGGCCGGGCCATGGACGCGGCACGTGGGCACGGCCGACGGAGCGGCCGCCACGGACGGCCACGGCTGGTCGGTCACCGAGGGGGAGGCAGCCGCCGCCCGGGCTAACGACCGGAATTTCCGGTCTGCCTGGAGCGGCGGCCGCCCCGGCCCCGGGCGGACTACAGCACTTCGTCGGGGTTGAGCTCGGCCCGGAACTTGCGGGACAGGCGGAACACCACCACCTTGCGCGGCGGCAGCATGATGGAGGCGTTGGTCTGGGGATTGCGACCCTTGCGGGCTTTCTTGTCGTAGGACTCGAACTTGCCGAAGCCGCTGACGAGCAGGGAGTTGTCCCGCTTGATGGACTGCTTCATGAGTTCGAGGAGGTGGTCCACCAGGACCTTGACCTCGGCCCGGTTGCGCTCGGTCTTTTCATAGATGTAGTCGACGATGTCGGCCTTGGTGAGCGTTTTTCCGTTCATGACGTTCTCCGGCGCGTTGCGTTTGGTGAGCAGGACGGGCGGGCAGGCCCGGCCGGCGGATTGCACAAGTTCAAATACCGGGCGCTACTCGGCCAGGGCGGCGCGCACCGCTTCGGCCACGGCGGCCACGGCGGCGGCGTCGGGATAAGGCGTGCCCGGCCACAGGGTCAGGCCGTCGCCTTCCCGGCGCGGGATCAAATGGTAGTGGGCGTGAAACACCACCTGGCCGGCGCTTTTGGCGTTGTTCTGCTGGACATTGAGGCCGGTTGCGCCCATGGCCGCCATGACGGCCCGGCCCACCCGCTGCTGCGCGGCCAGCAACGCCGCGCCGAGTTCGCCCGGCAGGGCGAACAGGTCGGGGTGATGGGCCTTGGGGATGACCAGGGCATGGCCCGGGGTCACCGGGGCGATGTCGAGGAAGGCCAGCACCAGCTCGTCTTCGTAGAGCTTGGCGCAGGGGATCTCCCCCTTGACGATTTTGCAAAAAATACAGTCGGCGGCATCCATGGATTATCCCCTCTCTCCCCTGGCGAAACGGCTCGGCCACGGGCCGGCCCAGCGCCTTGGTTCAAGCTATAAAAAAGGAAAGGCATTTTTTCAAGTGGCTTAGGAGAAAAATAATGGCCTCCACGCATATCGTTCGCCATCTTCGCCAAAATGTCATTTCCGGGGGCAGCCCCCAGGGGCGGTTTTTCCGGCATCCCGAGCCGTCCAAGAGGCGCGCGCGGGTGTGGCCGGTCTACATCAGTTTTCAAGGATGTCCGGGATGTTGCGTGTTCTGCGCCCAGGCCGTGCAGGCCGGCGCGCCGCCTGTTTCCCTGGGTGAAACCCTGGCCGACATGGAGCGGGAGCTGGCCCGGGCCGCCCGGGACGGGCGCGGGCCCTATGAGCTGGCTTTTTACGGCGGCGTGTTCACGGCCCTGCCCGAACCCTGGCCCAGGCGATTTCTCGAAGCGGCTTTGCGGTTTCGCCGGGACGGGCTGATCGGGCGCATCCGCTGCTCCACCCGGCCCGACGCCTGCCCGCCCGGGCTTTTGGCCGAACTGGCCGGCCTGGGGCTCGATCTGGTCGAGATCGGGGCCCAGACCTTTGACGACGCCGTGCTGGCCGCCTCGGGCCGGGGCCACGACGCCGAGGCCACGCGCCGGGCCGCCCGGGCCGTGCGGGCGGCTGGCCTGGATTTGGGCCTGCAACTGCTGCCCGGCCTGCCCGGCCACGATCCGGCCCGTTTCGCCCGGGACGTGGCCGAGACCTGCGCCCTGGCCCCGTCCCTGGTCCGCATCCATCCCTGTCTGGTGGTTGCGGGCACGCAACTCGCCGCCCTCTACCGGGCCGGCCGGTATGCACCCTGGGCTTTGGAAGAAACCATCGAGGCCCTGGCGCAGGCCCTGCCGCCCTTGTGGCGGGCCGGCGCGGTGGTGGCCCGCCTGGGCCTGGCCCCGCAGCCGGAGCTGGAAGCGGCCATCCTGGCCGGGCCGCGCCATCCGGCCCTGGGGGATCGGGCCAGGGGGAGGGCGCTTTTGGCCCTGGTGCGGGAGGAAGCGGCGGCTCTGGGCGCGCCCGTGGCCGGTCTTTTCGCGCCGCGCCGGTTCGCCGGCCAGCTTTTCGGCCACGGCGGCGAGCTGGCCCCGGCCTACGCCGAGCTGGGCCTGCCCCGGGAGGTGGTGCGCTTTACCCGGGACGAGGATTTTTTCCTTGCCGCGAAAGCTGTTTGACTTGGCCGCGCCCTCGTGCCAAACCGGACAAGGGACACGCCCCCCGACAACCTTCAAACCGTCTGGTGAACAACCATGAAGCGATTTTTAGCGCCCCTGGCCTGCCTCGTCTGTCTGGCCCTGGCCGCGCCGGCCGCGGCGGAAACGCCCAACATGCGCCAAAGCATCAACTACTTCATGAACTACTTCAACGAGGCGGTGGTCCAGGCCATCCAGATCAAGGAGTATGAAGACAAGGAAGGGCTGACCGAAAAACGCCCGTATACCGACGAGTTCGTCTTCTACCAGGATCTCAAGGCCCGCATCGAGAAGTCGCTCGGGCTGGCGCTCAATCTCTGCGATCTCTACTACATCTACAATAAGACGACCTATTGTTTCACCAAGGACGAGAAGAACTACCTCTTCGATCGCCTGGACAACATCATGGACGCCTTGCAGAAGATCAAGGACACGCCCTACGTCGGCGGCGAAATCGCGCTGGAGAACAAATCCGGCACCGCCGCTCGGCAACTGGCCGCCTTCAACGAACGGGTGGACAAGCTGCGGGCCTTCGTCAAATCCTCGCTGGTCGTGTTTCAGCGCTAGTATTGCGCCCGCTCCCGCCCCCCCGCGCCGTGCGCGCCGCCCGGGCCTTGACCATGGTCCCCGGAGCCGCGCCCCTTGACGACGCCGCCCTGATCCTGGCCGGCCGGCGCATCCTGGACGTCGGCCCGGCCCGCCGGGTGCTGGCCGGGTTTCATGGCCCGGTCGATAACCTCGGCGAGGTCACCCTCGTGCCGGGGCTCGTCAACGCCCATACCCATCTGGAGCTTTCCCACCTGCGCGGCGCAGCCCCGCCGCCGGCCGGCTTTTGCGCCTGGGCGGGCTGGCTTTTCGCCGCCGCCCGGGAG
>JAEZMB010000040.1 GCA_023435825.1 Pseudomonadota bacterium | reverse complement strand
CCCCCCCCCCCCCCCCCCCCCCCCCCCCCCCCCCCCCCCCCCCCCCCCCCCCCCCCCCCCCCCCCCCCCCCCCCCCCCCCCCCCCCCCCCCCCCCCCCCCCCCCCCCCCCCCCCGCCGGAGGCATCTCTTTTTCCTCTCTTCTACTTTCCTCCCTCACGACACCACGTTGAAACAGCCCGGGCTATGGCCTGGGCTGTTTGCGTTTGGCGGGCCGGGGTGAGAAGCGCCTGTTCCTCGGCCGGGTTGACGATGACGCCGGCTTCCACCAGCACGGCCGGCATGTTGGCGGCGTGGAGCACGGCCAGCCCGTCGTAGCGGTAGACGCCGGCGATAGGGTCCGCGATGGGTCGGCCTTCGCCGGGGATATCGGCGGCGTGGTGGGGGCTGAAGGGCAGGCCTGAGGCGGCAAGCTCCCGGCCGATGGCCTTGGCCAGTTCCAGGCTGGAGGCGGCCTGCTTGTTGCGGCCGGAGTAGAACACGCCGTAACCCGCGAAGCGGTCGCACACGCGCCGTGTCTGGCCGTCGATGACGGCCGTGGTGAAAAACTGGGGTTGGGCGGAATCGTGGTGGATGGAGATGAGCAGGCCGGCTTTGGCGGCGTTGGCTCGTGCGGCCCGGCCGGCCGGAGGCAGGTCCGTGCCGACGGGATCAATGAGAAAGGCCTTGGCAAAGCCGGCCTGGACCAGGGCGTCCTTGACCGCGGCGGCCAAGCGTTTGTTGAAGGCGTATTCGGGCTGTCCCGAGGCGCTGGTCGCGCCCGGGGATTTGGGGCCGTGGCCGGCGTCGATGGCCACGATCAGTTCGGCCGGTTTGCAGCCGGCCCGGGCAACCCCGCTCCAGTCCGCCAGGAGGATGGCGGCGATGGCCAACGTCAGGCACACGCGGCGCAGGCGGCGAAACGACGTTGTCGCGCTCATCCCATTACCCCCCTTTCGGGTGGGTCCGGGAGGGGCTGAGCCCCTCCCGGCCGCCGGAGGCCTTCTTCGTCTTGCTGCTTCCCTAAATCATCTTGCCTTCGCTGCGCAGGGATTCCTTGAGGCCGGCGTCGAGGAGTTCCTCGGGCGAGGCCAGCAGGTGGTGCAGGAAGTCGCTGGTTTTTTCGCTCAGCCACTGGTCGCGGGCCAGGGCTTCCACAGCGCGCTGGCGTTCGGAGCGCTTGTCGCCGGGCATGGACTTGTCGGCGGCGAGGGCGGTGCGCAGGAACTGGAAGTAGAGGCTCGCGCCAAAGACCGAGGCCTTGGGGTCCAGGCCGACGAACACCCGGTGCAGGTCGTCGCGGGTGCGTTCGGCGGCCACGGCGGCCAGGAAATGGAAGGGCGATCCGCCGCAGGTGAGGGCGGCGAAGAAGTAGCGCACCTTGTAGAAGCGCTTGCCCGTGGTAAAGGCCTGTTCCAGGTCGTCGGCGGTGCAGACGCCTTCGACGCAGCTGGTGAGCGACCGGCGGTAGGGCAGCTCCATGGCGGCGACGATGGTCTGCCAGAGCATGTAAATGTTAATCAGCGTCATGATAAGAATGCTGCTGCTGCGCAGGGTCGGATTGACGTCGCTGGCCCAGTTGAGGAACAGATAGATAAAGATGAAGATGAAGATGAGGTATTTCGCGCCGCTGACCATCATGTGGGGGATGGAGCCCATCTTCCAGTGCAGGCGGATGACCAGGGCGATAAAGACGATAAACATGATCGTCTGGAAGTATATGCTCATGTCGACTTGGGCCAGTTGATCCAGCATGTGCGTCTCCTTGGCGTTGCGGTGCGCGCGCGTCGGCGTGGCGCGTCCGGGCCGACCGCCGGCCCGTCGCGCGGGACAGGGGAATGCTTTTTTGTCTGTGTACCTTCGAGGCCGGGCCTTGGCAACGGTGGAGGACGATTGTCCCGCCTGCAAATCGGCCCGGCCACTCGCCTCAATCTTGGGCCAGGTGGTCTTCCACGGCCTGGATCTTGGCCGTCAGCCGGCCGGCCGGGCCGGTGCGCCAGTCGATGCGTATTGCCACATGAATGCGGGAACAATCCTGTTCCAAGGCCTCCTTGCAGCGGGTGACCACGGCCAGGACCTCGTCCCATTCGCCTTCGATGCTCGTGGACATGGGCGAGAAGACGTAGGGCAGGCCGGATTCGCGCACGATGCGGATGGCCCGGGCCACGTAGGCGGAGAGGCTGTCGCCCTTGTCCAGGGGAAAGATGGAGAAATCGAGAATGGCGCTCATGGGGCGTCCTCCTTGGTTGGGGTTGGCGTTTCCACGCGCACGGTGACGGCATGGCTGCGGCCTTGGTCGTCGGTGACGGCGAAACGGTGCGCGCCGGGGGTGGGCCGCCAGAACAGCCGGCCGCCGGGCGGCCCCTGGGCGGCCAGTTCGCCGTCCACGTACCAGGACAGGCGGGTGGTGGCGGCGGGTGCGTCGGCGGCCAGGGTGATCTGCTGGAAGTCGGCCGGAACGTCGGGGCGCACGGCATAGACCGTGGCCGGACTCGGCGAGACGATGCGCGGGCCGGCCCCGGCCGTGCCCAGGCAGTCCGGGGCCAGGGGCGGGGGCGACTCGAAGGGAATGCCGACCGAGCGCCACCAGGACACGAGTTCACCCGGAAATTCCGTGACGGCGGCGGTGGTGGCTTCGTGGCCGGCGGCGCAGTCGGCGGTGAGGCGCTCGCCGGTATGGGCGTCCACCAGGGTGCGGCGGTGGACCGGGCAGGGGGTCAGGCGGGTGCGGCCGGGGATGATCGTGGCCGGCACGCGCCGGGGGCAGTCGGGGCCGGGCAGTTCGCGGCTGTCGGCGCAGACCTCGATGGTGGCCAGGTTGAGGCCCGTCTTGGCCGCCGGACGCGAGCCATAGGGCTCCAGCGCCCGGAACAGCTCGAAAAGAATCGGTCCGGCATGGACCGCGCCCGAGATGCCGGCCACGGCCCGGCCGTCCATGTTGCCCACCCACACGCCGATGGCGTAGCCGGCGCTTAGGCCCACGGCCCAGGCGTCGCGGTGGCCGAACGAGGTGCCGGTCTTCCAGGCCACCTGGGGCACGGCCAGGGCGCGCTCCCAGGAGGTGGGGAGATCGGGCCGCTCCAGGCGGGTGAGGATCTCGGTGGTCAGCGCGCAGGCCTCGGGGGAAAACAGCCGCTCGGCCCGCACGGCCGGGGCATTGGTCAGAAAAACGGGCGGGCGGAACCGGCCGTCGTCGGCCAGGGCGGCGTAGAGGTTGGTCAGGGAAAAAAGCGTGGCCTCGCCGCCGCCGAGGATGAGTGAAAGCCCATAGTGGCTGGCCGGCTTGTCCAGGGTCGTCAGCCCTCCCCGGTGCAGGAGGTCGAGGAAGGGGGCCGGGCCGACGTCGTTTAAAAGCCGCACGGCCGGGATGTTCAGCGAAGTGATGAGCGCCTGTTCGGCGGTCACCCGGCCTCGGAAGAGGCCGTCGTAGTTCTTGGGCGTGTAGCCGCCAAAGCCGGTGGGGATGTCGAGCATCTGGCTTTGGGGAAAGACGCGGCCCTGGTCCATGGCCATGGCGTAGAGAAAGGGTTTGAGGGTCGAGCCGGGCGAGCGGCGGATGGTCGCGCCGTTTATCTGCCCGAACCGGGCGTCACCGAACCAGTCCACGCCGCCGACCATGGCCCTAACCTCGCGGCTGGCCGGCTCGATGACCACGGCGGCTACGCTGCCAAGGCCCTGGGCGGCCAGCCAGCGGGATCGGGACCGCAGGATGTCCGTCGCGGTCTTCTGGGCGGCCGGGTCCAGGGTGGTGTCGATACGCGGCAGCGGGCCGGCGGCCTCGCGGGCCATCTGGGCGAAATGGGGCGCGGCGAACGGGAGTTGAGCCAGACGCGTGGGCACCGGGGCGGCGGTGGCTTCCTTGGCCGCTTCGGGCGTGATGACGCCGCGCCGGGCCATGGCGGCGAGAAGCTTGTCGCGGGCGGCCTTGGCCGCTTCGGGGCGGTGCAGGGGATCAAGGCGCAGGGGCGAGCGGGGCAGGACAGTCAAAAGCGCGGCCTCGGCCAGGGACAGCTTGTCCGGCGTCTTGCCGAAATAGAGCGTGGCGGCCGCGCCCACGCCCACGATGTTGCCGCCGTAGGGGGCCATGTTGAGGTAGCGCTCCAGGATGGCGTCCTTGCCAAGCTTGCGCTCCAGGGCCAGGGCGGCCAGCGCTTCGCGCCATTTGGCGGCCAGGGTGCGCTGCTTGGGCTGGGCCAGCCGGGCCAGCTGCATGGTGATGGTGGAGCCGCCGGAAACGACGTGTCCGGCTGTCAGATTGGCCAGGGCGGCCCGGCCCAGGGCCAGGGGATCGACGCCGGGGTGGCGGTAAAACCGCTTGTCCTCGGCGGCGAGGATGAGCCTTGGCAGGATGGGGGCGACGCCGGACAGGCGCACCGGAAAGCGCCAGGATTCGTCCGGGGCGAGATAGAGGCGCAGGGGCTGGCCGTTTCGGGCGGCAACGACCGTGGCCGGCGGCGGCGACAGCGCGGCCAGGGGGAACGGCAACCGGGCCGTGGCCGCGAACAAGGCCAGCCCGCCAGCCAGGGCGGCGAAGAGCAGGACGGCCGCGGCCACGGCCGCCCGTCGCCGCCAGCGAGGCGGGCGCGAACCCGTTGCGGTCATGGGATCAGCCCTTGTGCGCGGCGCGCAACTCCCGAAGGCTTTCCAGCAGGTCGAGCATGTCGAGCTGCATGTGGACGCGGCAGGTGAATTCCTCGACCTCCACCGGCTTGACCAGGAAATCGTTGGCCCCGACCTTGAGGAAGCGCACGGTCTGGCCGCCGCCCTCGGCCGAAACGCCGATGATGGCCAGGCGTTCCTTGGACTTGCTGGCCCGCAGTTCCTCGATGAGCCCGAAGCCGTCGAGGTTGGGCATGTTGTAGTCGGTGATGACAAGCCGTATGGCGTCGTTCTTGTTCAGTATGTCCAAAGCCTTGCGGCCGTCCTCGGCCTCCAGCACGGTGATGTTGAGATTGCGCAGCAATCCGGCCAGCCGGGAGCGGAACAATTTTGAATCATCCACCACCAGGGCCCGGACGAACTGGTTTCTGTACAGCCGTTCGATGAGCCGTTCCATGGCTTCCATCTCGGCCATGGACTTGATGAAATAATCGACCACGTTTTCTTCGAGAAGGATTTTGCGCACTTCCTCGGAAAAGCTGGCGGTCATGACCACCGAGGGGATGCCCAGGCTTTTGGCCAGGGGCACGATGCGGCCTTCGGGGTCGTCGGGCAGGTTGCGGTCGAGAATGGCCACGAAGATGGCGTCGCGCTGTTCGGTCATGGCCGCCTCGGCTTCGGCCAAGGAGTGGGCCACGATGGTGGGAAAGGGCGTGCGGTCGGCGATGTGCTGGGAGATGATCTTGGCCTGGACGCGGCTGTCTTCGACGACGAGAACGTGGCGATGGTCGGTCATGCTGCTGCCATCCTTGACGCGGGTATGATCCTGTCTGGATACGGGATGGCGGCTGCTCTGGCAAGCCGGGCAGAGCGTCTCGCGAACGCGCTCTGGATGGAAGAACCGCTCGTCCCGTTCACCCTGGCCAGGGAGGGTCCGGGAGGGGGTTACCCCCTCCCGGCCGCCGGAGGCATATCTTCCTCTTCTTCTTACCAATGCCGCGACATGTACGGCTGCATCTCGCGTTCGAAGGTGGCCGGGTCGGTGGTGGAGACCGTTGGGGCCACGAAGGCGGTGGGCGACAGGCCGGCCATGGCCCCCACCGTGGCGTCCATGGGCAGGGTGCGGCTGGATGCGGCGATGATGTTGTTGTTGCGGGCGTCGATGACTTCCAGGTTGAAGCGCACGCCGCCCGGGGTGACGGTGTAGGTGCCGGCCAGGACCAGGGTGGCCGTGGCCCGGGTGGTGGCCAGGGCCTTGGTGTCGCGGGTGAGGACGAACTCGCCCTGGGTGCGGCTGAAGATGATGTCGCTGGCCTTGCGGATTTCCTGGACGTTGTAGCCCAGGCCCACGAAGGCGGCGTAGAGTTCCTGGCCGAAAAGGCGCGACAGCGGTGAGGCGTGCTCCAGGTTGTTGAGATCGGCCGGGGTGGTGATGACCAGCCAGTAGAGCCCCCGGCTGTTGGTGGGGGTTCCCATGCCCAGGCGCGGGCCGAGCTGGCGGTCGAGGTCGGCGGCCATGGCCATGGCCACGTCGGGATATTGGGGCGGCGGCGGGTTCTTGCCGGAACCGCACAGCGCGCCCATGAGCAACGGCGACAGCATGGCCGCCAGCAACAAGGGCAAAAGGCCGGTTAAGCGGGTAAGGCGCATGGCGGACTCCTGTTATTTGGCGGCCGGGGCCTTGGCCGGGGCCGGTTCGGGCGGAAAGGCGGCCGGCGCGGGGGCTGGCTCGGCCGGTTTGGCCGGGGCCTGGCCGGGGGCCTTGGCCGGTTCCGGGTCCAGGGGGAAGATGGAATCGGTGGCGGCCTCGTAGCGTTTTTCGAGCTTGGGCTGGCTCGGGTTCTGGGAGACCGGGGCCGGGCCACGGCTTTCGACCGGAGCCTGGGCCTTGGGCGGCGCGGGCGTGTGGCGGGGGGCCTTGGCCCGCCTGGGCTTGCGTTTGACGGGCTTGGACACGAAGGGCTTGGCCGGCGTCGAGGGCGTGGGCGGCTGGCTCACGTCGCGGATGCGGATTTGCGTCGGCAGCGGGGCCGGAGTGTCGGCCAGGGCCACGTCCCCGCCGGTCGGCCCGGCAAGAGCCAGGGCGGCCAGCATGGCCCAGGCGGCCGGAAGTTTGCGGATGGCGGTCATGGCGTTTCCTCCCCAGGGAACGTTCCCCGTGCCGCTCCCATCGGCCGGATCGGCCAAATCTTTACGGCAGGGGCGAGTTCTTCCGAGCCTAAGGACTTGCCTAAGGGCGCGAGAAGTGATTTATGGAAATACAAGGTTTTGCTTGTCCCCGCCGGCCGGCCTCGCCCCCGGCTCCCGGCGGATACCCATGAACGGGGCACTGCAAGGAGTGAAAAAATGGCTGAACAACTCGAAATCTACAAGTGCGAACTGTGCGGCAATATCATTGAAGTCCTGCATGCCGGCGGCGGCGAACTGGTGTGCTGCGGCCAGCCCATGAAACTCATGACCGAAAACACCGTGGACGCCGCCAAGGAAAAGCATGTGCCGGTCATCGAGAAGGTCGAGGGCGGCTATCTGGTCAAGGTCGGCGCCGTGGCCCACCCCATGGAAGAGAAGCACTACATCGAGTGGATCGAACTGATCGCCGACGGCAAGGCCTACCGCGAGTTCCTCAAACCCGGCCAGGCTCCGGAAGCCTTTTTCTGCGTCAAGGCTGACAAGGTGTCTGCCCGCGAGTACTGCAACCTCCACGGCCTGTGGAAGAAGGACTAGCCCATGCTGTCGCCGACCATGGAAAAAGCGCTCAATGACCAGGTGCATTGGGAGCTGTATTCTGCCTATCTCTACGTCTCCATGGCCACCTACTTCGAGGACAAGGGCCTCATGGGCTTCGCCAACTGGCTGCATGTCCAGGATCAGGAGGAGAAGTTCCACGCCCAGAAGTTCTACAACTACATCGTGGAACGCGGCGGCCGGGTGATCCTGCAGGCCATTGAAGCACCGCCCCACGAATGGGCTTCGCCCCTGGCCGTGTTCGAGGACGCGCTGCATCATGAAGAGGGCGTCACCGCCCGCATCTACAAGCTCATGGATCTGGCCCTGGAAGAACGCGACCATGGCACGGCCTCGTTCCTCAAGTGGTTCATCGACGAGCAGGTGGAGGAGGAGGCCAGCGTGGCCGACGTCATCGCCAAGCTCAAGCTCGTGGACCAGACCCCGGGCGGGGCGTTCATGCTCGACAAGGACCTGGCGACCCGGGTGTTCACGCCCCCGACCAACGCCTGATCGAATCCCGCGCCAAACGGCGCAACGGCCGCCCGCGCCAGCGCGGGCGGCCCTCCTTTTTCGGAGGGCCAAGGAGTTCCGCATGGCTCGATCTTCCGTCAACGTGGTCATCGGCGGCGAAGCCGGACAGGGGCTTGTCACTATTGGCGAGTTTCTGGCCCGGGCGCTGGTACGCGCCGGCTACGCCGTGTGCGTGACCCAGGACTACATGTCGCGCATCCGGGGCGGCCATAACACTTTCGCCGTCAGAATTGATCCGGTTGCCGTCGCCGCTCCGGACGAGGCCATCGACCTGCTCGTGGCCCTGTCCGCCGACGCCCTGGACATCCTTCGCCCCAACCTGTCCCCGCGCGCCCTGGTGTTGGCCGACGCGGCCGTCGGCCTTGGCGGATTGCCCGGCCTGGCCGTGCCCTACAAGACGCTGTGCCCCAAGCCGCTTTATGAAAACGTCGCCGCCCTGGGCGTCGCCGGCGCGCTGTTGTGCCTGGACCCCGATATTTTGAGCAGCCTTGTGGCCGAGAAATTCGCGGCCAAGGGCGAGGCGGTAGTCGCGGCCAACCTGGACGTGCTGGCCGCCGCCATGGACTGGGCCAAGGGACAGGCGGCGACATTTGCCTGCCTGGCCCCGCCGACCCTCGGTCCGGGCCGGCTCATGCTCCACGGCAACGAGGCCATCGCCTTGGGCGCGCTGGCCGCCGGAGTCAATTTTTCATCGTTTTATCCCATGACGCCGGGAACGTCCGTTATCCAGACGCTCATTGACCATGCCGACGCCATGGGTGTGACCGTGGAGCAGGCCGAGGACGAGATCGCGGCCGTGGTCATGGCCGTGGGCGCGTCCTACGCCGGGGCGCGGCCGCTGGTCTCCACCTCGGGCGGCGGCTTTGCCCTGATGACCGAAGGCGTGTCGCTGTCCGCCATGCTCGAAACGCCGGTGACCATAGTGGTGGCCCAGCGGCCCGGGCCGGCCACGGGGCTGCCCACCCGCACCGAGCAGGCCGATCTCGATCTCGTGCTGTATGCCGGGCACGGCGAATTCCCCCGGGCGATATTTGCTCCGGGCGACGTGCCCCAGTGCTTCCATCTGGCCCACCTGGCCGTAGACACAGCCGAGCGGTTCCAGTCGCCGGTGTTCATCCTTACCGACCAATTCCTGGCCGACTCGTTTCGCGACGTGGCCCCCTTCGATCTGGCCGCCCTGCCGGCCGTGGCCCGGCCCCTGACCACGGTGGACGACCCGGCCGGCTACGTGCGCTACGCCGTCACCGATTCCGGCGTCTCGCCGCGCCTGCTGCCGGGCTTCACCGAAGCCACGGTGGTCCTGGACAGCGACGAGCACACCGAGGACGGCCACATCACCGAGGATCTGGCCGTGCGCGTGGCCATGCAGGACAAGCGGATGCGCAAGCTCGCCGGGCTGACGGCGGCGGCCCTGCCGCCGGACCTCCACGGCCAGGCCGCCGGCGCGACGCTGCTGGCCTGCTGGGGCTCGACCCTGGGCGCGGCCCTGGAAGCGGCCGAGAGACTTCGCCAAGCCGGGGAACCGGCCTGCGTGCTCCATTTCAGCCAGGTCTATCCCCTGGTCGGCGAGTCGTTCTTGCCCATTTTGGCCATGGCCGGCCGTACGGTCATGGTGGAAGGCAATTGCACCGGCCAGCTGGCCAATCTGATCCGGCGCGAGACCGGCTACGTCTTTGACGACCGCGTGGCCCGCTACGACGGCCTGCCCCTGACGGCGGCCTACATTGTTTCCAAGCTCGGGGAGGCCACGGCATGACCAGCGACAATCCGTATGGCGAATTCGAAACGGCCTGGTGCCCCGGCTGCGGCAATTTCGCCATCCGCAAGGCCATGGTCGCGGCCCTGACGGAACTGGGCCTGCCGCCCCACAAGGTGGTCTTTTCCACCGGCATCGGCCAGGCGGCCAAGGCCCCGCACTACATCCGGGCCAACCTTTTAAACGGCCTGCATGGCCGCAGCCTGCCGGCGGCCACGGGCATCAAGCTCGCCAACCCCGAACTGGCCGTATTCGCCGAGTCCGGCGACGGCTGTTCCTACGGCGAGGGCGGCAACCATTTCCTGGCCGCCATCCGGCGCAACATCGACCTCACCTACGTGGTCCACAACAACCAGATCTACGGTCTGACCAAGGGCCAGGCCAGCCCGACCACGCCCAAGGGGCAGATCACCAAGACCCAGCCCCACGGCGCGCCCTCGGAAGCCTTCAATCCCGTGGCCGTGGCCGTGGCCATGGGCGCGGGCTTCGTGGCCCGGGGCTTTGCCGGCGAGGTGGAGCATCTGGCCGGGCTCATCGCGGCCGCCGCGCGCCATCCCGGGTTTTCGTTGGTGGACGTGCTGCAGCCCTGCGTGTCGTTTAACAAGGTCAACACCTACGCCTGGTACAAAGAGCGTTGCTACGTCCTTGGCGACGACCATGACCCCACCAACCGCGAGGCGGCCCTGGCTCGGGCCTTCGAGTGGGGCGAGCGCATCCCCCTGGGCGTGTTGTGGCGAAGCGACCGGCCGGCCTTTGGCCCCATGGCGGCCGGGCCGTTGGCCGTCCGGGAGCCGGACCTGAAAACCCTTTCCGGCATCCTGGCCGGATACGCCTGATCGGTCGACGGTTAGCCCTCGGCCGCGCCTGGCCGTTTGGGCGCATGTGTGGAAGCGTGCGGCTGATTTGTCTGGCCCGTGGCCAAGCGCGGGCGACCTTGGGGGCCAGGACGCCCGGGGCGGGCCGCTGGAGGATGGCCGGGCGGTGGGCGACACGGCATTTGTCCCGGCCTTGAGCATTGACCCAACACGTCAGGAGACGGCGGGCATGAATGTGAACCTCAAGTTCTTCTTGAAGGATACCATCCGCAAGATGGTGGATTTTTCCAAGACGGCCCAGAACCGGGGTCTGCCGCCGCCGCCGTTGCAAAAGCCCTATCCCCTGGGCGCGGAGCTTATCGGGCTGGCCGGTCCGGGGCAGTGGCAGGGAGTGCGCGATGTGCCCGTGCCCCAGGCCATGGCGGCGCGCAAATCCCACCGCAGCTTTCGCCAGGAGCTTTTTACCCAGGACGAGCTGGGGTTTCTCCTGTGGGCCACCCAGGGCCTGCGAAAGTCCCCGGGGCTGACCGGCGGGCTGCGCACCGTGCCCTCGGCCGGCTGCCGCCACGCCTTTGAAACCTATGTCGCCATTTACCGGGTCCAAGGCATCAACCCCGGCGTCTACCGCTATTTGCCCATCGAACATGCGCTGATCGAGGCGGTTACGGTGGAGGATCTGGAAGAGGAGGTGGCCATGGCCGCCTTCAACCAGGGCTTCGTGTCGCGGGGGGCGGCCACGTTTATCTGGACGGCCGTGCCGGCGCGCATGGAGTGGCGCTACGGCGAGGCCTCCTACAAGGTCATGGCCCTGGACGCCGGCCATGTCTGCCAGAATCTCTATCTGGCCTGCGAGGCCGTGGGGGCCGGCACCTGCGCCATCGCCGCCTATGACCAGGAAGCCTTCGACGCCATGCTGGGCCTGGACGGCGACACGGAATTCACCATCTACCTCGCCCCGGTCGGCAAGGTCTGAGGCCTATTATAAAACATAACGCCAGTTATGTTTTATGAATTTAAAATGAGATCAGAACGTTATTTGCAATGTGCTTTCGCTTGAGAAGTGGAATTGGAATCATGCCGGGCGCGGCAGCGGAGGATAACGTGGAGAAAAAAGTCGTGTTGTTCGCCTTTCGCGGCGACGTTTCCTGCTTCGTGCACGTGCTCCTTAACGCCATCGACTACCGGGAGCGCGGCTACGAGGCCAAGGTGGTGCTGGAAGGCGAGGCCACTAAGCTGGTGGCCGTGTTGTCCAAGGCCGAGCATCCCATGCACGGGCTGTTCGAAAAGACCAAGGGGCAAGGGCTTTTTGCCGGAGCCTGCCGGGCCTGTTCCCACCAGCTCGGCAGCCAGGAGGCCTGCGTTGCCGAAGGGCTGACACTCCTTGACGACATGCACGGCCACCCGGGCATGGGGCGGTACACGGAAGAGGGCTACACGATTTTGATTTTCTAGGTTGGCGTTCCACGCGGCCGTGGCCGGGCCGGCCAGACGAGGCGGAGAACCTGTCTGGCTGGTCGGCGGACGCGCCGGGCCGGGTAGGCGCTGTTGTCTGCTAGCCTCGCGGACACTGTCTGCAAGCGAGCGCCGGCGGCGGTAGGCGTTTGTCGTGGGGCCTGGGCGGAAGGCGGGGCGGATGGACGGCCGGCAGTCTGGTGCGGCCGGGCGCGAGCAGCGCTTTCGGGGCGGCCCCAACGGGCCGCCCCATCTCATTTCTTGCGCTTGAACATCTTCTCCATCTCGCGCCGGCCAAAGCGCACCGTCACCGGCCGGCCGTGGGGGCAGTAGTCACGGTCCGGAACCGTGGCCCACTGGGACAAAAGCGCCACGGCCTCGTCGGCGGTGAGCCGCGTGCCGGCCTTGATCGCCGTCTTGCAACTCATGAGAATCCACAAATCCTGCAAGGACTTGGACTGTCCGGCCAGGGCGGCGCGCAGGTACTCCTTGGCCTGGCCCACGGTCAGCTCCGGCGGCGCGCCGGTGATGGCGGCCATACCCGGACGCGGCGTGTCCACGACAAAGCCCATGGAGCGCAGTTCGGTGAAAAGCGTTTGCAGCCGGGCCTGCTCGGACGGGTGCAGCGTCAGCTCCACGGGCATGCCCAAGGGCCGGCTGTGGCCGCGCCGACCGGCCGCTTCCCGGGCGGCGTAGATGACGCGTTCGTGGGCGGCGTGCTGGTCCACCAGCACCAGTTCCTCGCCGGTGTCCACGATGAGATAGGTGTCGTCGAACTGGCCCAGGTAGCGCATGTCCGGCGGCAGGGCCGGTTCCAGTTCGTCCACGGTCCTGGCGTGCAGGGGCGCGCCGGCCCCACAGCCGCCTTCTTCTTGGGCGGCATCGGCGGCGGCCCGGCGGGCCACGGC
>JAEZMB010000029.1 GCA_023435825.1 Pseudomonadota bacterium | reverse complement strand
GGGCGTACAGTTGCCCCAGGGGGGGGGGGCCCCCCCCACACCCCTGCCTTTTCCCCAAACCTGCAATGGTTGCCACGGCGGAGGTCTGCCATGACCATGGACAACGTGCGCCGGCTTTACGAGCGTTTCGAGACCGACAAGGAGCTGCGCAAGAAGCTCTACATGGCCGAAGGCAAGGACGCCCGCGAGGCGGCCCTGCGCGAGGCCGGGCTGTTTTTCACCGACGCCGAATTCGACGAGATGATCGACCCGCTTCACGTCAAATGCCAGACCGTGGAAGAGGCCGAGCGGTTCTTTGAATTCCGCAACTGGTGGGACATGCTTCGGAGAAGTTAGACCATGGATGAACAGCAAGTCCCCCTGCCCCAGTGCGCCGTGTGCCCATACGACTGGTCCGAGCGCTGGTGCCGGGCGGCCAAGGGCAAGGCCCCGGCCGACTGCCCGTCGCTAAAGCTGCGCGATCTGGCTGGCGCGTCGGTGGCCTGCATGACCGAAGGGGCCTGCGCCGAATTCGCGCGCCAAGCCTCGCTCCAGGAAGCGGCCTGCTACGCCGGGGGCGAGGACGGCTACGCCGCCGTGCGGGCGGTCAAGCCCCGCATCGTGGAAATCGTGGAGTTCGCCCGGCGCATGGGCTACCAACGGCTCGGGCTGGCCTTTTGCATCGGCCTGCGGTTCGAGGCCAAGGTGGTCCACGAGATTCTTACGACCAACGGCTTTGCCGTGGCTTCGGTGGGCTGCAAGGCTGGGGGCAAGGCCAAGGCCCTTTTGGGCATCGGCCCGGCCGATCAGGTGGACTCCACCGCCGCCCATGAAACCATGTGCAATCCGGTGTTCCAGGCCCTGGCCCTCAACGAGGCCCGCACCGACTTCAACGTGCTGCTTGGCCTGTGCGTCGGCCATGATTCGCTGTTCTTCAAACACGCCGAGGCCATGGGCACGGTGCTGGCCGTCAAGGACCGGGTGCTCGGCCACAATCCCCTGGCCGTGATCTACCAGTACGACACCTACTATCGCTATCTCAAGAACCCGTTGCCCAAGTGAGGCTTCCTCGAAGAAAGACGCTGGTATTTTAGCCGTGACTCACGCATAAGGGACTCAGATGTTGTCCTTGAGCGTCGTATCCGCGAGCGGGAGGACACGAACCGCCGTGGAGCACGCCATGGACAATCTGTTCTGGACC
Source organism: Pseudomonadota bacterium (assembly GCA_023435825.1). GTDB lineage: Bacteria > Desulfobacterota > Desulfovibrionia > Desulfovibrionales > Desulfovibrionaceae > Solidesulfovibrio. The sequence continues at coordinate 7,363 of JAEZMB010000029.1, read as the reverse complement.
AGCGAAGCCTCGATCATCCTGATGCTCGGCCTGCCGACCCTGGCCTACCTGATCTACGCCTATTGGCGCAACGCCCCGCCCATCCAGAACCTCTCCGAAACCATCGCCAACTTCAGCCTCTTCAACTCGCTCTATTCCATCTTCCTGAGCATGGCCCTGGTCACCCTGCTCGTCAATTTCAACAACGTCCAGGACGACACGCGCAAGGAATCCGAATCCATGGTTTCCATGGCCCGGCTGCTCAACGGCCTGGACGACGCCGCCGGGGCCAAGAAGGCCCTGGTCGATTACGCGGCGGCCGTGGTCCGCTACGACCTGCCGGCCATGGCCCAAGGCGAGATGTCGCCCGAAGCACATGCCGCCATCGACGGGCTCTGGAATCAGGTCTACAAACTGCAGCCCGTGACCAAGGCCCAGGAATCCATCACCCGGCTGGTGCTGCAAGACCTCGGCGACATCACCAAATGCCGCCTGACCCGCCGCATCAAGGCCAAGGAAAACCTGCATCCCATGATTTTCGGGCTCATCGTGGCCGGCTATTACGTCATGCTCATCAAGACCTGGCTCACCCGCGTGGCCAACCGCAAGACCCAGCTCGCCTTCGAACTGCCCATGTTCGTCATGATCATCCTGGTCATCACGGTCATCATCGACCTCAACACGCCCTTTGTCGGCATCGCCAACATCGACACGTCGTTTTTCGACTACGCTCTCAAACGCGTCAGCGAACTGGCCGGGCTGCCAAGGCCATGAGGCCACGCCGGACGGACGCCGGACCACCGGCAATGCACGGCGTCGGCACAAGCCGAGAGTCATGTTCTTAAGGGCCTTATCCCGCCCCACACATCGGCACCGAGATCGGCAAAACCAACCCCGCAGCATTCATTTTCATAAATCATACCTGCAGTTAGCTACCATCGAAGACCGGCACGGCCCGCGTCCTTCCGGCCGACTGTCTGGCTGACGGCATCCTGGCCTCGGCCACGCCCAAGGGGCCGGTCCGTCTGCACGTCCCGGCCCGTGCCCTGGACGTCGTTTTCCCGAAACTGTTCCCGGCCGCCTGACGGCCAAGGGCCGGGTGGCCCGGGCAAAGACCAGATCGGTCACCTCGACCATGAGTAAATCCCATTTCTCGTATCTTTTCAGGTCGATATATCCCTTTCCAAGATCGGCAACAAAATCGGCAAAGCCATTGCCGATTCATTCATTTTTTGACAATGTTGTAGACGGTTAGGCAATACAAAAGATCGGCAAGGCATCCACCATGGAAAGCATCAATCGCATGGAGCCGCTCCTGCCGGAGCAGTTCCCCTCGGAAATCCTGGATCTGGCCACCGATGTGGCCGCCGCCGCCAGCCGTTTGGCCGGTCGCCTGCATCCCCGCACCGGAGCCAGCCTGGCCGAACTGGTGCGGCTCATGAACTGCTACTATTCCAACCTGATCGAAGGGCACAACACCACACCCCGTGATATCGAGCGCGCCTTGGCCGACGACATCGCCCCGGACGGGCAGCGGCGAAATCTCCAGCTCGAAGCCCGGGCGCACATCCGCGTGCAACGCGAGATCGACCGCCAGTTTGCCGCCGGAATCCTCCCCGAGCCGGCCAGCTTGGCTTTTCTCCAATGGCTTCATCGGGAGTTTTACCGCGACGCTGACGAAGCCATGCTGACCGTTTTATCGCCCTCGGGGCCGACAATCCTCATACCGGGACAACTACGCGGCCCCGGGCAAAATGTCGTGGTCGGCCGCCATATGCCGCCGGCCCCTGAAGCCCTGCCGGCGTTTATTGACCATTTCGCCAAGCGCTACCATTTTGCCCGGCTCGGCCCGGGCAGCCGCATCGTGGCCATGGCCGCCGCCCACCACCGCTTCAATTTCATCCACCCCTTCCTCGACGGCAACGGCAGGGTCAGCCGGCTCATGAGCCATGCCATGGCCCAGGCCGCCGGCATCGGCGCATACGGCCTGTGGTCGGTGTCCCGAGGTCTGGCCCGGGGCCTGGACAGCCGGCAGGACTACAAGCGGATGCTGGACGCGGCCGACACGCCGCGCCAGGGCGATCACGACGGGCGCGGCAGCCTGTCGCTGCGCGCCCTAAACGAGTTCATCGCCTGGTTTCTGCGGGTCTGCCTGGATCAGATCACCTTCATGACGGGCCTGTTTGACCTCGACAACCTCACCGGACGCCTGGCCGTCTATGTCGCCCGGGCCGGCCTGCGCCCGCAGGCGGCGGACCTGCTGGCCCAGGTGGTGGCCCACGGCCAGATCGCCCGGGGAGACGCGCCACGCTTCACGGGCCTCAAGGAACGCACGGCCCGCGCCCTTCTGGCCGACTGCCTGGCTGACGGCATCCTGGCCTCGGACACGCCCAAGGGGCCGGTCCGTCTGCACGTCCCGGCCCGTGCCCTGGACGTCGTTTTCCCGGAACTGTTCCCGGCCGCCTGATAGCCGACAGCCGGGTGGCCCGAGCTCGTGTCGCGCCCTTTAACAGTACGATCGTATTTTAAAAACCAATATCTTTGGTCTTTTATCCGCAGCCCCTATGCCTTTTCATGGACGCGACACGCGCCGGCCGGCGCATCAATCCACACGGGCCGTAAAGCCCTGGGCGGCGTGGCCGGCCACGATGGCTTCGGCCAGCCGGTCCAGGGCGGCATACGTCTCCGGGGTGGGCAGGCCCTTGCACAGCACCGGTTCCAGCACCTCGGCCTTGATGTTGGGCACCATGCCGGCCAGGGCCTCCACCGTGCGCCCGCCCCAGCCATAGGAGCCGATGATGGACAGGAACTTGGCCTTGGGCCGCAGGGCGTTGGCCAGAAAGGCGGCATGGGCGGCCAGGGGATGCGGCCCGGCCAGGACCGTGGGCGCGCCGACCACTATGGTCCCGGCGTCGAGCAGGGCCATGGCCAGCTTGCCGACGTCGGCCACGGCCAGATTGAACAGCTCCACCGCCGTCCCCCGGGCGGCCAGGGCGGCCGTCAGATGCTCGACCATGCGCCGGGTGCTGCCGTGCATGGACACGAAGGGCAGGACGACCAGATTGGCCGGAGGGGCCGTGGCCCACTGCCGGGTGGCGGCCACGATCCAGTCGGGCTTGTCGTAGACTTGGCCGTGGCTGGGAGCGATCATATCGATGGGCAGGCCGGCCAGCTTGTCCAGGTTCTTTTCGATCATGGGCCGAAACGGGGCCATGATCTCGGCGAAGTAGCGCTTGGCCGCCTCGCGCACCCGGCACGGGTCGGTGACGAACAGCTCCGAGGCGGCGATGTGGGAGCCAAAAAAGTCGCAGCTGAAAAGGATGCGGTCCTCGGCCAGATAGCTGGCCATGGTCTCGGGCCAGTGCACCCAGGGCAGGTGGAGGAAGGTGAGCGTCTTGCCGCCAAGCTCCAGCCGATCCCCGTCGGCCACGGCCTCCACCCGGTCCTCGGGGAGTCGCAGCAGATCAAGCAGCATGGCCTTGCCCTTGGCCGTGGCCAGCACCTTGGCTTCGGGATAGCGGGCGAGCAGCAGGCCGATGGCCCCGGAATGGTCCTGCTCGGCGTGCTGGCTGACGATGTAGTCCAGGCGCGGCACGTCGGCCAGCTGGGACAGCAGCGTGTCGGCCAGGGCCGGCTCCACGGCGTCGAGAAGCGCCGTCTTGTCCGTGCCCTGCACGAGATAGGCGTTGTACGAGGTGCCATCGGGCAGGGGCACGAGGTCGTCGAAAAGCCGCCGGTCCCAGTCCACCGCGCCGAGCCAGTGGACGCCCGGGGCCATCAGTTTCTTGTGCATGATCCACTCCTTGTCGATTCTCGGCCGCGCACGGCCAAGTCGATGAAAGATCTGACGTCACAACAACACCGTTTGATTCTGTATCTCTCGCGTCTTGTTCGTTTCCTCACGGCCCGGCATCCTGGGCGCAACAACCGCCAGCCGCCCTTGGCCGGCCATTGCTGGCGCAAGCGGAAAGGGTTTTGGCAGGAAGCTAGCATGCCGGCGGGCTTGGCCACAAGAAAAAGCAACAGCAGGAGGATGTCGGCGGCGATGCCCGACGCGTCGCCAACGCGTCGCCGACGACCGCCGACGGCCGGGGCCGACCGGCTGTGGCCGGCCAGGACGGCCAGGGCGGCGCGGCAGGCCGCCCCCCCCCTCGCGCCATGGCCGAAAACCCCACGAGCCGCCTGGCCGCCTCGGGGACGGCGAACGCCAAAAAGCCCCTGTCGCGGCCAGCGACAGGGGCTTGGTAAAAACGCGGACCCGAAGGCCGGCCGGCTATTCTTCCTCGATGCCGTTGCGGTCGTCCACCACGCGCTTGGTCTTGCCAAAGGTGCGCGGCAGCGTGCCCGGAGCCATGATCTCCACCCAGCCGCGCACGAACAGGTGCTTGCGCAGCTCGATGGAAATGGCCTCGGACAGGTTCTGGTCCAGCTCCGGCCCGGTGCCGGGCTTGCGCTCCACCTTGACCACCATCTGGTCGCGGCCGTCGCGGCGCAGCAGGCGAATCTGGAACTCGCTGTCCACGTCCTTGAAATGCTCCAGCACGCTGGCGATCTGGCCGGGGTAGATGTTGACCCCGCGAAACACGAACATGTCGTCGGAGCGGCCGAGGATACGGTCGTGGCGCGGCATGGACAGGCCGCACGGACACGGCTCGGGCAACTGGCGGGTGAGGTCGCGGGTGCGGTAGCGGATCAGCGGCGCGGCTTCCTTGCACAGCGACGTGACCACCATCTCGCCCACCTCGCCCGGGGCCACCGGGGTCAGGGTCACGGGATCAAGGACTTCCAGGATGAACTTGTCGGCCCAATAATGGATGCCCTGATGGGCCGTGCACTCCAGGCCCGCGCCCGGGCCGTAGAGCTCGGTCATGCCGGTGATGTCGAAGCTCTCCTCGATGCCCAGCCACTTCTCGAAGCGCCGCCGCATCTTGTCGGTGTGGGTCTCGGCCCCGAAAATCACTTTGCGCAGCTTCACGCGCTTGCGCAGGTCGCGCTTGTGGACTTCCTCGGCCAAGAGCAGGGCCATGGAGGCGGTGGAACACAGGCAGGTGGAGCCCATGTCTTCCAGCAGCTGGAGATGGATCTCCATGTTGCCCGGCCCCACCGGCAGGGCCATGGCCCCGAAATGTTCGCAGCCCAGCTGGAAGCCGGCCCCGGCCGTCCACAGGCCGTAGCCCACGGCGATCTGCACCCGGTCCAGGGTGGTCAGGCCGGCCAGCTCGTAGCAGCGGGCGAACATCTCCTTCCAGGTGTCGATGTCGCGCTGGGTATAGGCCAGGATCTTGCGCTTGCCGGTGGTGCCCGACGAGGCGTGGATGCGCACCACCTCGGTCTCGGGCACGGAGAGAAGCGGCAGGGGATAGCCCTGGCGCAGATCCTCGACGGTGGTCAGCGGCAGCCGGGTGAGATCGTCCAGGGTCAAGTCCTGGCCGGGCTCGTAGCCGGCCTCGGCCAGGCGCTCCCGGTATACCGGGCTGCCGGCGAAGGCATGGCGGCAGGTCCAGTTGAGGCCGGCGGTCTGGATGTCGGCGATGGCCTCGGCGGAAAGATCAGGCAAAAAACGGTATGCAGACATGGACGGCTCCGAGTGGGCGGGATCGGTGGGGGCTTTTATCCGAAAACCGCGATAAAGAAAACGCCCACCACCATCACCGCCGCTCCGGGCAGACGGTGGGCCAGGTCGGGCTCGCGAAAGACCGCCGCGCCAAGGAGCACGCCGAAAATGATGCTCAGGCGCTTGACAGCGATGACGTAGGACACTTGCGTCAGCGGCAGGGCGTGCATCTGGCAGAAAAGCCCGATGGCCTCCAGGCAGCCGGCCGTAAGGATGGCCCAGGGAAAGCCCGGCAAGGCGGCCAGGGAGCGCTTGAGGGTTCGGCCCAGAAACGGGACCAGCCCCAGGGCCGTGGCCGTGTAGACGCTGGCCCCCCACAAGGCCGGGGACGAGGCTTGCAACCCCAATTTGTCGATGTTGGCCCCGATGCTCCAGACCACGGCCACGGCCAGCATCAGCCGCGAGCCGGCGTTGGTGAAAAGCGCCCGCACCGGGCCAAGCAGCCCGTGGCGGCGTTCCCGGAGATTGAGGACGTAGGCCCCGACGACCACCAGGGCGATGCCCACAAGCCCACCTGGACGCGGGAACTCCCCCAGGGTTAGGGGAGAGGTGATGAGCAAAAAAAGCGGCGTGAAGGCCAGCATGGGCAGGGTCAGCGACAAGTCGCCGCGCGACAGGGCCAGGCCGTAAAGCCAGTAGGTCAGGCCGCCCAGCGCCCCGCCAAGGGCCAGAAGCGGCCAGAAGGACGGGGCCAGGACAACCTCGGCCGTGGGCGCGGCGAAAAGCCACAGGAACATGGCCGCGCCGGCGCTGTAGAGGAACATGGCCAGGGTCGGATCGGTCCGGCCCATGGCGGCTTTGAGGAAGGTGTCCTTGACCGCCTGGGTGGCGGCGGTGGTGAGGGAAAGCCAGAACCAGTGCATAAGGCCCAATTGCCAACATAACGTCAGTTATGTTTTAGAATAAGTAACCACATCCGTGGAGAGAGGCGATTGCGGTTTCTACCTTGGAAGCGCAATCCGCACACGACCCGTAGTGCCTGAAAGACCCGGCCGCGCGGGCCGCGTGCCGGGCACGGTACAGAGGCCCGGGGGCAAGGGCAAGGAACTTCGGCCGCCGGGCGGATGCCCGGTCGCCAAAGGAGAACAGCATGGAGTGGGGGCAGGTGTTTCCGCTGGCCCCGGCGGCGCTCAAGACCGGCTGGTTGACGGCGCTGTTCGGCGGCATGTTGGTGCTGTGGGTGGGGTTGTTCTTTTTCATCACCCACATGATCCAGGGCGCGGCCTCGGCGCGCATCGCCGTTTCCGGCGGCGTGCTTTCGGCCAAGGGCGGCTTCTACGGCCGCGACATCGCCCTTGCCGACGTGGACGCGGCCGGCGCGTATCGCCTGGACCTGAGCCAGGGCGGCCCCAAGAGCCTCAAGTGGCGCACCAACGGCGTGGGGCTGCCGGGGCTGGCCGCCGGCTGGTACCGGCTAAACGGCGGCGAAAAGGCCCTGGTCTTTGTCACGGACAAGGCCCGGGCCGTCTACGTGCCCACGCGCCTGGGCTACGCCCTGGTGGCCAGCCCGGCCGACCCGGACGGATTTCTGAACGCCCTGCGCCGGGCAGCCGACGACGCGGCCAAGGACGCCGCCGCGCCCCGGGCGTCGGACGCCCCGCCGCCGGCGGCCGGCCCGGCGACCTGAGGCCGAGGGGATAGAAGAAATGCCTCCGGCGGGGGGGGGGGGGGGGGGGGGGGGGGGGGGGGGGGGGGGGGGGGGGGGGGGGGGGGGGGGGGGGGGGGGGGGGGGGGGGGGGGGGGGGGGGGGGGGGGGGGGGGGGGGGGGGG
>JAEZMB010000017.1 GCA_023435825.1 Pseudomonadota bacterium | reverse complement strand
CCCCCCCCCCCCCCCCCCCCCCCCCCCCCCCCCCCCCCCCCCCCCCCCCCCCCCCCCCCCCCCCCCCCCCCCCCCCCCCCCCCCCCCCCCCCCCCCCCCCCCCCCCCCCCCCCCGCCGGAGGCATCTTTACGCCCCGCAGCGCCGCCAGCAGGGCATCGGCCAGGGCCTGAGCCAGGGCTTGGCGCTTGTCGGGGCTGCCCAGGGCGGCGTCGTCGTCGGTGTTGGAGAGAAAGCCGGTTTCCAGGAAAATCCCCGGCGCGTCGGCTTCTTCCAGCAGCTTGAGGGGAGCCGTACTGGCTGCGCGCGGCGGGAGCGGCGAGGCGGCGGGAATGGCGCGCATGAGGGCGCCGGCCAGTTCCCGGCCCTGTTCGAACCGGGCTTGTCCCACGGCATCATTGGCGGCGGACAGGAAAAGCCCTTCTCCACCTCGGGATTTCCAGGACGCGCCGGGGCCGTAGGCGGCGTTTTCGACCCGGGCGACCAGGGCGGCCAGGGCGTCGGACGATTCCCGGCTGTAGCCGTAGGCCGCGATGCCCATGGCCGCCGGATCGCTTACCCGAGTTGCGTGGAGCGAAACGAGCAGGTCCGCGCCGTAAAAACCGGCCAGACCGGCCCTGGCCCAGCCGGGCAGGGACACGTCGGCGGTGCGCGTGAGGTGGATGACCACCTCGTTTCTGGCCGCAGCCAAGACCCGGGCCAGACGCAGGGCCAGATCCAGGGCCACATCGGCCTCGCGCAGCCCGCCAACAGACGCGCCGGCGTCCAGGCCGCCGTGGCCGGCGTCGACCAGCACGCGCCACGGTCCTTGCCGGGAGGATTTTCCCGCGCCCTTGGCCAGGGCTTCGCGTTCGGCCTTGGCGTCCTGGGCCAGTCTGGAGGGCCGGGAACGGGAAGGCGACGGATCGCGTCCGGACCCGCCTTTGGCGGCGGGCATGGGAAACTGGCTGATGGTGTCGGCCAGCAGGCGCGACAGCGTGTCCTCGGGATTGAGCCGCACGGCCAAAGTGAAATGGGTCAGTGCTGTCCGGGCGTCGCCTTGCTGGAAATACGCCCGGCCCAAAAGCGCCTGGACTCGGTCGTTGCGCGGGTCCTTGGACTCGGCTTCATGGAGCAGGGTCAGGGCCTTGGCCACGTTGCCGCCGGTGAGTTCCGCCTGCCCTTCCCCGGCCAACTCGTCGGCCGAGGCGGCAAACAGGACGGACGGTCGCAGCCAGGCCAGTCCGCCGGCCACGGCCAAAAACGACAGGGCGCGCCGCCGGTTCATCATGCGCCGCCCTCCAGACGCTTCCTGACCAACTCCAGCAGCCCGGCCTCTTCGCCCGGACCAAACCAGACGATGTCCGGCTCCTTGCGAAACCAGGTCCTTTGCCGCTTGGCGTAGGCGCGGGTGTTGGTCAGCCAGGCGGCCTTGGCCTGGCTCAGGCCGCAACGGCCGGTGAGGTAGGCCGTCAGCTCCGGCCCGCCGATGCCGCTTAAGCCAGGGACGTCCGGCGGATAGCGGTCCAGGGCGGCGCGTACTTCCTCTATGGCGCCGCCGGCGGCCATGGCCTCGATACGTCGGGCCAGCCGGGGGGCCAACGCCTCCAGGGGCAAGGCCAGGCCGAGGCTGACGACGTCATAATCCGGGGCGTCGGGGTCGCCCTGCTTGTGCCAGTCGGAAAAGCTGCGGCCGGTGGCGGCCTCGACCTCCAGGGCGCGGGTGACGCGCTGGCGGTCGGCCGGGGCGATCTTGGCCGCGTAGTCGGGATCGCGTTCGGCCAGACGGGCGTGCATGGCCGCCGGCCCCAGGCGGTCCCAGTCGTCGGCGACGGCGGCGCGCACCTCGGCCGGCACGGGCGGGATGGGGGCCAGCCCGCCGAGGATGGCCCGGAAATACAGGCCAGTGCCGCCAACAAAAAGCGGCAGCCGACCCCGCTCGGCGATGGACGCGGCGCAGGCCCTGGCCCGCACGGCGAAATCGCCGGCCGCCATGGGTTGGTCGAGGGGCGTGTCACCGTAGAGGTGATGCGGGCAGGCGGCACGCTCGTCGTCGCTCGGTTGGGCGGTCAGGACCGGCAACCCTTCGTAGACTTGGCGCGAGTCCACGTTTATCACCTCGCCGCCGAAAGCCCGGGCCAGGGCGATGGCCGTGGCGGTCTTGCCCGTTCCCGTGGCTCCGGCCAGACAGACCACCCGTATCCTTGCGCTCACGCGCCCTCCCCGCTTCCGGTTGCCGGACCGAAGCGCTCAAGCATCCGCTCGCGCACGTGCTCTGGTACCATGCCCCGGATGTCGCCGCCGTGCTTGGCCACTTCCTTGACGATGGTGGAGCTGATGTAGAGCCACTTGTAGTCGGTCATGATGAAGACCGTCTCGATAGTGCGGTCGAGCTTGCGGTTCATGAGCGCCATCTGGAACTCGAACTCGAAATCGGACACCGCCCGCATGCCGCGCAGGATGACATTGGCTTCCCGAGCCTTGACGTAATTGACGAGCAGGCCCTTGAAGCCCTCCACAAGCACACGACGGTCGTTGGCAAAGACCTGCTCGGCGATGGCCACCCGTTCGTCCAGGGTGAAAAGCGGCGTCTTGTGGGAGTCGCCGGCCACGGCCACGATGACCGTGCCGAAGATCATGGCCGCCCGGCGCACCAGGGAGACGTGGCCGTTGGTCAGGGGATCGAAGGTTCCGGGGTAGACGGCGATGCAGGATTTCTGGGAGTCCATAGGATGATCCTCGTTTGTCCGTAGGTCCGATCAGTCAGGCAGTCGAAAACAGGAGGCACGGCGGCCTCGGGCAGATCAACGCCGGCCTCGATCTCGGCCACGATGACGCCGTCCGGGGCGATGAGGTCCAGGGCGGCGATCCTGGCCAGGGTCGGCGGCAGCAGATCCTGGCCGTAGGGCGGGTCGATGGCGATGAGATCGAAGTAGCCGCCGGACAGCCGGCCCAGGGCCTTGACCACGTCGGCCTCGACGACCTGGGCCACGTCGAGCCCCAGACCCAGGCCGCGCAGGTTCTCCTTGAGCACCTTGGCCACGGCCGGACTGCGTTCAATAAAAACGGCCTTGCCCGCGCCGCGCGACAGGGCTTCGATGCCCACGCTCCCGGCTCCGGCGTAGCAGTCAAGCACCCGCGCCCCGTGAAAGAGCGCCCCCCGGGCCGCGAGCATGGAAAACAGCGCTTCCCGCACCCGCCCCGTGGCCGGCCGCAAGCCCGGCGAATCGATGACCTTGATGACCCGACCGCCCAGGCGGCCGCCAATAATGCGCATGGCGCTTCCTTATCGTGGCCTCGTGCCGCGTCCGAAAAAGCAGGATGCGTTCGGCACGGAACCAAGCTTAACTGACTATTGTTACTCGAAAAGTCTTACGTAATTCAGGCAAAGACCCGCCGGGCCGAAACCCGTTCCAAGACAGTTGGCCCGCGACCTCGTCAACGATCCCATGACACGCATGTCATCGCGCCACGCAGGTGACGGCCAGGCCCGTTACCGCGACCCCGTGGCCACGGCGTAGGCCCGGGGGGCAAAGCGTTCGAGGAGCCGGGCCAGGCCATGACAAAGGGCGTAGGTCAGGGCGGTGAGCAGGAGCATGTAGGTGATGCCGACCGCCGTGCCCGAGGGTTTGAAGACAAACCGCGTGCCGTAGATGAGATATGACAGCACGGGTTCGTGGGTCAGATACACGAAAAAGGAGGTCGCGGCCAGCCGGCGCAGCATCCTGGCGTCACGAATGGGCGGCCAGGCCGAAACGAGCCAGACGGTCAGCACGCCAAGGATCATGCTGTTGCGGTAGAGGATGTGGTAATAGGACTGACAGCCGTAGAGGCACTCATAGGTCGCCGTCACGGCCATAAGGGCCAGATAGCCAAGACCGACCGGCCAGGCGAAACAGGCCAGGCCGTCAAGATCGGCCCGGGTCCGGGCCAGGACGCAGCCGCCGTAGAAAAAGACCAGTCCACTCAGTTCAATGGGGATGCGACCCTGTGGCAAAAACATCCAGGCCGCCCAGCAGGCGACCAGGCCGGTCAGGGGCATCTCCTTGGAAAACACGTGAAATACCGGGGCCAGCAGGAAATAGACGTAGAGGTCGCGCAGAAACCACAACGTGTAGACCACGGGATAGCGGTAGAGGCCGATAAGGAGCTTGATGTAGCCGTCGGCGTCGATGGCGTGGAAGTCGCCGATGTAGGGCACCTTGTTGAACACCTTGATGAGGATCAGGGTGATGGCGTTGAAAATGAGAAAAGGCACAAGAATGCTCTTGGTCTTCTTGACGATCATGCGGCCGTAGGAAGCGACGTCGGGCTTGTAGGTCAAAAAGAAGAGGTAGCCGGAGACAGCGAAAAAAAGCGGCACGGCCAGTCGAAAGATGTTGTGGGGAAAGACGGCCAGATAGATATTCAGGGCTTCGGGCATGGCGCTGTAATAGGCCTGCAAGCCCTTTTCGGCGTGGATGCCGATGACGAAGACGACAAGGAGGGTGCGCAAGACGTCGAAACGCTTGGACGCCTCCGGCGAAACCAGGCTGCGCGTGGACATGGGTTCCTGTACGACTACCCGAGCAGGTCGAATTTGAGAAAACGCATGGACATGCCGGCCCGGCCCTGGGTGGCCGAGCGCAAGTCGGTGGAGAAGCCAAACATCCGGCGCAGCGGGGCCAAGGCCGTGACCGTCTTGTGGCCGCCCCGGTCGGCCATGTTCTCGATCTTGGCCCCCTTGGAGCCGAGCAAGCCGGCCACGTCGCCGATGAAGGCGTCGGGCACGCCGATCTCCAGTTCCATGAGGGGTTCCAGCAGGGCCGGCCTGGCGGCGGCCAAGGCGTTTTTGAGCGCCTGGGCGGCGGCCATGCGGCAGCCGATGTCCGTGGTCTTGCCCTCGACCGGGAAGACGCCCGTCACCCGCACCCGCACGTCCTGGACCGGATGGCCGCCCAGGGGGCCACTTTGCAGGCCGTCTTCAAGGCCTTCGGCCATGGCCGCGCTCCAGGCAGGGGGATAGGCCAGGCGGTCGATCTCGAAGGAAATTTCCCGGCCGGCTCCCCGGGGCAGCGGCGAGACGGCCACGGTCACCCGGCCGTGATGGGTACGGTCGCCGAGTTCACGGTCGAAAACGCCCTCCCCGGCCGCCTCGGCCACGACGGTCTCCTGATAGACCACCTGCGGCTTGCCGGCGCGCGGCGAAACGCCGTATTCGCGCCTGGCCCGCTCCAGCACCACATCGAGGTGGAGTTCGCCCATGCCCGAAAGGATCATCTGGCCGGTGTCCGGGTCATGGGCCACGGTCAGGGTCGGATCTTCCTCGGCCAGCTTGTCGAGGACTTCCTTGAGTTTATCGGTCTCCTCGGCGTTTTTGGGTTCCAGGGCCAGACTGATGACCGGCTTGTAGCCGCCGATGGCCTCCAACAGGATGGGGCTGGCCTTGTCGCACAAGGTGTCGCCCGTGGCCGCCCGGCGCAGGCCGGCGATGGCCACGATCTCGCCGGGGCCGGCCGTCTCGGCCTTTTCGCGGTGGCCGGCGTGAAGATGAAACAGCCTGGCCGGCCGCTCGATCTCGCCGCGCGTGGCGTTCCAGACGTCCTTGCCGGCTTCCAGGCGGCCGGAATAGACGCGCGCGAACACCTGCCGCCGGCCGGTCTCCATGCTGACCTTGAAGGCCAGGGCGGCCAGGGGCGCGTCGGCCTCGGGCGGGAAGGCTATCTCGGCCTTGGTGGCGGGATCAAGGCCGCGCGCCCCACCCCGGTCGAGGGGGCTTGGCAGATAGGCCAGGATGCCGTCGAGGACCGGCTGGACGCCGATGTTCTTGAGGGCCGAGGCGGCGAAAACCGGCGTGACCTTGTGCTCCAGGGTTCCCAGGCGCAGGGCGGCCTCGATGGCGGCGGCGGCCACGGCCTCGCCGCCCAGATAGGCTTCCATGAGCGCCTCGTCATATTCGCAGGCCGCTTCCACCAGCCGCTCGCGCCAGGGCGCGGCATAGGCGGCCTCGCCGTCGGTCAGCGGCCGGCGGGCGACCTCGTCGCCGTCGCTGGAAAAATGGACGTGCTCCATGGCGGCCAGATCGATGATGGCCGTCAGCTCCGGCCCCTGGCCAAGGGGAATGGTCACAGCCACGGGATTGGCGCGCAGCTTTTCGCGCATGGCGGCCAGGGCCGCCTCGAAATCGGCCCCGGGCCGGTCGAGCTTGTTGACCACGGCGATCTTGGGCACGCCGTAGGCCACGGACTGCCGCCAAACCGTCTCGGACTGAGGCTCCACGCCGGAGACGGCGCAAAAAACGCCCACCGCGCCGTCAAGCACCCGAAGCGAGCGCTCCACCTCGATGGTGAAGTCGACATGGCCCGGGGTGTCGATGATGTTGATCTGGTGGTCTTTCCAGGCGCAGGTGGTGCAGGCCGAGGTGATGGTGATGCCGCGTTCCTGCTCCTCGGGCATGAAGTCCATGGTGGCGGTGCCGTCGTGGACCTCGCCCATGCGGTGGATGCGGCCGGAAAAATAGAGGATGCGCTCGGTGAGCGTAGTCTTGCCGGCGTCGATGTGGGCGATGATGCCGATGTTGCGCAGGCTGGCCAGGCGGTTTTTCTTCGCCCCTTTCTTCGAGCTCATGCGTCCTCCGGGCCGGGCGTCGGAGCATCGGCCGCGCGGTTGGGATCAACGACGGCGGCGAAGCGTTGCCGGCGAAAGGCTTGGGGCGGCAAGTGCGGCCACAGCCAGAAACCTTCCCGGCCCGGCCCCAGGCACAACGGTGCGTCGGTCGACAGGGACAGGGCGTCGCCTGCCGCGACGTAAACAGCGTCGTAGCCGGCCTGACCGGCCTCGGACAGGCTCCCCTGCCCCGGCCGCCAGCCCGGCAGCTCGGGACAAGGACCGTCGTGGCAAAAAAACAGGCTGTCCGGATGGGCAAAGGACAGGGCTTGGGCGTCGAAGCCAGGGCCGAACAAGCCGGCTTTGCCGGCTGTAGCGGCGCGGCGGACGTCGAGGCTGGGCGGCATCCCGGCCGGCAAGGCCAGATCGCCCAGGAGGACCACGACGCCCCGGCCCTTGGCCGGCAGCTCGGCCAGGAGGCCGGCGAAATCACGTCGGGAGGTCCGGGCGGCCGTTTCCACGCCGCACAGCTCCAGGGTGGTGAGCAGCGGTTTGGGCCAGGACGCGCCCACCCGTACGGCGGCCACGTCGGGCACGCGGGCGCACAGGGCGGCCGTGACCACGGCGGACAGGCGGGCCGGAGACAGGAAATCCCGGCCGCAGGCCACGAGCACGTAATCCAGGGGGACATCGAGAGAAGCAGCAAGCAGGTCATGGCCCAGGGCGTCGCAGCGCTGCCTGGAGGCCGGCAGGGGGCCGCCCATGGCCGCGTACATGGCGGCCAGGCCGGTCTTGATCCAGGCGCGCTCCCGGTCGGGCGTGCGGGCGTAGGCGGCGGCAAAGGCCGCGTCGGCCAGGCGGCCGCGTTCCAAGGCTTCGGGCCAACGGCCCATGGGCAAGGACATCAACGCGTTCATGAAGTCCCCGCGCGGCAAACGCAAACGGGGCGGCCAGCCGCCCCGTTTTGCCGCCGTATGGCCCCGGAAGCGATGGCCTTCCGGAGATCGATGGTTACAACCAGCGCTTGGCCCAGTGCCGCCAGCTGCCTTCAATGGCCTGGCGTTCGTTTTCAGTCAGGGTCTTTTGGTATTCAAGGTAGGACAGCTCGGCCCGCAGCTTGGCGTATTCGAGCACTTCCTCAAGATCCTTGTAGTTCTCCACCGTGTACATGTAGCGCTTCCAGGCCGCGCCGTACTGGCTGGTGCGCCAGTAGAAATCGGCTACGAAGAGCTCATGCTCGGCCATGCGCTTCTTGCAGCGGCGGATGTAGTCGGCCGCCTCCTTGCCGTATTCGGTGTCCGGGAAGGTCTGTTCCAGGAGGTAGAAATACTGGATGGCTTCCTGGAGGTTGCTTTGCGGCATGTCGATGGATTCGGAACGCTTGAAGTTGGAGACGCCGACCTGATAGAGCACGTACGGAATCTCTTCGCTTCGCGGATGGACCGACTCGAATTCCTTATAGGTTTCAGCGGCCATGCCGTAATCTTCGGTGAGGAAGTAGGCGTCGCCCAAGGCAACCGTGCCCATGGGCGTGTACGGGCTGAACGGATAGCGGTCCTTCAATTTCATGAAGTAATTGATGGCCCCATAGTAATCCTTGTCAGCCATGGACTGCCGTCCGGCCTCATAGAGTTCCTGGGCGGTATCCTCGGGCGGCGGCAGGAAATAGTAGTCGATCATGCCGGCGCAGCCGCCAAGGAACAGGAGCAGAAAGCCCAAGGGCAGGAAACGGCGCAACATCACATTCATGGTATATTCCCGGTATGGCCCGGTCCTGGCCGGGCGCCATGCGGCGGTCGGGTCCCCTCGAAAAGCATCAGCGGGGCCCGGCGTCTCGATGCGCGTCCTCTTACCAAATGGCCCCAAGGGGCACAACGCAAAAAATGCCGGACCCGTCGGCCGTCCGCACGGGGCGGCGCGGTCCCACGGGTCCGGAGAAGATCAGTCTTGCGGGAACCGCGTGCTGATATAGGCGTAGGCGGCGTGGGCGGCCACGGCCCCGTCGCCCACGGCGGTGGCCACCTGGCGGCAGGACTTGGACCGGATGTCGCCGGCGGCGTAGATGCCTTCGATGCTGGTGCGCATCTCGTCGTCGGCCAGGATGAATCCCTGGTCGTCGCGGGTGAGCCCCAGGGGATAGAAATCGCCCTGAGGCTCGAAGCCGACGAACACGAACACGCCATCCACGGGGATGGTGCGGCAATCGCCGGATTTGACGTCCCGAACCTCGATGCCGGTAACGGCATCGCCGCCGGAGATGGAGCATACGACCGTGGAACGCATCACCTCGATGACCGGATGGGTGAAGCAGCGGTCCTGGAAGCACTTCTGGCCGCGAAAATCGTCGCGGCGATGGATGAGATAGAGCTTTTTGACGAGCCGGGCCAGATACAGCGATTCCTCCAGGGCCGAGTTGCCGCCGCCGATAACGGCCACGGTCTGGTTCCTGAAGAAATTGCCGTCGCACAGAGCGCAGTAGGACACGCCCCGGCCGGCCAGTTCGCGCTCGCCCGGAATGCCGACGCGCTTGTAGCGCGCGCCGGTGCACAGCACCACGGCCTTGGCCTCGACCACCTCGCCGCCCACGCGGATGCGATGCAGCCCGCCCTCGGACTCGATGGCCGTGACCTCGTCATTGATGCGCTCGATGGCATAGTGCCCCAGGTGGGCGGCCATGGCATCGGCCAGCTTCCAGCCCTCGATGCCGTCCGGGAAACCCGGATAGTTCTCGATCAGATGCGTCATGAGCATCTGCCCGCCCGGCGAGAGCTTCTCGATCATGGCAACGGACACGTCGGACCGGGCCAGATACAGGGCGGCCGTGATGCCGGCCGGGCCGCCCCCGATCACGACGGCGTCGAATCGTTTCATGGATTAGAGCGCCTTCTGGGAGAGCATTTCCTTGATCGAGCTTTTGGACACGGCTCCAGTGATCTGCTCCACGACTTCGCCGCCCTTGAAAAGGATCAGGGTGGGGATGGCGCGGATGCCGTACTTGCTCGGGGTGCTCGGGTTCTCGTCGACGTTCATCTTGGCCACTTTGACCTGGCCGGTGTACTCGTTGGCCAACTCGTCGATGACCGGACCCATGGCGCGGCACGGCCCGCACCAGGGCGCCCAGAAATCCACCAGAACGGGCAGGTCGCACTGCAGGGCTTCGGCTTCGAAGTTGGCGTCGCTCAGTTGGATGGCCATGGATGCTCTCCTTTCATGGTCTGGCCGACCGCCGGGGCGGTCGGGTTTCTGGCGTTATCGGGACGGCGGGTCGCGCCGTTTGCCGTCATAAGCAAGGGCCGTAATCGTGCGAACCTATTGCGCCGGCGAGGCTCTGTCAACCGATGCCGCCGGGCCGCTCGGTCCGCCGACATAGTCCCACGGCACCTTTCGGCCCCGGGGCACGGCGGTCAGCGTCAGGTCGTGGGCATAACCCGCCTGGGCCAGCCGACTGCCGGCGGCCGCGATCATGACGGCGTTGTCGGCGCAAAGGGCCGGCTCGGGCAAATACAGCGGCAGGCCGCGTCGGGCGGCCAGATCGGCCAACATGGCCCGGATGGGGCCGTTGGCGGCCACGCCGCCGGCGGCGATGAGGCTGGCCGTCGGCATGGCCTGCCGGTCAAGCGCCCGCTCAAACTTGACGCGCAAGGTGTCGGCAATGGCGAAATTGAGCGAGGAGCAGGCCCGCCGCAAGGCCATGGGCCAGGCTTCGGGGTCGATGGCCCCGCCCGGCTCGGCCAGGGTACCGGCGCGCAGTTCGGGATGGGCGGCGGCATAGGAGGCCACGGCGGTCTTGAGGCCGCTGAAGCTGAAGTCGAGATGGTCGTTGTCCAGAAAGGGACGCGGAAAAAGCGTCTTGTCCGGCGCGATTCCCCGGCCCAGCACGTCGATGTAGACGCCGCCGGGGTACGGCAGATTGAACGACTTGGCGGCCTTGTCAAAGGCCTCGCCAGCGGCGTCGTCCAGGGTGCGGCCGAGCACCTCCAGGGACAGAGCGGATTCCAGGCGCACGATCTGGGTATGGCCGCCCGAAACCAGAAGTCCCAGGGCCGGAAAGGCCACCTCCCGGCCGATGGTCGCGGCAAGGAGATGGGCGTGCAAATGGTCCACGCCAATAAGGGGTTTGCCCGTGGCCAGGCTCAGGCCCTTGGCCGCGGCCAGCCCCACCAGCAGGCTGCCGAGCAGTCCCGGCCCCCGGGCCACGGCAATGGCGTCGACGTCGGCCAAGTTTCGTCCGGATTCGGCGAAAAGGGCCTGCAACAGCGGCCCCATGCGGCGCAAATGCTCCCGCGAGGCCAGCTCGGGCACCACGCCGCCGAAGACGGCATGGAGATCGGCCTGGGAGGCGAGCTTTTCCAGGACGGGACGGCCGTTCTCGCAAAGCGCCACGGCCGTCTCGTCGCAGGACGTCTCGATGCCAAGACAAAGCATGCGGCTTAGGCTTTCCTGGACCGGCCGTAGATCTCCATGACCTTGGCCACGTCGTTCTTGCTGCCGATGAAAAGCGGCACCCGCTGGTGCAATTCCTCGGGCTCGATGGACAGGATGTCGCGCTCGCCGTCGGTGGCCGCGCCGCCAGCCTGCTCGATGACGAAGGCCAGGGGGTTGGCCTCGCACAAAAGGCGCAGCTTGCCCTTGGGCTTCTTGGGGTCGCGCTTGTCGGCGGGATAGAGGAAAATGCCGCCGTAGAGGAGATTGCGGTGAAAATCGGCCACCAGCGACCCGATGTAGCGGCCGCCGTAAGGCTCGCCCCTGGGGTTGTCCGTGCCCTTGAAGGCGCTGACGATCTCCCGGGTGGGCTCGTCCCAATAGGACCAGTAGGCCTCGTTGACGGAATAGACCTTGCCGGTCTCGGGGGTGCGGATGTCGGGATGGGAGAGCAGGAACTCGCCCACGCTCGGGTCCAGGGTGAAGCCGTGGACGCCCCGACCGGTGGTGTACACGAGCATGGTGGAGGTGCCGTAGAGGAAATAGCCGGCGGCCACCTGCTTGGCGCCCTGCATGAGCAGGTCGCACAGCTTGTCGCCGCTGCACCCCTCGGCCACGCGGTAGATGGAAAAGATGGTGCCGACGTTGACGTTGGCGTCGATGTTGGAGGAGCCGTCCAGGGGATCGAAAATGAGGAAGTAGTCGCCCTTGGGGAACTGGTCGGGAATGCGCACGAGGTCGGCGTTTTCCTCGGAGGCGATGGCGCACAACACCCCTGCCCGCTCCATCCGGTGGATCAGCACCTTGTTGGCGTATTCGTCGAGCTTTTGGACCTGTTCGCCCTGGACGTTGATCTCGCCGGTGAAGCCCAGCACGTCGACCAACCCGGCCTTGCTGACTTCCCGGGAGATGATCTTGGCGGCCAGGATCAGGTCGTTGAGCAGCCGGGTGAAGCGGCCCGAGGCCATGGGGGATTCTTTCTGGTGCAACAGCAGGTGTTCGGTGACGGTGATCTGCGGCATGGCTGTTCTCCTCAAGCCTGGGCGGCAACGGCCCCGGCGCGGCTCGCGGGTTTTGCGGCCTCGTCACAACGTACTCCCAGACCGAAATACCCACAAGATTTTCCGGGGTTGGGAAGCAAAAAAAGCCGGCGGCCGCAGCCGCCGGCCAAACAATCGTCTGACAGCCGTCTAAGGAGCGGTCAGGTCCTTGGGCTGGGGCAAAGGCTCGGTGGAAGGCAGCGCCTTGTTGGGTTCGGGCGCGGGCGCGGCTTCCTTCTTGGGTTCCGGCTTGGCGGCGCGCACTTCCCGGGCGTCGGTGAGATAGACGAGTTCGATCTGGCCGAGATAACGGGCCTGCCAGACGTATTCGCCGCCGCCGGTCCGGATGTCGCCTTGCACTTCGCCCTTGAGGATGTCGCTCCATTTGAGGGCGGCCAGGGACTCGCCCTGCCCATTGCCTCCGGCCCAGACCAGCCCTTCGGTGGAGACCACCACCAGGGCGTCGGGATTGGGCGAGAAACGGATCAGGTTGCGCGGATCGAAATGGACGACGACGATGCCGGCCCATTCGTTTTCCTTGAAAAAGGGCATGGCCACCATGACCACCGTGCCCATCTCGTCGGACACCACCCGCGCGCCCATCTTGCGGACCTTGTAGCGCTCGGTCTGGTCAAAGAGCGGCGCGAAGTCCAGGGGCCGCATGGGCGTCGAGGGCACCTGACCGACGACGCTTCCCGAGGCGTCCACCACGGCGATGCCGGAGAGCCACGGATTGGCGGTCAGCAACTGCTGGGCCCATTCGGGGTCCGGGGCCGCATCCTGGCTGCCCAGGGTGCGCAGCATGGCCAGCAGCCGCTCGTCCACGGGCATCATGAGGGCGGCCAGCCGTTGCAGACCCTTGTCGGAAATGCCCTGGTCGCTGAAGTCGATGGAGGGATCGGTGTTGATGTATTCCCGGTACAGCTTGCGGGTTTCGCGCCACTTGGTTTTCATGGTGCCGCAGCCGGCAAGGGTGCAAAGACAGACAATGGCGGCGATGGCCGCGAGAACGGTGCGTTTCAAAGCCGTATCCTCGTGCGGTTGGCGTATGCGGTGGAGGCGGTTGGCCGAAGGCGGCGGTTACGATCCGGCCCGGGTTTCCAGGCGGTTGGCCAGGGCTTCGAGAAAATCAGCCAGCCGGTTGGCCGACTTGGGTCCATCGGCGGCGGGCGCTTGGGCCGCGTCCGGGGAGGCGGCCCGGCCAGGCCCGGCCAGGGCGTCCGTGAGGGCACGCAGCTCTTCGCGTTCGGCCTCGCTTGCGGCGGCGGCCAGAAGTTCCTGATAAATGGCTCGCGCTCCGGCCAGATCGCCCTGCTCGGCCAGGACGGCGGCCATGGTCCGGGTGCGCACGCCCTGTTCCTTGCCCTTGGAGGGCTTGGACCGGGGACGGGGGTCAACGGTTTCCGGCGCGTCCAGCAGGCCGGCCAGCTCCATGACCTCGCGGGCGCCTCGCAATTCCGGACCGGCGGTTTCGACGGACCCGGCGGCGACAACCGGAGGAACGTTCACCGTTTGCGGCGCGGGTTCCTCGGCCTCGTACAGGGCGGCAGCCTGGGCAACCGGATCAGAAGGGATGTGCGCCGACTCACGAACCGGCTTGGTTCCCCCTGCCGGCTCCAGGCTGGCCACTTCCGACGCCCCTGGCATGTCGCTCAGGGTGTGGGCCAGGGCATCCTGGAACGCGGCGGCGACATCCGGGGCAACGCTGGCCGACGGCGCGGCAGCGGCCTCTTCTTCGCCGCCGACCGGCCCGGACGGCTCCGATCCGCCGGACGTATCGGCGGCTCCCGGCCCGGCCGGCCCTTCGGACGGTTCAAGGGAGCCGGCGGCCTGGCTCAGGCTTTTGAGGCCCCGCTCCATGACCTCGGCCCAGGTGAGGGTCTGGTTCTGGAAATAGTGGGCCAAAAACAGCATGGCCAGGGAGGGGTCCTTGGCCCGGGCAGCGGCGGTCTTGGACCACAGGAGCCAGACCGAGGGATAGCGGGCCAACAGCGCGCCGACGTCGGCAAAGACCTGATCGGCCTGTTCTTCCTTACCCTGACGGGTGAGGAGTTCGATGAGCAGGAACTTGGCTTCGAGATGGTCGGGATGGAAACCGATGCCGCGCGACAGCACGGCGGCGGCCTCGTCATGGCGGCCTTCCTCGGCCAGGCTGCGGGCCAGGGGGAAGAAGACCTTGGAGTTGGGCTCGATTTCCAGGACTTCCCGGTAGATTTCGATCTTACTGAGCATCGGCCCGCTTTCCTTCCTTGTCCCGTTCCGGCTCCTTGGCGGCGGGCGGGTCCTTGGGAAACTGGTAAAGGATCTCGTTTTCCTTGAGGTAGTTCATCTGGGACCGGGCCATTTTCTCGGTGAAGGCCTGATCGGTCTTGAGCCAGCGGATTTCCTGGCTGAGGTCCAGGGACTTGTCGTTGACGGCTTCCAGGCGGTGCTTGAGCTGCTCATGCCGGGATTTGAGTTCAAGATAGGCGAAAATGCCGTTGTCGCTCCATATCAGATTATAGAGCAGGAACACATTGAAGAAGATCAGCGCCGTCAGCAGGAACCTTCGCCAGATCATGTCATTGCACAACGTATTTCTTCGGACGTTTGGTATCGGATTGGGCCAGGGGTTCCTTCAGTTCGCGAAGAAAATTCTCCGTGGCCGCCTCGATGCGCAGCACGTCCTGCTCCTCCACTTCGATGTCTTCGACCTGGGAGAGAAACATCTTGAGCACCTTGAAGTCGCGCAGCAGGTAATGCCCGAACTGGAGGCGCTCCAGATCGGGTTCGAGCTCCAGGATGGTGTGCAGGCAGTTTTCGATACGGGCGGCAAGATTGTCGTCCAGATGCGCGCCGGACCAGGCGCCCTTGCCGAGGCCGGCCCGGGCGGGACGGACCCGGCGGCGGGCCAGCTTGGAAATGTTTTTGGCTTTCATAGCGCCTTGTCGCAAAAGGTGTTGGTCAGCGGGCGAAGCTTGGCCGCATCGCTATCGGGCGGCCTTGTCCGACCACTTCGCCTGCTTGCTGAATCCATAAAAGTAATTGACGCCGGAAACAAGGGTCAAAACCAGGGCCAGGTACAAAAGCGTCTGCCCCAGCGGCGCGGGGTCGAAGCCCCAGAAGGGATAATGCAGCAGCAGCGGGCAAAGGGCCACCATCTGCAAAATGGTCTTGAGCTTGCCGTAGCGGTCGGCGGCAATGACCACGCCGTGGTCCACGGCCATGGCCCGAAGCCCGGTGACGGCGATTTCCCGGCCGATGATGACCACGGCCACCCAGGCCTCGACCCAGCCGAGCTGGACGAGCATGACCAGCGCGGCGCTGATCAGCAGCTTGTCGGCCAGGGGGTCGAGGAACTTGCCGAAATTGGTGACCAGATTGCACCGCCTGGCCACTACGCCGTCCATGATGTCGGTGACGGCGGCGGCGATGAACACCAGCATGGCGGCAAAACAGGCTCCCCGGCTCGGAAAATAGAGCAGGAGCACCAGTATCGGCACAGCCCCGACGCGGGCCAAGGTGAGGTTGTTGGCAAGATTGAACATAGCGTGGTTAGTCCCTGGTGGTTTCGTGGCGCAGGCAGGCAATTAAAGCAATACCGGGCCGGCGTCAAAGCCTTCCGCCCCGCGCGCCCCGGCTATCGGCCCCGTCCCGCGCCGCCATGGGCATGTTTTTGGCCGGGGACGTTTGCCGTATTGTCTTGGACAGGACGGCAATCCGCCGGCTCGTGCGGCGTTCGCTAACATATCGGGGTTGTTGCGAATAAAAATTTTCATTGGCGACAAGAATACCCTGGCCAGCCTCCCGGCACCGCCCCAGCCCGACACTAGGGCCTGGGGTAGGCGGCGGCTTCGAGGCTGCCCCGGCAGGCCGCGGCCACATGGTCGGCCAGGGCGGCAAAGGCGGCCTTGGCCGGATGGTCCCCGGGCAACAGCGCCACCGGCCGGCCCAGGTCGCCAGCCGCCACCGTGGCCGGGTCCAGCGGCACCGCGCCGAGGAATTCCAGGCCGAAATCCCGGGCCAGGGCCTCGCCGCCGCCCTTCTTGAAGAGTTCGATCTCCTGGCCACAGTGCGGACAGGCCAGCCCGCTCATGTTCTCCACCACGCCGAGGATGTTGGCGTTGGTGTACTGGAGAAAATTGATGCTCTTGCGCACGTCGGCCAGGGAAATCTCCTGGGGCGTGGTCACGAGCAGGCACAAGGCGTCGGGCACGGTCTTGAGCACGGTCAAATGCTCGTCACCGGCCCCGGGCGGCGAGTCGATGACCAGATAGTCGAGGTCGCCCCAGTCCACGTCGGCGATGAACTGGCGGATGGCGGTGGTTTTCATGGGACCGCGCCACAGCACGGCCGCGTCGGGGTCGGCCAAAAGCGACTGCATGGACACGACGGAAAGATTGTCGCCGAAGCGCTTGGGGGCGATGGCCGCCTCGCCGCCGGCGGTCATGGCCCCGGTCAGGCCGAGCATGCCCGGCACGCTCGGGCCGTGGAGGTCCACGTCCAAAAGCCCTACCCTGGCCCCACCAGCGGCCAGGGAGCAGGCCACGTTGACGGCCACGGTGCTCTTGCCCACCCCGCCCTTGCCGCTCATGACCACGAGCTTGTAGCGGATGCGCTCCAGGGTCTGGCCGATACGGGCCTGGCGGCCGTCGCTGCCGGCAGAAGCCCCAAGGGGCTTGCCCGGGCCGGAGCAGCCGCGGCAGGAATCGGATTGCGTCATGGGGCCAACTCCTTCACGAAGACTGCCAGCCGTGGGTTCCGACGAGGTCTACAAACATGACCCCACCGAGATCGCGCACGATGACCCGGCCGTTTTCCCGGCGCACCAGACACAGCGTCTGATTTCGCCGCGAGGTCCCAACCGGTATGACCATGCGCCCGGCCGGGCCGAGCTGAGCCACCAGCGGCGCCGGAATCTTGGGTCCTCCGGCGGCCACCAGAATGCGGTCGAAAGGGGCCTGTACCGGCCAGCCCAGGGTGCCGTCGTCCAGTTTAAGCCGCACCCGGTCGTAGCGCAAGGCGTCGAGCCTGGTCCGGGCCTGTTCGTAGAGGGGCTTTATCCGCTCCACGGTATAGACCTCGGCCCCGAGTTCGGCCAGCACGGCGGCCTGGTAGCCCGAGCCCGTGCCGATCTCCAGGACCTTGTGGCCCGGGGCGACCTCCAGCAGTTCCGTCATCCAGGCCACGACATAGGGCTGGGAAATGGTCTGGCCGTGGCCGATGGGCAGCGGGTGGTCCTCGTAGGCCTGGGGAATGAGCGCCTCCTCGACGAAAAGGTGGCGCGGCGTCTTGCGCATGGCCCGCAGCACCTCGGGCCGGGACACGCCCCGGGCCTCGATCTGCTCCCGCACCATGCGTTCCCGGCTGCGCCGCAAATCGGTCTTGCCCGCGGTTGCGTTCATCGGCTTCCTTTCGCCGGGAAGCATCCTTCCCCGCGCCATTCCAATCCTCTTCGGAAAACAGAATTTCCGCCTCAAGTCAACGCCTTGCGCCTTGACACGCCCGGTTCGTCGATGCCAACTGACGGTGATCATCAAGGAGGCATTCATGCTGACCACCCGCGACCTCATGACCGAGGATCTCATCGCGTTGCGCCATGACGACAGCTTGTTGTCCGCCAAGCGGACCATGGAAGAGGCGCGCATCCGCCATCTGCCCATTATCGACGGTTCCGGGGCGTTTGTGGGACTTGTCACCCACCGCGACCTGCTCGCCGCCTCGGTGTCCCGGCTGGCCGAGATCGACACCCAGACCCAGGAGGACATCTACGCCGGCATCCCGCTGCGCGAGGTCATGCGCGCCGACGTGGCCATGGCCACCCCGGACCTGCCCCTGCGCCAGGCCGCCGAGGTGCTGCTCACCCAGAAGTACGGCTGCCTGCCCGTGGTCGAGGGCGGCAAACTCGTCGGCATCCTGACCGCTTCGGACTTCATCCGACTGAGCCTGGAGCTCATGGACGCCCTGGAGGCATCGGAAAAGCTCGAGTGTTTGGCCGAAAACGATTAACCCCATGAATCCTTTGAAAAGCATTGTACGCACGCCGACTTTCGCCCTGGCGTACAGCGTTTTTTGTCAAAAGAGTATTGACTTCCGGCTTGTGAAATTTTACGCTTTTCTACTGAATTACGGCGGCGGAGCAGTTGCCTGACGCCCCGCCTGCGTAGTCGCAGCGGCAAGGTCACTTTCACCGTTTCTTGGAGCTTAAGGAGGGAGTTGGATGCGTTCCAAGGTCATGCTTTCCGGGTTGATCGTTATGGTGTGCAGCCTGGCCCTGGCCACGGCGGCCTTTTGCGAGGGCGGCAAGTTCAGCGACATCGTGGATGCCAAGTCCACCCTGTGCTACCCCCTCGAACTGACCTTCAAACGGCCGTCCGGGGTCCTCAAGACCAGCTTTGCCCCGGTCAAGTTTTCCCACGGCCAGCACGCTTCCGTGGCCTGCGTCACCTGCCACCACATGTGGGACGGCAAGGGCGAGATCCAGGGCTGCGCCGAAGCCGGCTGCCACGACAACCTGAAGGATCGCCAGGAAGCCACGTCCTACTTCCGCGCCTTCCACGACAAGAATGCCGACAACAGCTGCCTGGGCTGCCACATGAAGCTTAACGTGGAACGCAAGGCCAAGGGCCAGAAGCCCCTGTCCGTGGCTCCCTGCTCCAACAACGGCTGCCACGTGGCCGCGAAGTAGCTTTCAGGCAACTATCGCCGCCAAGTAAACGCCCCCGCCTTGCGGGGGCGTTTTTTATTGGGTTTCTCGCCTATCGTTGCGGTGCGGGCTTCCCGGGCGGGCGCGGTCTCATGCCGGTTCGCGATAATCGTGTGCGGCGTTGTCCGGACCACGTACGAGAACCAGAGCTTTTCATACGGGCACAAGCAATGCGGCGCTTTGGACCCCGCCAGCACCTGCGAGCCGGTTTCAAGGAGTCTTCCGGGCAAACGTGAGAGGCGTCGGCTACGGGTCGCGCCGCTAGCCGCGCCAGCGAACCCGATCGATGCTGCCGGCCTTGCCCTCGATCAATGCGCCGGATACTCTCAGCGACGCCTTTCGGCTTGTGAAAGAAAGCGCAAGATCGTTGTTTCCACCCGACCGCAACCCGTTTCCACCAGCCCCGACATCGCCCAAGGATCGCCATGCCAAGCCGCGTCATCGACATCTCCCTTCCCCTGCCCGCGACGCCTTCCGTGCCTGGCGATCCGCCTTTTGCCCGCCGCGTGTTTCTCCACCACGCCGCCCACGGCTGCGAAGCCGCCGCCTGGTCGATGAGCGCCCACGCCGCCACCCACATCGATTTCCCGGCCCATTTCCTCCCGGGCGGCAAGCGCGCCGGCGACTATCCGGCCGATGCCTTTGTCCTGCCGGCCGTGGTGGTGGACTGCGGCCAGGCCCTGCGCCTTGGCCCCGAACTCCTGGCCGGGGCCGATCCACAGCCCGGCGAGGCCGTGCTCCTGGCCACCCGCAACTCCCGCGAGGGCCGTTTCGCCGGACCGGATTTCCCGGCCGACTTCGCCGCCGCAACCCCGGCCCTGGCTCGGGACCTCGTCAGCCGGGGCGTCGTCCTGGCCGGCCTCGACGCCATGAGCATCGAGCCCCTTGATGATCCCGCCTATCCCGTCCACACCATTCTGCTCTCGGCCGGCGTCCTCATTCTGGAAGGCCTCGATTTATCGCAGGCCCCGATCGGCCGCTGCCGCCTCGTCTGTCTGCCCCTGGCCGTGCCCGAGGCCGAAGCCTCGCCGACCAGGGCCGTGCTTTTGGTTTGACCCGATTGGGGAGACGCCGGGGACAGACCGTTGCGCGGCACGGGCTGCACGGCATTTCCGGCAGCATGGGAAACAGCTGTCCGCCTTTCCTGGCCGGTGGACGCAGGCTCCAGATCGCGAGAGGATGAAAAGGAAACGCCGGGAAGAACATCAACGACCAGGCGGCCGCCGCGCGAATCAACGCGTCGGCGGATACAGCAGCCAGATGCGCCGCTTGGCGGCTTTCTTCCCAAAGACGGCCGCCAGCTCGGCATCATAGGCCGGCGAATAATGGACGGCGGCCAGCCGCAGCATCAAGGCGATGCCTTGGTTGTGGCCCACGGGCGTGATCTGCTGATGGGGCCAGGGCGCGCGGTCGCCGAGATAGGGAAGCAGAAACTCCAGCGCCTTTCGCGACGTGCCCGCCTCCGGCGGCGTCGGCACCCAGAGATCGAGGCCCAGCCGGTCGCCGAGCTGCATGAGTCGAAACAGTCCTTCCAGGTTGCTTATGCTGTAGCTCAGCGACCGCGTGCGGGCCAACTCCAGGGGCTGGGATCCATCCGGCCGCACCTGGGCGGCCAGCCGGGCGGGGAACCGGGCCAGGGCCGCCCGGGCCAGGTCATCCCTGCCGCAAAAAAGGGCCAGCCCCGCCGTCTGCACATCGTACCAGGTTCCGTGGTTATTGGCCGCGTCCCGGGCCTGAAGCCCCTGGGGGCTGGCCAGGAGCCAGTCCAGATACGCGCTCATCCAGGCCCGCAGCCCGTCCATGTCCTTGTCGCTCCAGGCCTGTGAGCAGACGAGCAGACTGGCCGCGTCACACACTTCGGGCAGGCGGCGCAGGTCGATGAGGCCAAAGCCCGAACCCTCGGTCTGGCCCGGCACGAGCTGGCCGTAGCGCAGATGGGGCCGCATGGCTGTTGCCGGATCGAGGAAAAAGACCCGCAGCAGTCCGGCCGCCTTGGCGGCCCACTGCTCCTCGCCAGTCAAGGCATAGCCCAGGGCCAGGGTTCCCACGGCGTCGGCGAGCTTCTCGAAGGTCCTCACGTCGCCTTTTTGGGCGTCGGGATGCACCTCGCCGTCCTTGCGGATCGGGGGCAAGCCGTCGGGTTTGTGGGGATCGGGCCACCAGTACGGGGCGCGGGACACGTAGTCCCGGGGATCGGCGCTGGGCGAGGGGAGCTTTTTGTCCGTGACCGTGAGCAGGTCCACGGCCATGGCCTCGGCGCACTCCTCCCGCAACTGCCCCAGGGCCGGGGCCAGGGCGGGATCGGCGGCGGCCAGGGCCGCCTTAGTCCGCTGCAAGTCGGCTTCGGCGACAAAAAGCAGTGTGGGACGTTGGGCGGCCTGGGCAAAAGCCAGCCAGACAAAGACACAAACGACCAGACACGCCGCCCGCAACGGCCAGGCCGGGCGCATACGCGGCAACGGCATCGAAGCACTCCTTGGCGGATCAGCCGACCAGACGCTTGGCCAGATCCAGGGCGGCGGCCAGGCTGCTTATGGCCGCCTTGCCCGTGCCGACCAGCTCAAAGCCTGTGCCGTGGCCCACGGAGGTACGCACGAAGGGCAGGCCAAGGGTCACGTTGACCGTATCCTTGAAGTGCAAAAGCTTGAGCGGCGGCAAGCCCTGGTCGTGGTACATGGCCAGGATGGCGGAAAATTCGCCCTGGGCCGCCCGGTAGAAAAGCGTATCCGCCGGCAGCGGCCCCACGGCCGCGACGCCCTTGGCCCGGGCCGCTTCCACGGCCGGCCGCACCACCGCCTCATCCTCGCGGCCCAAAAGCCCCCCCTCCCCGGCATGGGGATTGAGGCCGCACACGGCAATGGGCTTGTCCGCCACGCCCAGGCGCGTGACGTAATCCCAGGTCAGGGCCAGGCAGCGGGCCACCCGGTCGTAGGTAACCAGCGACGGCACCTTGGCCAGGGGCGGATGGGTGGTGACCAGGCTCACCCGCAGCACCGGGCCGCACAGGTGCATGCACACCCCGCCGCGCCCGACGCCTGAACGCTCGGCCAGAAATTCGGTATGCCCCGGAAAAGCGAAGCCGGCGGCGTTGAGCGCCGCCTTGGACAACGGGCCGGTGACCAGCCCCCAGTCCGGATGGGCGGCCAGCACGGCCAGGGCCAGTTCCAGGCTCTCGCCGGCGGCCCGGCCGCCCTCGGGGGTCTCTTTGCCGGGAGCGACCGGCAACCCGGCCAAGCCCTGAGGCTCCAGGAGATACACGCCGGGGGAGGCTTCGGCCACGGCGTCATAGTCGGGCAGGCGCGTCCAGAATCGGGCCAAGCCCAGGTGCTGCGCGTGCCAGGCCAGGGCCGTTTCCGGTCCAATGAGCGCCACCGGGCGATCGCATTGCGGCGCGTCAGGGCCGCCGAGCAGCCGGCAGGCCAGTTCCGGCCCCAGGCCGCCTGCGTCGCCGAGGGTGAGAAGGATTGGTTTTTTCAAAAGGGATTGGGCAGTCATGGTGCTTCCGTCCTGCTGAGGCGTTTTTCGCAGCCTAGCCGACTCTTTTGCCTGCCGCAACCTCTTCAAATTCCGGCAGAACCCTGGCCCCATCTGCCCATGGTCCGTCTGGCCGACAGCCTCCCCAAGCGCAGACTTGGGGAGGAAAGGCCGCGCTGTCCGCCTAGCCTTCGGGGGTCAAGGCCACGGCGGCCAGGGGCGGCAGCGTCAAGGAGAGGTATTCGGGCCAATCGCCGTAGGCCGCCGGCCGGGCCATGACGCCGCCGCCGTTGCCGATGTTGCCGCCGCCGAACAGTGCCGCGTCGGAGTTGAAGATCTCGCGCCAGAAGCCGGGGATGCGGCAGCCCACGGCGTAGTTCTCGCGCACGATGGGCGTGAAATTAAACGCCCACAACACCGGCGACCCGTCCGGGGCCTTGCGCAGGAAGGTGATGACCGAGGCGGCGTAGTCGGAAAGATCCACCCACTCGAAGCCGGTCCAGTCGTTGTCGCGGTCATGCATGGCCGGATAGGCCTTGTGCAGGGCATTGAGCGCCCGCACCAGTTCCGCCGCGCCTTGATGGTTGGGGAAATCCATCAGCGCCCAATCCAGCGGCTCCCGGGAGTTCCATTCCTTCCACTGGCCGAACTCGCAGCCCATGAAAATGAGCTTCTTGCCCGGATGGGCCCACATGTAGGCCAGAAACAGGCGCAGGTTGGCCATCTTCTGCCACTGATCGCCGGGCATCTTGGAAATGAGCGCGCCCTTGCCGTGGGTGACCTCGTCGTGGGACAGGGGCAAGATGAAATTCTCATGGAAGGCGTAAAGCATGGAAAAGGTGAGCTGATTTTGGTGGTAGCCCCGGTAGATGGGGTCCTTGGCGAAATAGCTCAAGGTGTCGTTCATCCAGCCCATGTTCCACTTGAAGGTGAACCCCAGGCCCCCGGTGTAGACCGGCCGCGACACGCCGGCCCAGGACGTGGACTCCTCGGCGATCATAGCCGCGCCGGGAAAATGCTCGTGGACCACGACGTTGAGTTCGCGCAGCATCTCGATGGCCGCGATGTTTTCCTTGCCGCCGTACTTGTTGGGAATCCACTGCCCTTCCCGGCGGGAGTAGTCGAGGTAGAGCATGCTGGCCACGGCGTCGATGCGCAGGCCGTCGAGATGGAATTCCTTGAACCAGTACAGCGCGTTGGCCAAAAGGAAATTTTTGACCTCGTGGCGCTCGAAATTGAAAACATAGGTGCCCCAGTCGGGGTGTTCGCCCTGGCGCGGGTCTTCGTGCTCGAAAAGCCCGGTGCCGTCGAAGCGTCCCAGGCTCCAGGAGTCCTTGGGGAAGTGGGCCGGCACCCAGTCCAGGATGACGCCGATGCCGTTTTGGTGGCAGACGTCGATGAGGTAGCGCAGGTCCTCGGGCGTGCCGAAGCGCGACGTCGGAGCAAAATAGTGGCCGACCTGATAGCCCCAGGATTCGTCCAGGGGATGTTCGGCCAGGGGCATGAATTCGATGTGGGTGAATCCCAGGTCGCGCACGTAGGGCACCAGGGTCTCGGCTAGGTCGCGGTAAGAGTAGAACGAGCCGTAATCGGTGGTTTTCCAGCGCCAGGAACCGGCATGGACTTCGTAGATGGCGACAGGGTCGGTCAGCGGCAAGCCCCGTTCCTGGCGCTGTTCCATCCAGGCTCCGTCGTTCCAGACGTAGCTGTCCAAGTCCCAGGCCCGGGCGGCCACGCCGGGCCGCATCTCGGTGCAAAAGGCGAAGGGATCGGCTTTTTCCACCACCTCGCCGTTTTGCTGGGTGACGGAAAATTTGTAGAGCCAGCCCTTTTCAAAGCCCGGGATGAAGCCGGCCCAGATGCCCGAGGCGGCCACGGGATGCAGGGATTGCAGGCCGGGGGTCCAGCCGTTGGCTTCGCTGACAACCGACACGGCCCTGGCGTTGGGAGCCCAGACGGCGAACCGGTAGCCCGGTCCGTCCGGCCCATCGTAGGGATGCGCGCCCAGGAGCCGGTAGAGATCCCAGTGCTTGCCCTGGCCGAAGAGGAATATGTCGAGTTCGCCCAGGGCCACGGGCAGGCAGGGCGGCACGGAGGGGGCGGCGGCATTGGACATGGAAACTCCTTTGGCGGGAGGGACGGCCCCGATGCGGGCGGTCCCGGCGCGTGGGATTGAGCGTCGCGTTCTTAAATGGCGCACAGGGCATTGCGACGGCAATGCCTTGCGGCAATAATAGTCAAAGAACTCTCACACTGTTGAGGATGCGTCCCAAGGACGATCCAACGTCAATGTCGCGTCGACCGCGCTGCGGATCAGATGTCGGCCCCAAGCTCCCGGTAGAGATTGATGTAGTTCTTGGCCGCCTTTTCCCAGGAATAATCGGCCCGCATGGCCCGAACGACCATGGCTTTCCAGGCTTCGGGGCGGTCCCAGAGTTCCAGGGCGTCGAGGATGGCCCGGTAGAAGAGCTCGGGATCGGGTTCGGAGAAGGTGAATCCCGTGGCTGCGGGATCGGGCCAGGGCACGATGGTGTCGCGCAGCCCGCCCACGGCCGTGG
This sequence comes from Pseudomonadota bacterium, assembly GCA_023435825.1. Lineage (GTDB taxonomy): Bacteria > Desulfobacterota > Desulfovibrionia > Desulfovibrionales > Desulfovibrionaceae > Solidesulfovibrio. Next base: position 33,000 of record JAEZMB010000017.1, on the reverse strand, counting down.
CTACGGGCGGCGTGCCGAACCGCAGGGCGTACATCTGGGTCAGGCCGCAAGGCTCGTAGCGCGAGGGCATGAGGAAGATGTCCGAGCCGGCCTGGATACGGTGGGCCAGGTCTTCGGTGTAGCCGATGCGCACGGCCAGCCGGCCGGGGTAGTTTTCCATCATCTCCAGCAGCACGGCCTCATAGTCGAGGCTGCCTTCGCCAAGGACCACCACGGCGGCGTCCTTGTCCATGATGCGTCCCATTATGTCGATGAGGAGATCGATGCCCTTCTGGTCGCGGATGCGGCCGATAAAGCCCAGGATGGGGCGCTTGAGGAACCGCCGGTCCAGTCCCAGCTCGGCCACCAGATTGCGTTTGCACACGACCTTGCCCGAAAGGTCGTCAGGGCTGTAGGCGCTTGGCAGGTGGCGGTCGTTAATCGGGTCCCAGACGGTATAGTCCGCGCCGTTCAGGATGCCGCGCAGTTGCGAGGCGCGCTTGGTCAGGATGCCTTCCAGGCCGCAGCCGAACTGGGGCGAGAGGATCTCCAGGGCGTAGGTGGGGCTCACCGCCGTGATGATGTCGGAATAGGCCAGGCCGGCCTTGAGCAGGTTGAAATCGCCCCAGAATTCCGCGCCGTCCATGCCCCAGGCCTCCTTGGGCAGGCCGGAGTCGAAGAACAGCCGCGAGGCGAACCGGCCCTGGAAGGCCAGGTTGTGGATGGTCATGATGGTCTTGGTGTTGCGCCAAAAGGGTGCTGCCGGACGCAGGAAGTGCAGGTAGGCCGGCACCAGGGCGGCCTGCCAGTCGTGGGCGTGGACAATGGCCGGCGCGCCGTCCAGCCGGCTGGCCCAGGCCATGGTGGCCCGGCAGAAAAAGATGAAGCGCTCGCAATTGTCGAAATAGTCGCCGTCGTGGGTGTTGTAGTAGAACCGGCGGTCGAAGTATTCGCCGCGCTGGACGAAGTAGACCGGCACGTCGTCGCAGGTGGCGGTGTAGATGTCGGCGGTGATGGGCGCCCAGGGGTAGCCGACACGGCATTTGGAATAGATCAGCCGCAGCTGATGGTCGCCGTGGTTAAGGCGGCCGTAGTAGGGCGCGATCAGGGCGACGTTGACGCCCTGGCGCTTGAGTTCCTTGGGCAGCGCGCCCATGACGTCCCCGAGACCGCCGGTCTTGGAGAAGGGATACATTTCCGAAGCGACAAAGAGGACCTTGTGATGAAACTTCATCGCACTCCTCGGCAGGGCCGGTTCTCTTCCCCAGCGCCGTGGCCATCCGCGAGCTTGGGGAATGTGGTCCGTAATTCCCGTCAACCGCCTCGGGCGGCCTGCGGGGCAACAAGACGCGGCAAAAGCCCTTGCCCGCGCCCTGGGCGTAAGGCCGGTCGCTTCACAGCGGTTTGACCCGTTTCAGAAGCGTGGCATAGTCGTTAAGAATCCGCTCATGGTCGAAACACAAGGGCTTGGGCCACTGTCCCACGGGGAAGACGGACAGGTTCTTGGCGTCGTCGCCGGCGGCCAGTTCGTCGGGGTCCAGGGCCTGGGCGATGTAGACGACGCTCAAGGTATGCTGCCTGGGGTCGCGCGAGGGATGGGAATAGACGCCAAGTAGGCTCGTCAGTTCCACGGTGAGCCCGGTTTCTTCCTTGGCCTCGCGGATGGCGGCGGCTTCGGCCGATTCGCCGTAATCCACGAACCCGCCGGGCAGGGCCCAGCCGTAAGGTTCGTTTAAGCGCTCAATGAGCACCACGCCGCGCCCGGGCAAATGGATGAGCGTGTCCACCGTGGGCACGGGATTGCGGTAATGGACGATGGAGTGGCCGCATTGCGGGCAGGGTTTGACAAGGGCCATGATCGCGTGCTCCAGGCGGGCGCTGTGGTTGTTGGCGGGCTTCTGCCCGGCCCGGTTTCCCGAAAAAGTCTCAAGCAATTATAAAGATACGTCTTTTTCTATTCCCAAGGGTACGCGAAATGAATCCCCCTGACAAGATCGTTTTGGAACATGCCGGAGCACTTGGCGATTTTTTCCTGGCTTGGCCGGCTTTTTTGTCGGTGGTCCGGCATTTTCCGGATGTTACGGTCTTTGCCGCCGTGCGTCCGTCCCTGGCCGGCTACCTCGCGCCCCTGGCCGCGCCCTGCCCGCCTGACCTGCGCCGAAGCCTCGACGCCCGCTTCACCGCATCCGTCTGGCCCGAAGCCCTGGCCAAGACCCTGGTTGTCCGCCCCGGCCTGGCTGTCCGGCCGGACCTGCCGCCAAGCGACCGTTTCCTGTTCCTGCCGGGCGTCGTGCCGGGCAGTCTGGAAAGTCCCCGGTCGCTCTACCGCAAGGCCCTGGAAAACCACGGCATCCCCTGGGCCGAGGACTGGCGCGAGGCCTTCCAAGCCTTTTTCGGCGGCCATGCCCCGACCACGGACGATGTGCTGCTGTTTCCCGGAGCCGGCCACCCGGACAAATGCTGGCCCCTGGACCGGCTGGCCGTCTTGGGGCAAGGGCTGGTCGAGCGGGGGCTGCATCCGGTGTATGTCCTGGGGCCGGCGGAGCAGGAACGTGGGCTTGCCCCGGCCGGAAGCGGCATCATCATGCCGGAGACCGTGGAGGAGTTGTCGCGGGCGCTGCGCGCGGCCCGGGCGGTGGTCGGGCCGGATTGCGGCCCCCTGCATCTGGCCGGCCTGCACGGCGTGCCGGGCGTGGCGATTTTCGGCCCGACTTCCCCCAGGCAGTGGGGACCGGTCGGTTTGGATGTCGTGACGGCGGGGATGGCCTGCGCGCCCTGCGCGGCCGTGACGTCCGGGAATTTCGCCGCCGCCTGCCCGCGTCCCCTGCCCTGCCTGGCGGGCGTGGGTCCCGAAGTCGTTCTGGAACGGCTCATGGCCCTGACGGCGGCAAAGCCTCGTGTCGGGCAGCAAGGCCGGTGAGCCGGGTCAGCTCGTGACGTTCTCAGGCAGGTAGCCGGCCGCCTCCAGGACGGATAACGGCGTCGCGCCTTGGCGAAAAATCGTCAGCCGCTTGCTGCCGCACAGCCCGGCCACGGTGGAGGCCGGGCCGCCGGCCGGGGCCGCGCCAACTGTCAGCACCGCGTCCACGGCTGCCGTCACTTCCGGGTCCAGTGCTTCAGGCGTGGCGGCAGGCGGGCCGCCGCTGACATTGGCGCTGGTGGCCACCAGCGCCCCGCCGGCCAAGCGGCAAAGCGCCGCCGCGGTTTCGTGGGGCGTGAATCGCACAGACACCCGGCCGTCGGCGTCCTTGACCAGCCCGGGCAAGGTTTCGCGGCACGGGACCACCAGGGACAGCGGACCGGGCCAAAAAAGCGCGGCCAGTTCGCCGAAATCGGCCCCCAGCCGCCCCGAGGCGAAACCCGGCGGCACGACCGCGTCGAACTGGACCAGATCGCCGACCAACAGCGGCAAGGGCTTGTGGGAAGGCCGCCCCTTGATGGCCACGATGCGCTCCAGGGCGGCGGCGTTGTCCGCCAGCGCGCCCAGGGCAAAATAGGTTTCCGTGGGGTAGACCACGCAGCCGCCGGCGCGCAGGATGGCTGCCGCCCGGGCCAGGGATGTCATGTGCATGAATGCGCCTTGGTGTTTGCCGCGTCCCGACGCGCCGGACAGACGGCAATTGGACTTGCCGCCCCGGACGGGCTATGGGCCAAGGCAACCTAGCACCAATGCCCACAAGGGAAAAGGACCGCCATGTCCATCGATCCGCGCCGCCCCGCCCTGCCGCCGCTGCCTACACCGTCTCCCCGTTTTCTGCCGGCCGTCCTGGACGCCCTGCCCTTTTGGGCGCTGACCACCGAACAAAAAGAACTGCGCCGGTCCCTGGCCGGCCTGCTCCTGGCCCAGGGGCCGGACCAGCCCGATTGCGCCGCCGCCGCCAAGGGGCTTCTCGCCTACGCCGTCCAGCGCGACCCCTTTGACCGGGAGAGTCTGGCCTTGGCCGCCCAAACCCAGGCCGCCGCGCCATTCCTGCCGGCCAAGACGGCGGCCGTGACGGGCCTTCTCGCCTCGCTGCCCAACCTGGACGACGACGAGGTCTCCTACGCGGCCATTGCCGCCAGCGGTGACCAAGAACTCCTCGTCCGCTATCTGGAGATCGCCGCCCGCGACAACGCCGCCGGCCTGGCCCGGCTGGCCCCGGCTTTCCCCGCCCTGTGCCGCCTGCCCGACGTTGACCAGGCCGAGGCGCTTTTACGTGGCTTTGCCCCGGTCGTGCCGCCGCCGCTTTTTGCCCGCCTGGAGGCTGAATTGGCCTTGCTGCGCCGCCCCCCCGAGGCCGCCCTGGAAAAGCTGCTCGCCCTGGACGGCGAGACCTGGGGACTTTTTGCCCTGGTCGGCGCGTCCCACTGCCTGGAACGCCTCGGCGACCGGCCGGCCGCCTTTACCGCCTGTCTGGCCGCCAGACGCATCCTGCCCCAGCACGTCAACCTCACCCTTCGGGCCTTTGAACTGTCGCGCCGGCGCGAAACGCCGCCCCCGGCCCGGGCCGGCGAGGCGGCGGTCTGCCTGTATTCCATGAACAAGGAGGCGCTTTTCCGGGAGTGCCTGACCCATCTGGCCGCAACCGACCTTGGCGAGGCGACGGTCGCGGTCCTGGACAACGGCTCGACAGACGGCACCGGGGCCATGCTCGAAGCCGTGGCCGATCTTTTCCCGGCCGGCCGGTTCGTCATCGTGCGCCTGCCGGTCAACATCGGCGCGCCCGGAGCGCGCAATTGGCTCCTGTCCGTGCCCGAGGTAGCGGCCTGCGACCATGTCGCCTTTCTGGACGACGACGCCTTTCCCGAGCGCGACTGGCTCTCGCGCCTGTTGGCCACGGCCCGGGAGCACCCCCAGGCCGGGGCGGTCGGTTGCGCCATCACCGACTGCGAGCCGCCGCGCGACCACCAATCGGCTGACTTCAACCTCTTTCCGCCCCAGATGGGCCGGCCCTCCATGGCCGAGGCCAAGGAGCGGCTGTTCGTGTGCGAACCCTGCCGGGGCGCGGCCGACATCGGGCTTTTCGCCTACGCCCGTCCCTGCCTGTCGGTATCGGGCTGCTGCCATCTGCTGTCGCGGGAAGCCCTCAAGGCGGCCGGCCCCTTCGACATCCGCTTCAACCCCACCCAGTTCGATGATCTGGAGCGCGACATCCGCTCGTTTCTGGCCGGTTTCCCCAGCGTCTACGACGGAACCGTGCGCGTGCGCCACAAACAGGGATCGAGCCTGGCCCTGGCCCAGACCCAGGCCCAAGTGAGCCAGGTGCTCGGCAACAAGATCAAGCTCGAATACTGCGTGTCCGACGCCGACGCCGACCGGCTGTGGCGCGACAATCTGGCGTTGTTGGGCCGGGATTTGAAGGAAAAGGCGGCTGTTGTGGAGGCGCTTGGGGCGTAGGCAATAATCGGGGCTCCGCCCCGCGCCCCGCGCCCCGCCGGGGGGATGATCCCCCCGGACCCCTCGTCATCAGAAAGCATCAATCCAGGGTCTGCCGGTAGCGCTTGACCCCGATTCCCACCGACACGAGCAGGAAGAGCCCGATGGGCCACATGTGCGGCACAACGTCGAAAAACGTGTTGCCCTTGAGCACGATGCCCCGCACCACCCGCAGGTAATGGGTCAGCGGCAAGGCCGAACCCAGCCACTGGGCCCATTGGGGCATGCCCTGAAAGGGAAACATGAACCCGGACAACAGGATCGAAGGCAGGAAGAAAAAAAACGACATCTGCACGGCCTGCAACTGGTTCTGGGCGATGGTGGAAAAGGTGATGCCCACGCCCAGGTTGGCCGCGATGAAGGGAAATGACACCAGAAAGAGCAGCGGTAAACTGCCCACAAATGGCACGGCGAACAACAATCTGGCCGCCACCACGATAAGCCCCATCTGGATGTAGCCAACAACAATATAGGGCAGGATCTTGCCCAGCAGCACTTCCGTGGGCCGCACCGGGGTGATGAGCAGGTTTTCCATGGTGCCCCGCTCGCGCTCGCGGGTAATGGCCAGCGAGGTGATGATGACCAGCGTCATGGTCAGCACCACGCCCATGAGCCCGGGCACGATGTTGTACTGGGTCACGGCCTCGGGGTTGTAGCGGGCGTGCAGCCGCAGATCGACCGGCCCGTCCTTGGCCCGAAGCGACAGCAGCGGTCCGGTGAGGTCGCGGTTGAAGGCGTCGGTGGCTGCCTGGCGGATGGCGGCCACGGCGTTGGAGGTGGCGGCCGGATCGGTGGCGTCGGCTTCGAGCAGGGCCACCGGACGATCGCCCCGGACCAGATCGCGGCCGAAATTCTGGGGGATGGTCAGGACGAACTGGATACGTCCCAGGCGCAACAGCTCGTCGGCCTCGGCTTCCGTGCTGATTTCCCTGGTGAACTTGAAATAGTCGCTGTTCTTCATGGCTGCGGCCATGTCCCGGGAGAAGACCGAACGGTCGTTGTCCAGGATGGCCGTGGGGAGCTGCTTGGGGTCGGAGTTGATGGCGAAGCCGAACAGGATGAGCTGGAGCAGCGGAATCCCGACCATCATGGCAAAGGTCAGCCGATCCCGGCGCATCTGGGTGAATTCCTTGGACACCATGGCCCCGAACCGGGCCGGGGAAAAGCCGAGGATGCCGGCCATCACGACACCGCCTTGCGCATGAGGCTGATGAAGACCTCTTCAAGGTTGGAGGGAATGCGCCGCAGGGTCAGCGGCGGCGCGGCGTAGGGGGCCAGGCTTGCGGCCAGGGCCTCGCCGTCGCGGCCGCTGACGTGGAGTGTGACGCCAAAGGCCACCACCTGCTCCACGCCGGGCAGGCCGCGCAGCTTGTCGATGAAGCCGTAGAGGTCGGGGCCGCTTATTTCGTAGGTGAAAAGCCCTTCCTGGGCCACGATCTCGCTCACCGTGCCGGTGGCCAGCAAATGGCCGTAGGCGATGTAGGCCAGCCGGTGGCAGCGCTCGGCCTCGTCCATATAATGGGTGGAAATAAGCGCGGTGATCCCCTCGCCGGCCAGCTTGTGGACCTCGTCCCAGAAATCCCGCCGGGCCATGGGATCGACCCCGGCCGTGGGTTCGTCCAGGAGCAGCAAGCTCGGCTGGTGGATCATGCAGGCGGCCAGGGCCAGGCGCTGTTTCCAGCCCCCCGAGAGCGTGCCGGCCAGCTGGTCGCGAAACCGGCCCAGGTTCATGCGCTCAATGGAGCGGGCAACCCCGGCGGCCCGGTCGGCCACGGCGTACATGCGGGCGATGAAATCGAGGTTTTCCCGCACGGTCATGTCTTCATACAGGGAAAACTTCTGGGACATGTAGCCCACATGGGGCTTGATCAGCTCGGCCTGCTCCCGCACGTCGAAGCCCAGGCACGTGCCGTGGCCGTCGTCGGGGCGCAGCAATCCGCACAACATGCGGATAAACGTGGTCTTGCCCGAACCGTTGGGGCCGAGAAAGCCGTAGATTTCGCCCCGATTCACCCGCATGTCGATGTGGTCGACCACGGTCTTGCGGCCGAAAATCTTGGTCAGCCCGGTCACGTCGATGACGGCCGGGGAACCCCCGGCGTTCACGGCCTTACCCCTGCCCCGGCCGGCTCCAGATATACGTCGATAGGCAGTCCCGGGTGCAGGCGCGGCGCGACGGCGGGGTCAAAGGACGCCTCCACCATGACCACGAGCTTTTCCCGGAACCCCTGGCTGTAGATGACCGGCGGGGTGTATTCCACCTTGGGCGCGATATAGCTGATGGTCGCCACCACGGCCTCGCCGCCGCCGTCCCAGGCCACGCGGATGGATTGGCCGGGCTTCAGGCCCCCGGCCACGGCCTCGGGCACGAAAAACCGAGCCTTGACGTTGGCGTCGGGCAACAGCACCACCACCGGACTGCCGGCCGCCGTCCACTCGCCCTTGTAGTGGAGCAAGTCGTAGACGAGCCCCCCGACCAGGGCGGACTGGCGCATCTGGTCGAGGTTCCACTGCGCCTGGGCGACCATGGCCCGGGCCGCGTCCACGGCGTCGGCCGCCGCCCGGATCTGGTCGATGCGGCTGGGCAGCTTGCCCGTGGCCAGCTTGGCTTCCAGTTCCCGGACCTGCTGCTTGTCGCGGGTGTGGGTGGTGCGCGAGGTGTCGAGCTCCTCCTTGGCGATGACCGCGCTGCCGTAGAGCTTGATGCGGCGGTCGTATTCCAGCCGCGACAGCTCGCGGGCCGCTTCGGCCCGACGCAGATCGGCCTCGATCTGGTCGATCTCCTCGGGCCGCAGCCCCTTCTTGCGATCGTCCAGGGTGGCCTCGGCCTGGCGCAGATCGGCCTGAGCCTGGGCCAGGGCGGCCGTCTCGAAGGCATGTTCCAAAACAAAAAGCGGCTGGCCCGGGGGCACGCGCTGCCCGCGTGAAACGGCCAACTCGTCCAGCCGGCCGCCGATCTTGCCGGCCACGTACACGAATTCGCCCTCGACGTAGCCTTGATAATTCGTCTGTCCGTCCGGCTTGCAGCCGCCAAGGGCGCACACGGCCATCAGGCACAGCGCCGCGCATAAGAACGTTCTCATGCCCCGCCCTCCTTGGGCTCCACGGCCAGCCCCCGGGTCAGCACATCAGCCAAAAACGCGCCCATTTCCCCAACCGGCATGTCCGTGCGCATCCCCATGGCCTGGGCCACCTGGGCGAAACGCCGCCGCAGCGGCTCGGACAGGCTGTAGACGATCATGCCGCCGACCAACGTCAGGTGCACGAAAACCGGCTCGACCGGCCGCAGCAGCCCGGCATCCTGCCCCCGAGCCAGGATGCCCCGGGTGACGCCGAAGATGCGGCGGAATTCCATCATAGCCGCCGCCGGCATGTTGGCCCCGCCCGAGGCCATTTCCAAGGCCATGATGCGCGGCAGCATGGGCAGGCGGGCAAAAAGGCCGGCCAAGGCCTCGGCCAAGGCGGCCAGGGAATCCCGGGGCGGCAGTCCCGGCGCGGCCGCCTGCTCCACCGCCCCGGCCACTTGGCTAAAAAGCCGCAGCATCACGGCTTCGTAGAGTTTTTCCTTGTTGCCCACATGATAATACAGGCCGGCCTTGTTGACGCCGGCCCGTTTGGCGATGGCCTCGACCTTGGCTCCGGCGAACCCCTGGCCGGCGAACTCCTCGGCGGCGGCATCGAGGATGCGCGAGGCGATGTCCGGGGGTGACTCCATGGCGTGCTCCAATTCAACCGTTTGGTTTAAAATTTTGGTTAAACCGGAACGTCAAAACCGTCAAGGAGAACATGAACGCCGCTTCCCATTTGGATTAAAGCAGTGTAATCCGTGAGCCGGCCGGCGGGAGACAACCACGCCCCGGCCCAAGGCGACCATGACCCAGACCGCCCTTTCCCTGCTTTTATCCCCCGCCACGGCCGTGGGCCGTGTGGCCTTGCGATTCGTGGCCGAACTCGGCGGGCTGTTCCTGTTCACGCTCCAGGGGCTTTGGCGCATCCTTGTCCCGGCTCCGTCCTGGCCCAAGATTGTGCAGCAGGTCTATTTCATCGGCGTCAAGTCGATCTTCGTCATCGCGCTCATCGGGCTTTTCACGGGCATGGTGCTGGGGCTTCAGGGCTATTACACCCTGGTGAAGTTCGGCAGCGAAGGGCTTCTCGGCGCGGCCGTGGCCCTGTCCATCATCCGCGAACTCGGGCCGGTCTTGACCGCCATCATGATCACCGGCCGGGCCGGTTCGTCCATGGCGGCGGAACTGGGCATCATGCGCATTTCCGAGCAGATCGACGCCCTGTCCACCATGGACATCAATCCCATGCGCTTTCTGGTGGCTCCCAGGCTGGCCGCAGCGCTTATCTGCTTTCCCCTGCTGACGGCCATTTTCGACGTGGTCGGCATCCTGGGCGGCTATATTTCGGGCTGCGTGCTCCTTGGCATCAATCCGGGCGTGTATTTCGACCGCATCGACGCCACGGTGGATCTGGCCGACGTGACCGGCGGGTTCGTCAAATCCGTGGTCTTCGCTCTGCTCGTGGCCGCCATTTGTTGCTATGAAGGCTATTTCACCCACGCCCGCCAGGGCGGTTTCGGAGCCAAGGGCGTGAGCCTGGCCACCACCTCGGCGGTGGTCCTGTCGTGCGTGGTCATCCTGGTCGCGGACTATGTCCTGACCTCGTTTTTGCTGTAGAAAGGAGCCGGCGTGTTGCATCCCGGGCACGTTGGCCGTAAAAGGCCGGTTGCATGAAAAAATACGCAATGGAAACGTCCGTGGGCGTCTTTGTCCTGGCTGGCCTGTTGTGCGTGGCCTATCTGACGGTCAAACTCGGCAAGCTGGAGGTCGTGGGCGGCGACGGCTATCAGGTCACGGCCAAGTTCAAGGACGTCACGGGCCTGAAAAACGGGGCCTACGTGGAAATGGCCGGCGTGCGCATCGGCCGGGTCTCGGGCATCCGCCTGGACCCCAAGGACCATGCCGCCCTGGTGGGCCTGACCCTGGACAAGGACGTGCGGCTCACCGACGACGCCATCGCCTCCATCAAGACCAGCGGTCTTATCGGCGACAAGTTCGTCAAGATTTCCCCGGGCGGGTCCGATGATCCCTTGCAGCCCGGCGGCGTGATCGTCGAGACCGAATCTTCGGTCGATCTCGGCGATCTTATCGGCAAATACGTTTTCGGCGGCGTGAAGTAGCCCTTCCCCGCGCCCCAGGCATCCTCACCAGCGGTGGTATCCGGTATGCAGCGTTTTGTTTCCCGCCTCGTTTTGACCCTTGTCCTGCTGGCCGCGACCGTGGCCGGCGCCCAGGCCGGACCGGCCACCGACACCCTGTCCCAGTCCGTGGACAAGATCATCGCCCTGCTGGCCGACCCGGCCTACAAGGCGTCCGACACCCGGCCGGCCATGCGGGCCAAGCTCATTGCCGCCATCGGTGAAATCTTCGACATGAAAGAACTGTCCCGCCGCGCCCTGGGGCCGGAGTGGAACAAGTTCAGCCCCGAGCAGCAGGATCGGTTCGTCAAGGCCTTCGGCACGCTGCTGGAGAACACCTATCTCGACAAGATCGAGAGCTACACCGACGAAAAGGTGCAGTATCTCACCGAGCAGGACCTCGGCGGTGGCAAGGCCGAAGTGAGCACCAAGGTCATGGGCAAGGGCAAGGAGATTCCCATTGCCTACCGCCTGACGGATCGCGGCGGCTGGAAGGTCTACGACGTGGTCATCGAAGGCGTCAGCCTGGTGCAAAACTACCGCAGCCAGTTCGGCCAGCTTCTCATGAACGAAAGCCCCGACGCGGTGATCGCCAAGATCTCACAAAAACGTTCCTGACCCTAAATTTCGGAAGCATTCCGCCGATTGGTCGTGATTAGGTTTTGACATGCCCTGGCCCGTGAGGCACTACCGAAGAGAAGTTCGACGCTTTGGATGGCTTGCCTTTCCCGCAACGCTGAACCGTGTGGAGTTGCCATGACCGCCGCCTTGTCCAGAAAACGCCTTCTCCCCCTGCTCCTGTTGTCGGTCCTGGTCATGACCGGCTGCAATGGCCGCCAAAAGACCAGCAAGGATTTCGACAAGGCTGTCGCGCCGACTCCCGCCGCCGTCCAGACGCCGGCCCAGGCTCCGACCCAGCCGGCCGCCGCCCCGGCCCCGACCGAGGCCGTCGCCGCCAAGCCTGCCGCTGCGCCCGTGGCCGCCGTCACCCAGACGGCCCCGGCAACGCCCCAGGCCGACGACTATGCGGAAACGCCCTACAAGCCCACACCTGATCCGCTGTATTACTGGAACAAGACCTGGTTCAAATTCAACGATCTTTTCTACAGCGGCCTCATGCGTCCCTTTGCCAAGGGCTACGCGTTGGTGGTGCCCAAACAGGTGCGCACCGGCCTGACCAACGCCTACCAGAACTTCATCTTCCCCATCCGCTTCCTAAACGCCCTGCTCCAGTTGGACTTCAAGAAGGCTTCCAAGGAGTTCGGGCGGTTCATGATCAACAGCACGCTGGGCATCGGCGGCCTGATGGACGTGGCCAAGGCTGATCCCAACCTGGCTCCGGGCAACGAAGACTTCGGCCAGACCCTGGGCCGCTGGGGCGTTGGCGACGGATTCTACATCGTCTGGCCGCTGCTTGGCCCCTCCACCGCCCGCGACACTATCGGCATGGCCGGCGACGCCGCCGCCAATCCGCTGACCTGGATCTTCGGCCCCTGGTCCATCTACGGCGACGACAACCCCTGGTACTGGTCCTACATCATCAAGGGCGGCGATGTGTTCAATAATCTGCCGAACACGCTCGAAGCCTACGACGCCGTGGTCAAGCCGGCGGTCGATCCCTACACCGCCGTCAAGGATGCCTATATCCAGTACAGGCGAAACGCCATCTCCCAGTAAACGCCGCGACAACCGACGCCGCCGCGCCCCCGGGCGCGGCGGCGTTTTTCATGGATCAGGCCCGATTCCATGTCCGCCCAAACCACGCCCTCGGGGCTGCCAACCCGACACAGCCAGCCAGAAGCAACCAGGCCTCAAGGGCGGCCGTCTGGCGGCGAAGCCGCAACCGCCCTGCGCCTGCCCTTGCTGGGCGGCGTCCTGGCCCTTTGCGCCAGCTACCGCAACCAGCGTTTTTCCCGCCATGTTCATGAAGAATACGCCCTAGGGCGCATCGAAGCCGGAGCCTTGGGCTTCCGCTACCGGGGCGCCCAGGTGGTGGCGCCGGCCGGCAGCCTGTCCCTGGTCCAGCCGGGCGTACCCCACGACGGCGGAGCGGCCGTGCCCGAAGGCTGGCGCTACCATATGCTCTATCTCCCGCCGACGGCCCTGGCTCAAGCCCTGCCGGCCGGCGCGAGCCTGCCCCACTTCCGACCAGGGGTCATCGAGGACGCCGTCCTGGCCGATCTGTTCGGCCGCGTCCATGCCCTGCTCATGACGCCCAAGGCCCCGAGCCTGGCCAAACAGACGCGCCTGCTCGCCCTGCTGGCCGCCTGGATCGCGCGCCATGGCGACGACCATCCCGCCGCCCCGCCCATGGGCCGGGAGCCTGGAGCCGTGCGCCAGGCATTGGCCATTCTGGCCGAACGTTTCGCCGAAGACGTGCGCCTGGAGGAACTGGCCGCCGCGACCGGGCTGTCCCCCTGGCATCTGGCCCGGGCCGTGACCCGCCATACCGGACTGCCGCCCCATGCTCATCTGCTGGAATACCGCTGTCGGGCCGCCCGGGACCGCCTAGCCGGCCCGGAAACCCTGGCCGACATCGCCCTGGCCGTGGGCTTTGCCGACCAGAGCCACCTGACCCGGGTTTTCCGTGCCCGGTTCGGCCTGCCTCCTGGGGCTTGGCGCAAGATCGTTCAAGATAAGCGCTATCGTCCCCGCTAGCTTCCACCATCCTGACGATGGTGGAGGTCTTGCCATGTCTTCACGCCTAAAAGCGGTCGCGTCCCTGATCGCGGCCATGGTCCTGGTCGGCTCTTCCGTGGCCGTGGGCCGCTCCATGACCGCCGTGCTGCCGCTGTCGTTTGCTTCCCTGGCCCGATTCATCCTTGCCAGCCTGATGCTCGTGCCCCTGGTGGTCCTTGTCGAGGGACGCTTTCCCCGGGTGTCGCGGCGCACCTTTTACGCCTTGCTGGCTCAGGCGGCCTGCGGTTCCTTTGCCTTCACGGCCTGCCTGCTGTCAGGACTCAAGCTCACCGGAGCCGCCTCGGCCGGGGTCACGGCGGCGGCCACGCCGGCCGTGGTCACGCTGCTTGGGGGCGTGTGCTTCAAGGAACGCCCAGGACGTTTGGCTCTGGCCGGCATCGGCTGCGTCACGGCCGGGCTGACGGTCCTGGGTTTCGCCTCCGGCGGCCCGGCAATCGGCCCGGCTCCTTTCTGGGGCAACGCCCTGGTGCTTCTGGCCGTGTGCTTCGAGGCGGTATTCTTGCTCCTGCGCCGCGCCGTGCGCGAGCCGCTTTCGCCCCTGGCCGCCGCCATGTGGGTGTCGCTTCTGGGTGGACTCTTCTTTCTTGTCCCCGGCGTCTGGGAGGCCCTGACCCTGGACTTCGGCCATATCCCGCCACGCGCCGTGGGCGAGGTTGTCTACTACGGCCTGGGGGTCACGGCGGCGGCCTACATGTTCTGGTTCTACGGCGTGGTGCGGGTGGACGCGGCCACGGCCGGCGTGGCCTGCGGCGTCATGCCCGTGGCCGCTCTGGCCTGTGCCGCGCTGTGGTGCGGGGAAACCATCGGCTGGCGGGAAATAGCCGGCTGCGCCGGGGTGCTGGCCGGCATCCTGTGCCTGGCCGGCGGCGCGCGCAAAAAAGCCGGCGCAGTCAGGGACTCGCATCCCTGACAACGCCGGCAAAAGGCGTCCATGGTGGCCCAGGTGGGCTTACGATCCGCCGGCCTTGGGCGGCGGCGGCACGTAGCCGTCGGGCAGGGGCGGCGCCGGTTCGACAATGGGCGGCGGGATGTTGCCCGAGGGTTTGGGCGACGGGGCCTTGGCCGTGCCCGTGGCGGCCGGAGCCGTCTTGGCCGATCCGGCCGCGCCGGTCTTGGCCGCGCCGCCCCGGTCCAGGGGCCGTTCCTCGGTCAGGTGCGGCTCGGTGACGCCGGCGGCGAAAAGCTCGCCTTCCAGTTCGGCACGGTTGCCTTCCTTGACGGCATAGACCTTGAAAAACGTCTTGTTGTTGAGCTTGCCCTGGTCGATGCGGGTGGAAAACCCGCGTGACTCCAGGGTGTTCATGAGCTCCGAGGCTTTTTCCTTGTGGGCGAACGAACCGGCCATGAAGGTAAACGTCGCCCGATCCGACGGCGCGCCGGCCGGTTCTTCCGAAGCCGGGCCGGCCGGTTCGGGCATGGGGGCGGGACGCGAAGCGGCAGGCGGGGCCGTCGCCGGGGCCGCTGCCGGTGAGGTGGCGGCTCCTGGGGCGGCGGCATAGCCGCCCTGAGGCGCGGCAGCCTGTTCGCCCTCGGCCGGGCCGGGCTTGAAGGGCTTGGGTGCGAACCGGGGGTCGGTCACGGTCGGGGCCGGCTCCACCACGGGCGGTGCGATGGGGCGTCCGGTCCCGCCCGACGCCGCCATGGGCGGTGCGGCCGGCGCGGCGGCAGTCGGAGTCCCCTGGGCCGGAAGCGGCCGGGAAGCGACCGGCGCGGGCGGCGGCGGTGGAGCATAAGGAGCCGGAGTGTAGGCCGGGGGTGGCGGAGGCGGCGGGGGCGTGGCGGACTGGCGCGGCCAGCCCGTGTCGCTTGGCGACTCCGGAGCCTGCTGCCCCCAAATCTCTTTTTCAAAGTCCTTGTTGTTGGAGGCGCAGCCGTACAGGCCAAGGGCCAGCAGGAGCGCCGCGATGGGCACACGACGGTTCAAGGGGACTCCTCCCTCAAAAGGACGACGCCAGCTGGCCGCGTCAGCAGATGCCCGCCAACCGGCTCAGGGTTTCCCTGGCGGCATTGAATCTGGCGATGGCCAGGGCCAAGGCTTCAATGGTTTGCTGTCTGGCCGCCGCTTCAACGGCGGCCGCCGCTCGGCTGAGCGCCTCGGCGCCGATGGAGGCGGCGGAACTCTTGATGGTATGGGCCTGCAAGGCCACGCCTTCCAGGTCTCCCGAGGCGTAGGCCGCATCCAGGAGGCTGCGCCGGCGGCTCACCTCATCCCAGATGCAGTCGAACACGCGCCGAAAGCCGTCGGCGTCCACGCCCATATGGCGGCGCGCGGCTTCAGGATCAAACGTCGCCGGACGGCGGGCGGCGGTTTCACCATGTTCCTCGTCGGCTGCCATTGGCGTCATCCCTTGGGCACGCTTAGTCCAGAAACACGACTTCGGTGCCGACGTCGATCAATTTGGCCATGTCCTTGCCCTCGTCGTTGCGCATGCGGATGCAGCCGCTGGTGACGGGCCGGCCGATGGAGTTGGGATTGTTGTTGCCGTGGATGCGAAAGCCGTAGCCATGGGATAAAATGATTTTAAACGGTCCCATGGGATTGTCCTTGACGCCAGGACCGACGTATTCGGGCAAGGGTTTGCCTTTTTTGAGCGCCCGCTCCTTCATGGCCGGCGTGGGCCGCCAGGAGGGCTCGAAACTGATGCCCGTGACCACGCCCCAGCCTTGCGGGGCTTCCATGTCCCGCCCCGGCACGGCCACCACGTAGGCGCGGGCCAGATGGCGCGAGCCGTCGGGCAGGTTCTCGTAGAGGTAGAGCTTGCGCTGGGACAGATGGACCTCAATGGAATAATGATTCTTGCGCGCATTGTAGGCGGCGGCGTCTTCCGGGGCCACGGGCTCGCCTGTGGCCTGGGACGGGGCCAGTGTGGCCAGGAAGCGGTCCAGCCCGCCGCCGTCGCCAACCGGCGCATAGGCCATGACGGGCATGGCTACGGCCGGTTTTGCCCCAACCGGGGCGGCCGCAGGCTTGGCCGACGTCTTGGCCGGGGGGGCCTGGGCCGGTGTCCCGGCCGTTCCCTGCACAAACGCCACTTCCTTGGGACGCGTTGCCTCTGTCCGCTGCTCCGCTGCCCAGCCCGACGTCGCGGCCGTCAAGACCAGCGCCGCGATCCCGAAAATCCATCCCCGCATCGTTCCCATCCTCCGACGCATCCAGTCTCCCGCACTGTCCGGCCTTGCCATAAACCGTCCGTCCCGACAAGCCCAAACGGAATCAGGCGGTTTTATACCGCACCAGCGGCCGACGCCGGCCGGCGGGTCGGGCGTAGGCCACGGCCGGCCAACCCAGGGCCAAAACGGCATGGACCGTTTCCTCCCTGGGCAGCCCCGCCGCTGCCTTGACCCGCTTGTCATGGCGCATAGCTTCCACGGCGTAGCCAATAAGGCATGTGCCCAGCCCCAGGCAATGGGCGGCCAGCAGCATGTTGCCCGTGGCCAACAGCGCGTCCTCGGCCGGACAGCTCGCCCCGGGCCTGGACCCGACAACCACCACGGCCGTGGCCCCGTGAAAAAGCCGGTCCGTGCGGTCGCGCTCCCAGGCGGCCAAAGCCTCGGCCACCGACGTATAGTGCTCGCGGTAGTAATCTTCCAGCTCCCGGCGGCCCAGGAGCGCATACCCTTTGCGCACGAGCGGATTGGCGGCCAGGCGGTTGACGCGGCCGAAAAAGCCGGCCACGGCCTGACCCAAATTCATGACCGCCGCCCGGGTGGCCAGCACCGTGAAGGTCCAGGCCTGGGAATTGGTGCCCGACGGTGCGGTGACCCCGGCGCGAATCAAATCCTCGATGACGGGGCCGGGCACAGGCCGCTCCAGGTAGCGCCGGCAGGAACGCCGGGAGCGCAGCACATCGACCAGCCGGCCGGCCTGACAGCCGCCCGGGGCGATCTGCTCGCCCGTGGACTCGATGACGTCGTAGGCCTGGGTCCAGGGATCGTCGCCGGGAATGGTCAGGGCGCACTGGGGGCACACGGCCCGACACTGCCCGCAGCCGATGCAGCCGGCCCCGGCCACCGCCACCAGGCCGTCGCCCAGGGACAACACCCCGGACGGACAGACCGTCACGCATTCCCCGCAGCCCACGCAGGCGGCGGCGTCCAGTATCGGCGAATCACTCCCCATGCGAACCATGCCTTTCGTTGTGTGAAACGTCTTTTTTCCGTCCCGCTTTCTGGCCGGCCGCGCCGGCGTCCGAAGCGCTTGCCCCGCCGGCGCGCGGCAGGCGGCGGGCGGCCACGAACCAGCGTTCGTAATCCGTGCCGGAGAGCTTGTCCACGCCCACGCCCCCGCGCCTGGGGCTGGAATGGAGCATCCTCCCGCTGCCGAGGTAGATGCCCACGTGGCTGATGCCGACATCCTGGTTGGTGGCGAAAAAAAGCAAGTCGCCCGGGGCCAGCTCGGCCACGGCCACGGCCGAACCCAGCCCGGCCTGGAGCCGGCTTTGCCGGGGCAGGGAACAACCGAAACTGGCGTAGACGGCCTTGGTCAGTCCCGAACAGTCGATGCCGGCCGGGGTGTCGCCGCCCAATCGGTAGGGCGCGCCCAGGTAAGGCTCGGCCGCGCGCAGGATGCGCTCCCCGACTTCGGACAGCGGCCCCATGCCGGCCGGCAGCACGGCCCCCCGGGTGATCGGCGGGCCGCCCAGGGCGTTTTGCTCACGTAGCGCCCGCATGAGCGCCTCATGGTCGGCCTTGGCCTCGGCTTCGTAGAGTGGCTTGTAATGCTCGCTTAACTTGCTCGGACTCGTATGCAGCATGCCCAGGCTGTCTTCATAGCCGTAGACCGTGCGTGCCTGGGCCGGCGGACAGGCCAGCTGCAGGCAACAGGCAGCCGCCGCCAGCAGGCGACACGCGGCGAAAATTGGACGGCGCATCAGCTCCCCCCGTAGACGAAGCGGCGGCCGTCGTCGATACGCAGGGTTTTGACGCATTCCCGGCGAAAGGCGCACAGTTCCTGGCCGCAGCGGTCATGGACGCCCCAGGCGAAGCACGGGGCGAAGCCCTCGCGCTGCTGGATGGCCCGCACGGCGTCGATGGTGGTCAGCCCCGAGACGTCCAGCCCCAGCTCCCGGGCCTTGGTCATGAGTTCGCGCACGTCCAGCCCCATGGGCCCATAAAACGCCTCGCGCCCCAGCCCCGCCTCGGGGGTGTCGAACAGCCGCACCGTCACCGCCGCGCCGCCGCCATCGCCCTGGCGCAAATCGATCTCGCCGTTGTGCTCCAGCACGGCCTTGCGGGCCAGGGTCAGACCGATGCCGGCCCCCCGGGCCTTGGTGGTGAAAAAGGGGTCAAAGACAAAGGAACGCAGCTCAGGACGCACCCCGGGGCCGTCGTCGGCGATGGTGAGCTGGCTGACGTCGTCTCGCCGGGCCAGGGTGACGGAAACGCGCACGAGTTCATGGCCGGAAAATTCCACGGCATTGAGCAACAGCTCATCCAGGGCCAGGGAGAGCAAGGCTTCGTCGGCCACGATCTCCACGTCCTCCAGGGAAATATGGCTCTCCAGGCGCTTATGGAGCCCTTCGGCGCTGCGGGCGGCCCGGGAAAGGGCCTCTTCCACCAGTCGGCCCAGGCGCACGGCGGCAAACCGGGGGCCGCCAAGGGTCGACAGGCGCACCACCGCGCCGACCAGATCTTCCAGCCGCCGGGCTTCCTGGAAGATGATCTCGGGATATTCCACGGGCAGCCGGCGTTCCTTGTGGTCGCGCAGGAGCTTGAGGGCAAAGCCGCCGATGGCTGCGGCCGGATTGCGCACCTGGTGGGCCACGGACAAGGCCAGGTTGTTGAGACTTTCGATCATGTCGTGCTGGAGACGGTTTTTTTCGCGAAGGGCGGCGTTTTCCCGCTCCCGGCTGCGATACAGCGCCGTGACGTCGTCAAAAAGCAGGGTGACGCCAATGGGCTTGCCGTCCACGCTCGGACATGAGGCGGTCATGGAAAAGCGGCGCATCTCGCCGTCCGGGCGCTGGTAATCGGCCAGGCACTGGCGGTAGGGCCGGCCGTTTTCCACGGCCTCGACGAGATTGCGATTAAACGATTCATTGGCCGGGGCGGGCAGAAGCAGCGTGCGCCAATCACAGCCCTCAAGGCTGGCTTCGGGCAGGCCGAGCAGATAGGCCGCCGAAGGGCTGGCGGCGATGACCGTGCCGCGAGGGCCGATGACGAGCAGGCCCACGGGGATGGTCTTGATGACGTTCTGGACGAGTATTTGTCTGACGCTTGGCATGGCGCTTCCCGGCCCCTTGGAGACGACTCCTCCAAAGTAGGCCCGCTTCGGTCCGATGGCAAGTCCGGGCCGGAGCGGAGCGCGAGGTGAAACGCGAACGCGCTACTGGGTCTTGGCCGGAGCCGGCGTCTTGGCCGCCACCCCGACGAATTCGTCGAAGACTTCGAAGGGCACGGCCCCACGCACCGGCGCGCCGTTTATCAGGAATACCGGCGTGCCCTCGAAGCCGAAGTCGCGGGCTTCCTTGGTGTCGGCGGCGACCCGGTCGGCCAGGACCTTGCTCTTGACGTCCTCGGCCAGTTTCTTGGCGTCGGCGCCGACTTCCTTGGCGATGGCGTCGAGGACTTCGTCGCCCTTCTCGGCCACGTCCTTTTGCCGGGCAAAGACCTTGTCCATGAAGTCCCAGGCTTTTTTGGCGTCCTGCTGGGCGATGGCCTCGAAATAGAGCGCGGCCCGCACGCTGTTTTTGCCCGTGGCGAAGTGCTTGAACACCAGCCGGACGTCGTTGGGATTTTTTTCCATCACGCTTTTGACGGTTCCCGAAGCCTGACCGCAGAAATGGCACAGGAAATCCGAATATTCCACGATGGTCACCGGGGCGTTTTGCGGACCAAGGGCAACCCGGCCGGCCTCGACGGCCGGCGTCAGCGGCTTGGCCAGGGCCTGGCTGAACCGCGCCCGCTCCAGGTCTTTCTGGCGCGCCCGGGCCGTGGTCTCGATGACTTCCAAAACGGCCGGACCCTGCTGGCGAATGGCCTCGACCACGATCTCAGGATGTTCACGCAGCACCTTGCGAACCCGCTCCAGGTCGTCGTCGGCCGCGGCCGGCATGGCCGTAAGGCACAGAGCGGCCAGCGCGACGAGCACTTTCCATTTGCCCATGCTTCCTCCAGATAACGCGCCGTCACGGCGCTTTCGATGCCGCCCGTCATAGACCCTTTCGCCCGGGCTGTCATCCGTTGCCCATCGACGACGCCCGGCACGCGTGGTAGGCTGCCGCCATGGAATGGCTTTTTCTCCTGGCCGCGCTGGTGGCCGGCCTTTTCGCCTTTTGCTTTAGCGGCGCCAGGCAGCAGCCCGGCGGCACCTGACTGCCCGAAACCTGTCGCCGTCGGCGACCGCCTGAACACACGCCATCCGCTGCCGATGACGCCGGCCGGCCTCGGCCGTAAGGATCGTCCATGCCCCGTCGCCCTGCTCGCCGTGCCCTCGCCTTCCTCACCCTGGCCCTCTGGGGCGTCCTGGCCTTGTTGGCCGCCTGCCAGGGCCAGCCCAAAACCGATCCGGAGCGCCAGGCCAAGGCTTACGGCCTCTACGAAGGCTACAAAAAGGATTTTCCCGAGGCCGCGGAAATGCGTCCCGAGGAGGCCTTGCAACTTTGGCGTGAAGGCGGCGTGGTCTTTTTCGACGCCCGCTCGGAAGCGGAACGGGCCGTGTCCACCCTGCCCGGAGCGGTGTCCGAACAGGACTATCTGGCCGACCCGGACCATTTTGCCGGCAAAAAGGCCGTCATCTACTGCACCATCGGCTACCGCAGCGGGGTGCTGGTCCAGAAGCTTGGCACCAAGGGCATCGCCGCCGCCAATCTGGCCACCGGGATAGTGGGCTGGCTCCACGCCGGGGGCCCCCTCGTCGACGCCTCGGGCGCGCCAACCAGACGCGTCCACGTCTACGGCCGCACCTGGGATCTCGCGCCCCTGGCCTACACGGCCGTCTGGTAGGATCGCGGGCCGGCCATCCGGCGATTTTCGTCAGGCCGCCGCACGCCGCGCCTCACCTCTCATCCGCGCAACCCCGGGAGTTTTCGCCGAAACACGCCTCCGGCTCCCGGCCGTAATAGCGGCGGTAGTAGCGCCTCCCCGTGGCGTCGGCCAAGCCCAGCCGCCTGGCCGCCAGATAGCCCAGGCACATGAACACGATCCCGGCCGCCTTGCCGCCAAAGCCCGCCCCGACCCAGCGCCGGCCCGAGGCCGTAACACCCCCGCCCAGGTAGAGCGTCTCCCCGGCCTGGCCCAGGCGCAGGGACAGCTCCACGTCTTCCATGAGCGCCATAGCCGGAAATCCGCCCGCGCCCGTGAGGACCTCGCGCCGGAAAAACTGGCCCTGATCGCCGAAGCCGATGCCGCCAAACCGCGCCCGCAGGGCATTGAGCAGCCTCAGGACGCCAAGTCCGGAACGTCGCGCGTCATAGGCCATGCCGACCACGCCGCCGGCCGCCTCGGGGCAACGGTCCAAAGCAGCCATGACCCGGGCCGGCACGTCAGGAGCGACCACGGCGTCGGCGTGCAGGACAAGGACCACGTCGCCCCGGCAGGCAGCCAGCCCGGCCGCGATCTGCCCGCCCCGGCCGCCGCCGGCCGCGACCACCTTCGCGCCAAATCCAGCGGCCAGGGAAGGCGTGCCGTCGGTGGAGCCGCCGTCGGCCACCACGACCTCATGCACGCCCGTGCCGTCCAGGCTTCCAAGACAGCGACCAAGCCCCCTGCCCTCGTTTCGGGTCGGCACGACCACCGAAAGCCGTCGCGGCCTTTTTGCTGGGCCAGCCGGCACGGCCAGCCCGGGACGCCAGGCGGACAGGGCCAGGAGCAGCAAAAACGGCAGCCAGATCACGACCATGGCCGCTCCCTGCCCGCCAAGATCCTGGCCGCGAAGCCAGGTCGGGGTCACGGCCAGACCCTGAGCGGCCAGGAGCCACAGCGCAGGCCAGCCCGGACGCAGGGTCCAAAGCGGCAGAACCATGAGGTAATACCAGGGATAGACCGTGGGCAAGGCGGCAAGGCCGGCCAGACCGGCGAAAAGTGGCCCGCGCCCGCGATCCTGGATGGCCAGCCAGCCGACCCCAAGCGCCGCGCCGCCAAGCGCCAGGGACACGGCCGGGGCAAACGCGCCGCACAGGGGCCAGACCAGGGCCGTCAGCGGCCCGCCCTGGGCCACATGGCCGGCAAAGGCGGCCAGCGACTGAAAAAAGGCCGGCCCGGCCGCGCGGTAAGGCCAAAAGCTCGCCAGCGGCACGAGGCAGGCAGCGGCCTGACGCAGATTACCCGGCCGCAAAAAAAACGGAATAAGGAGCAACACCGGATACTTCACCAATCCGGCAGCGCCCAGGCACATAAACCCCCAGCCGTCGCGGCGGGCCGCGAAGGCGGCCAAAGCCAGGGAGACGCCCAAGGCCACCAGGGCGTCGAGGTGGCCCTCCCCGACGCCCATGACCAGGGACAAGGGGGAAAGGACGTACAGGGCCAGCCAGGCCGGCGGCAGGCGACGCCGGGCCAGGACCACGGCCAGGGCCAGGGCGGCGAGGAGGTCGGCCAGGGCAAAGGCTGCCCGGAACGCCAGGGGGGTGGGCGAGACGGCGGCCACGGCCCGGCAGAACAGCTCGGCCAGGGGCGGATAGGCGGCGGCCAGCCCGGGGTGGTTGACCCGGCCAAGGACGGTTGCGGCCGGGACGGACAACAGCCCGGGCAGCCTCGGGTCGCCCGGCGCGATCAGATAGGGATTGCCGCCGGTTCGCTGCATGTCGCCTTCGACGATGTAGCGAAAGACGTCGGTATCGACCGGCCAGGCCCAGACAAAGAGCAGCCGCGCGCCAAGACCCAGGGCCAGGACGGCGGCGGTGACGCGGCCGCGACGCCCTCCGGCCGGCCAGCTTCGCACGGCCAGGACCAGGGCGGCGAAGGCTGCGGCAAAGCAGGCGGCATACAGACAGCGCCCGGCCTCTAGACGGCCGCACAGGGCCAGGGCGACAAGGGCCGCCACGCAAAGCAGCCCGCGCCGGATGTGGCCGGGAAGGCCGCCAAGAGCCCCGGCTGGACACGCCGTCTGATGCTCGCTCGCAAGCCCTCTGGTCACGGACGCTCCGGCATCGCATCGGGCGCGCTGCCCGTGCCGTTACCCTGGGGCGGCAGGCCCGGAGCCGTGCCTGACGGTGGTCCACCCGCGCCGACACTGGACGGCGGCGCGTCCACACCGACACTGGACGGCGGCGCGTCCACACCGACACCGGACGGCGGCGCGTCCGCGCCGACAAGGGCCGAAGTCCATGGCCCGGGCGCATCATTGAGGGTCCAGTCATAGTCGTCGTAAACCGGCCGGCGATCCGTCAGGGCGTCAAGCGCCGCGCCAAGGGGCGGCCCGGCAAAGCGGCGCACGAAGCCCCACTGCCCGTCCCGGCCGCCGAAGTCCTCGGCGTACCAGTCAAAAATGCGGATCAGGCGCAACCGCCCGCCATCCACCCGTGCTCCGGCCGGGTCATTGAGACAGGCCCGGGACCGTTGCTCCAGCATGGCGTCCAGAACCTCTCCCCGGTAAGGCACGGACAGAAGCGGCGGACAGCTCTTCGAGGCGCAGTTGAGCACGAAGTGGAGTCTGGGGTCCGGGTATTGCCGGCGCAGGATGCCGTGCTCGATGTCGTCCAGGGACAAGGTCCGGCCGCCCAAGCGCACAAAGGCACGCTTCCAGGGCGAAGCCAGAAAGCCGCCAGCCGCCTTGATGGAGGCAATCCCCGGCCAATGGTCCATGATGAGGCGGATGGTCCAGAGGTTATAGGCATTAATATAGAGGGCTACGCGATCAGGTCGGGCCATGGCTTCGGGGTTTTCGGCGGCCATGCGCTCCAGCGTCGCGTCAAGGCGGGCCATATCCGCCTTGATGCCCGCATAGTTCACCACGCCGCCGCGTACATGCGCAGCCAAAAAAGCACCGTACTGGTCAAGATAGCCCGATGATTGCGCGGCATCGGCAAAGCCTGCGAAAAGCAACACAAAAACCGCCAGCATGACCATCTTGAACACATCAACCTCCTCAACTGTCTGGGGATAAGCCCCGCAGTGACGGTCCAGCGCCGATGTTGGTCATCGGGCGCGATGAACCCTGGAAAACCAATTGAATTCCTGCAGGTAGTGTTGCATATTCCTTCGGTCTCAGTTTGTTGGGGGGCATACAGTCGTCGAACCCGAGCACCGGCAACCCTCGTGCAGAAACCATGACGCAACCCTGGTCATCCGACGCAGCCCCTTCCCGATTCCCAGGCCTGAGCCTGCTTCTGGGCCTTTATGCACTGACCTTTTCCCTCCTGCTGCCGCCGCCGGCCCACGGCAATTCCCATCCCCGCTTCCAGCGGTTGTCCCTGGAACAAGGGCTTTCCCAATCCTATGTCGTCTGCATGGCCCAGGACAAGCTGGGATTTCTGTGGATCGGCACCTATGACGGACTCAACCGCTACGACGGGACCAACGTCGTGGTCTACCGCAACATCCCGGGCCGGCCCGATTCCCTGCCGGACAACAGCATCCGCACGCTTTTCGTCGATCCGGTGGACGGTACGCTGCTTGTGGGCACCAAAAACGGCGGTCTGGCCGTCTATGATCGGGAGGCCGACCGCTTCCGCCCCTATCCTGCGGCCACGCCCTATCCCAGCGGCGAGGTGGACAAGGAAATCCGAACCATCGCCCGGGACGCGTCCGGCAACTATTGGGTGGGCGGAGCTGCCGGACTGGCTCGCATCACCCCGGCCACCGGCGTTGTTGACGCCGTGTCCTTGGCTGACCCGGACGGCAGCGCCGTCAACAATCCGGTCATCGCCATCAAAACCCGGGCCGACGGCAGTCTGCTCGTGGCCACCAGTCGGGGCATTCATGCCGTGAACCCGGCCGACGGCCAGGCCACGCCCCTGCTCCCCGGCCCCCTTGGCGAGCTCCCGGCCGAGGTCCGTATCAACGGCATCGCCTGCGACGGTCCAGATACGCTCTGGGTGCTTACGGAAATACACGGGGCCTATCGTTTCAATCAAGCCACCGGCCAATCCGACCATCACCTGCCCGGCCTGGCCACCTGGTTTGCCTTTCGCGACTCCTGGGGCGGGCTTTTCATCGGCACCAACCGGGGGCTGGCCCGCATGTGGCCGGACCCGGACCAGCCGGGAAAGCTGATCCCATCCATGGCCGTCAACAATCCCCTGGACCCGGAAAGCCTGTCCCAGGACGAAGTGCTGTGCGCCCTGGAGGATACCGGCGGCCTGCTGTGGTTCGGCACGTATTCCGGCGGCGTGAGCCGCTACAATCCCGCTTATCAGGCGTTTTCCGTCTACCGGGCCGGACCGGGGCTGCCAACCGCCCTGTCCGGCAGTTCGGTCAGCGCCGTGGCCCAGGAAAGCCCCGACGTCGTCTGGGTCGGCACCCGTTACAACGGCCTCAATCGGGTCGACCGCCGAACAGGCGAGGTCACGGTATTCCGCCACGATTCGGCCACCCCTGACAGCCTGGCCGACGACGGCGTCAACTGCCTGCTGTTCGACCGCCAGGGTCGCCTTTGGATCGGGGCCACCGACCGGGGGCTGGACCGCTATGACCCTGACAGCGGCCGCTTCGTCCACTACCGCCACGATCCCCAAGACCCCGAGTCCATCAGCCAGAACAAGATCTGGTGGATCGCCGAGGACGAAGACGGCATCCTGTGGCTGGGCACCAGTTCGGGCGGACTCAACCGCTTCGACCCGAAAACGGGCAAGGCCAAAGCCTACCGCCACGACCCCAATAATCCGGCCAGCCTCAGTCACAATCGGGTGCGCCACATCACCCCGGCCCCGGGCGGCATCCTGTGGATCGGCACCAATGGCGGACTCAACCGTTTCGACAAGAACACCGAAAGCTTCACCCATTGGGAACACGATCCGGACAACGCCAATTCCCTGTCCAACAACCGCGTCACCCCCATTCTCCTTGATCCCTCCGGGGTCTTGTGGATCGGCACCGACGCGGGACTCAACCGTTTCGAGCCGCGCACCGGACGTTTTCAGCGCGTCACCATGGCCAACGGCCTGGCCAACGACGGCATCCAGGGGATGTTGCAGGACAAGGACGGCAATCTGTGGTGCAGCACCTTCCGAGGGCTTTTTCGCTACAGCCCGGGCAACGGCGAGGTGCGCAACTATTCGGACCGGGATGGCCTGGCCGGTCTGGAATTCTGGATGAACGCCTACGCCCAGGGCAAACACGGTGAAATGTTTTTTGGCGGCACAAACGGCCTGACCGCCTTTTTTCCCAGCCGCATCCGGCCAAACCCCCACGTGCCCCCCGTGATCCTGACCGGGCTTAACGTCCGCAACAAGCCCTATGCCGTGAACCCCGTCACCGTGAGCCATTTAGCCCTGGGGCACGAGGACAACGTCCTGGAACTGTCCTTTGCCGCCCTGGATTTCGCCGATCCGCCCCGCAACCTCTTTTCCCACAAGCTCGAAGGATTTGACCAGGAATTCTCCCCCGCCGCCGGCAACAACACCGTCACCTACACCAATCTTTCCCCGGGGGAATACCGCCTGCGCGTGCGGGCCTGCAACAACGACGGCGTCTGGAACGAGACGGGGTTGACGCTGGCTATTGCCGTGGCCCCGCCCTTCTGGGGAACCTGGTGGTTTCGGACCCTGGCCGGGCTGGCTGTCCTGGCCCTGCTCCATGGCGGCTATAGACTGCGGGTTTCCGCCCTCGAAAAACGACGTCGGGAACTTGAGGAAACCGTGCGACGCCGCACCGCTGACCTCGAAAACGAGATCGAGGACCGCAAGGCCGCCGAAGATGCCCTGCACCGCAGCCGACTGAGCTTTTCCGCCATTTTCCAATTCTCGCCCCTGGCTGTCACCATCAGCGAGGAGCAGTCCGCCCGGATGCTGCGCGTCAACGAAGCCTTTTCCCATCTGACCGGCATCCCGGCCGAGCAAGCCATCGGCCGAACCTCCGAGGAACTCGGCTTTTGGGAGCGTTTCGAGGACCGCCAACAACTTCTGCTCGAACTGCAGGTCGCCGAATCCGTCACCAACCGGGAACTGGCCTTCCGGCACGCCGACGGGCGGCGCATCGTGGGTTTGTGCTCCTGCACGGTCATCGAGGCCTTCGAGCGCCGCTGCCTGCTCATGCTCATCGCCGACATCACCGAGCGCAAGGCCCTGGAAGGCGAACTCCTGGCCGCCCGGGAACGGGCCGAACAAGGCAACCGGGCCAAGTCCGACTTCCTGGCCAACATGAGCCACGAGATCCGCACCCCCATGAACGCCATCCTGGGCATGGCCGATCTTTTGGCCGACACCCCGCTCACTCCCCGCCAGAAGCGCTATGTGGACATCTTTCAGCATTCCGGCCAGATCCTCATGCGCGTCATCAATGACATTCTCGACCTGTCCAAGCTGGAGGCCGGCAAGCTGGCCCTGGAACCCGAGGCTTTCGACCTGCCCGAAGCCCTGTTTCAGACCTGCGCCGTGTTCACGCCCCAGGCCGAGGAAAAAGGCATCCCACTTTACTGCGACCTTGACCCCGGCTTGCCCCGCCAAGTCTATGGCGATCCCATCCGTCTCACCCAGATCGTGGCCAACCTGTTGGCCAACGCCTGCAAGTTCACCCATGAGGGCGAAATCCGGCTGTCGGCCTCGGCCATGCCCCTTGGCCCTTCCGCCTTCCTCCTGCGTCTGACCTGCCGGGACACCGGCGTTGGCATAGCCCCGGAAGACATCGCCCGGGTCTGCGACAATTTCTTCCAGGTCGGCGGCAATCAACGCCGGGGAACCGGCCTTGGCCTGGCTATCTCCAAACGCCTGACCGAACTGATGCAGGGGGAGTTGTCCATCCAAAGCGTTCTTGGCCAAGGGGCCACCATCACGGCCACGGTCAGGCTGGAGGTTGCCGCCAAAGCCGCATCGGAGGCGCTTGCGCCGGAACCCCAAGCCATTGCGGAGTTGGCGGATGCGGGAGGCAAACCCTGGCGGGTGCTGCTGGCCGACGACTCCGTTGGCAACCGTCAGGTCGTCAGCCTGTTCCTGGAAAATCAGCCTGTCATTCTGGAGGAAGTGGAGAACGGCCAGGACGCCTTGGACCGGTTCAAGAAAGGCGGCCTCGACATCGTGCTCATGGACCACGTCATGCCGATCATGGACGGTCTGACCGCCGTGCGGGCCATGCGGGAACATGAATGGGCGTCCGGCCTTGGCTCCACGCCCATCATCGGCATCACTGCCCGGGCTTTTCCCGAGGACGAGGCTGCCTGCCTGGAGGCCGGCTGCTCCGCCTACCTGAGCAAGCCCGTTCGCCGCAGCGCCCTGCTCGCGACCATGCAGGGGCTCCTTGGCCGCCGGGACGGTTGAGCACCGCCAAGGCCAGCGCCCTGCCCTCGCCGGGGAGATTATATTCCGGGCTTATAGCTGATGACCGCGCGCTGATCGTCGATAAAGGCGTACAGCAGGCCTTGGAGGTCGGCGTACTCCGTTGCCGGATACGTCGTCTTGTTGATCACAAAAATTCGCTTGACCATGATCTTTCCACCAACCACCTCGTAGCTGGCGGTAAAGCGCCCCGCGGGGCTGACCAGATCCACGCTCGCCGGCAGATGTTCGACCATGGCTCCCGAAGGCAAGGCGATGGCCCAATGCCAGGAGTATTCCCTGGCCCCCACAATGACCGGATAGCGCCGTGGCGAACCTGTGGTGAGATAGGCCCGCAGATTGTTCGCCGGCGCGACGTCGAGGCCAAGGGGTACGGTCATGTACACCAGGGGGGAAGACTGGACCACGCCGTGGGGGCTTGTCCACTGGCCCTCGATTTCCACATGTTTGGTCAGATCGCGCGGGTCCGTCGAACGCATCCCGCCATAGCCGCCTTCCGGGGTGGCCTGGAGCAGCTGATTGGCCAGGGCGGCCAGGGAACTCGCCCCGGCCAGGGCACGGCGGACAACGCCGTCCGCGCCGGGGGAAAGGGTCATGCGGACCTTCCCGCGCACCGTTCCGTCGGCGTCCACAGCCGTCTCGGCGTTGTACTGGTAGGCATTGGAGGCCGCGCTCTGGGCCGGGGTCTGGCGCTTTTCCCCGTTGCCGCTGGCGATGACCGTCAGTTTGTCGGCCAGGCCGCTGTCGAGGACGCCAAACACCGCGAACGGATTGGTGGGATTGGCGTAGGTGTCGAAGTCGGGCAGATAGGCCAGCACGTGATTGAACGACGCCGAAGACCACAGCGGCAACGGCTCCATGCTTGAACCCCAGTTCACCAGGGCCGGCTGCACGCGGACGCCAAGCGTCCCCAGCAAGGCTTGCATGAGCACGACGTGGTCCTTGCAGTCGCCGTAGCCGTTGCGCAGGACGGTTGCCGCGTCATGGGGCACCACATTGTCGCTTTCATTGAGGAAAACGGCCACGTAGCGGATATGGGCCGCCACCCAGTCGTGGACGGCCCGGGCCGCGTCCAGGTCCTTGGCCTCGCCGGCGATGTCGCGGGCCAAGGCCGTGATTTCCGGGGTCGCGGCGGCCTTGCCGTTGCTGCGGGCGGCATAGACGGCGCCCAGCGACTCATAGCCGGCCAGGGTGGTGGCGACAAAGACCGGCCCGACGTCCACCGGGGAGGCCATGGAAGCCTCGGCCGGCGGTACGGCTCCGACGTCAATGGCGGCGGTCAACGCACGATTGCCGCCGGCCTGGGCTGCATCGACCGCGAAACCGCCGCGCTGGCCCCACTGCAGCGGCACGGACGCGGGAGCTTCGATGCGCAATTCCTGGCGTGTATGCCCGTCAAGGCCTAGCGCGAGGACGACGTTGAAGCCGAAGGCGGCGGGTTTGCTGACGACATGCCGCCAGGTGCAGTGCACGACGCTGCCGATACGCAGTTGGGGGAATTCAACGGTCGTCGTCTGGGAGGCCACGAAACCCGGCGTGTTCCGGGCGGCGGCGCTGGGACGGGTGAAGATGTTCTCCGGCGGCACGTCGAGACGCTGTCCATCCGGCTGGAGCACCCAGGCTTCGAGCACTTCCAGGGTCGCGGCGGCGGGATCGAAGGTGAAGGCCGCCGTGCTGTGGGCATCCAGCAGCTTTTCATCGACCAGGCGGATTTCCGATGTTTGCGTCTCGATAAACGTCAGGTCGGCCGCCACGAAGTATTCGTTGCGCTGCAACCGATGAATTCCGTCAGGGAGGGCGGCCATGGCCACGCCCGTCAAAAGCGCCCATCCGGCGAAGCCCCAAAGGACGCCCCATAAACAACGAACATTTCCCAAAAGGTTTGGGCACGTCACACGCATACGTCGTTCCTTGGACACGATGGCGTTTCTGGCGCGCCCGAGGCGGCGTTCGAAACGGCCCCAGCGCCCTATTCCAATTCCCGACAGACGGCTTCGCCAAGGCCGCCCGGCCGCATGGGCCGCCAACCCGAGGCGGGGGACAGGGTGCGGTCCAAAAACTTGCCGTCCACGCCGACCCAGGCCGCCTGCTGCCGGATGATCCGCCCCTTGCCGCAGTCCAGGGTCACCCGCTCCAGGGCATAGGCCACGCCGGTGGGAAAGCCCATCTCATGGGCGATTTCCAGCCCCTCGGCCTCGTCGAACACCCTCTTGATTCGAAGCCGCAGCACCTCACCCGAGGCGCGCACCGAATGCCGGTCATAGTAGAGTTCCACGGACCGGTCGTCATGGGCGGCCAGAAAACGCCAGTCCGTGGCTTGAGCCGGCGGGCAAGCGCCCAGGACGACAACCAGGGCCGAGAGCAGCAGCATCAGGCGCATCGCACACCTCCAGGAGACGGAAAACAACGGTTTCAGGCTATTAGCATTCTTATAGCCAGCCCTCAAGCCGGCAGCGGCCCAGCGTCCCACCACATCCCCACACCCCTTTGACGCAGGGGCAAAAGGGCCTTATGACTCCCCCGGGGAGTCGGACAGGCTATCGTCGCGGGCCGCAAGGCCCGGGGAGGAAAGTCCGGGCTCCACAGGGCAGGACGCTGGATAACGTCCAGCGGGAGCGATCCCGGGAGAGCGCCACAGAAAACAAACCGCCGGCGCATGCGCCGGTAAGGGTGAAACGGTGGGGTAAGAGCCCACCAGTTGCCGCGGCGACGCGGCAAGCTCGGCATGCCCCGTTCGGAGCAAGACCAAATAGGAAGGCGTTAAGGCTGGCCCGGCCGTGTCTTCGGGTAGGTTGCTTGAGGCCGCGAGCAATCGCGGTCCTAGAGGAATGATGGCCGCCCCGGTTTACCCGGGGAACAAAACCCGGCTTATCGGCCGACTCCCCTTTTTTTATCCACGCTTTAGCGCAAAGGAATCCCCGTGTCCCTGTGGACCGTGCTGCTTGCCGCCGGCTCCGGAACCCGTCTGGCCAAGGCCTCGGGCGGCGTCAAGAAACAGTTTCTCTCCGTTGGCGGCCGTCCGCTCTACTGGAAAGCCCTGACCGCCTTTGCCAAGTCCCCGGACGTGGCCGGGGTGGTCGTGGTATTTGCGCCCGACGATCTGACCGAGGCCGCCCGCGAATTGGCCGGTTTTCTCGAAGCGAACCACCCTGGGCTGCCGATCCTGACCGCCGCCGGCGGGGCCAGACGCCAGGATTCGGTCAAAAATGGCCTCGACGCCTTGCCCCGCGAAGCGCATCTGGTGCTGATCCACGACGCGGCTAGGCCCTTTGTCGACGCCGGGCTCATCGCCCGGGTGGCCGACGCCCTGGCCGCCGGGCGCAAGGCCGTCATCCCGACGCTCCCCGTCACCGACACCGTCAAGCAGATCGATGGCGACACCGTGGTCGCCACCCTGCCGCGCCATGAACTGGCCGCCGTGCAAACGCCACAGGGCTTCGACCTGGCCCTGCTGCGGGAAGCCTACGCCCACGCCGGAGCGGATTTCGACGTCACCGACGACGCCAGCCTGGTCGAACACTACGGCCAGCCCGTTTTCACCGTGCCCGGAGCGCCGCAAAACATGAAAATCACCCATCCCGAGGATCTGGCCAGCCTGGCCGAGGCGGCCGCGCCGCCCGTGCCCGTGACCGGCTACGGCTACGACGTCCACCGCTACGCCGATCCGCGCAACCCCGGCAAACAGCCCCCGCGCCCCATGAAACTCGGCGGCTACCCCATCCTCGGCGCACCCGAGGTACTGGCCCACTCCGACGGCGACGTGCTGCTCCATGCCCTGACCGACGCGGTGCTGGGCTGCGTGGCCGGCGGCGACATCGGCCGGCTCTTCCCGGACAGCAACCCGGATTTCGACAACATGGCCTCGGGCGTGTTCTTGAGCGAAGCTCTGCTTACGGCCAAGGCCAAGGGCCTGACCATCACCCACGTGGACCTGACCATCATTGCCCAGATCCCCAAGATCAGCCCCCACGCCGAGGCCATCCGCCTCAACGTGGCCGCGCTCATGGGGCTGGATAAAGGCCAAGTGAACCTCAAGGCCACCACCGAGGAAGGCCTGGGCTTTACCGGCGAGAAAAAAGGCATCAAAGCCGTCGCCCTGGTCACCGGCTGGCGACGCCCGTAAGGTGCTGGGCGCTGCCCAGTGCTGGGCTCCGCCCAGACCCGGCCGGGCGCTGCCCGGCGCCCGCCGGGGGGCTTAGCCCCCCGGACCCCCAACCTGGGGTGCCCGTGAGCTGAAAAAGTAAGTAGGGCGATGGCTACAGCTTTTTTAAAGTAAGACTTGAACTATCTTCCCCCTCCCCCATGAAAAGTTTTTGGGGAAGGAGGGGGTCCAGGGG